>JAABSI010000002.1 GCA_011390455.1 Trueperaceae bacterium
GCGACGGGCTCGGTCGGGCGGTCGTAGCGGATCACGCAACCGCGCAGGCGTTCGAGCGTCGCAGCGGCCGGTGCATAGGGTGCGACGCGGACGACCGGGCGGCCATGGTCCGTGATGACGAGCGCCTCTCCCGACTCCTCGACTTCACGCAGGTACGCGAGCGCCTTCGGCTTGAACTGCGACTTCGAGACCGTCTTCGTCATCACGCCTCCGACGCGAAGTATAGGCCATGGTCAGGTACCATGGTCATAATCCACGGCATGTGCCAAGCCAAGCTCGGCGTCGACGTCACCCCCGCCGCAACCTTCCCACCACCCCCGCCATCGCCAGCGCCGGCAGCGCCGACAGCGCCACCCCCACGCGGAGCCCGATCTGCTCGGGGCTCGCATCCGCCACCAGCCAGGCGGGCGCGGCGCGCACCTGGTCGGCGGCCACGCCCACCAGCCAGGGCATCACGCCCGCGCCGGCGTCGCCGCCGACCGCGAGCAGGGCGAACAGCGAGGCGCCGGCCAGCGGGAAGCGCGCGGCGGTGAGCGACACCACGCCCGGCCACAACAGGCTGACGGCCAGACCCGCGAAGGCGGTCGCCGCGAGCGAGACCCAGACGTAGGGCGCGAACGCCATGGTCAGCGCCGCGGCCGCGGAGGCCAGCGCACCGCGGCGCAGCAGCGCAGCCAGGTCGGCCTCCTCGCCGCGGAACCCGAACCAGAGCCGCCCGACCACCATGCCGACGCCGAAGGCGCCCAGCCCCAGCAGGTCGGCGGTCGCTTTGGCGACGCCCAGGCCGCGCTCGGCGAAGGCCGAGGCCCACTGCGCCAGCGAGACCTCGGTGGCGCCGGCCAGGGCGATCGCCACGAGCGCCCACAGGGCGTGCTTCGAGCGCAGCAGGTCGCGGGTGCGCGTGCGGCGGCCCACCTCGAACATCGGCGGCAGCTTCAGGCCGACGAAGGCGAGCGTGTTCAGCGCCGGCACCACTGACCAGGCCAGCATCAAGGCCGGCCAGCGCTCGACGCCCACCACCAGGAAGGCCAAGCCCGTCACCACCGTCACCGCCACCTTGCCGATGGGGTAGAAGGCGTGCAGCAGCGCCATGCCGGCGGCTTTCCGTTCCGAGGGGGTGCGCTCGACGATCGGGCTGATGATCACCTCGAGCAGCCCGCAGCCGATCGAGAAGACGATGGTGCCGGCCATCAGGCCCAGGTACGGGTCCTCGACCCGGAAGGGCGCGAGCGCGAAGACCCACAGACCGAGGGCCGCGAAGGCGTTGGCGAGGGTCGCGAGGAGCTTGGCCGACACCCGGTCGACCACGGCCGCCGCGATGGCGTCGGTGATCATCTGGGTGGCGAAGTTGACGAGCACCAGCCGCCCCACCTGCTCGAAGCTGAGCCCGAACTGGCCGGCGAGCGTCACGAACAGCAGCGGCGTCAGATTGACCACCATCGCCTGGACGAACATCGCCGTGTAGGAGGCGCGCAGGATCGCACGGGGGTTCAGGGCGGCGGTGCGCACGCGCGCATCCTACGGCGGGTCCTGCTCCCCGTCGCGCGCCCGTGCGGAGCGCCATGCACCCCATGCGCTCGCGAGCAGGTAGACGGCCACCGCCGCCGCCCCGGCGCGGTCGACCAGCGTCGTCCAGAGGCCGGCGGGCGCCCATCGCACGGTGGCCAGCGCCGCCACGACGGCCACGTCCACGACCACCTTCGCGCGGTAGAGCCGGCGCTGGCCGTCGACGATCGGATCGAGCCGGGCGCGCCCGAGCGCCCGGTAGCGCGCCCAGAAGGCCGCGTTGACCCCCAGCCCCAGCGTCGCGATGGCGAGCCCGAGGCGCACGTCGCCCCCGGGCGTCCAGCGCGCGCCGACCACCAACCCAACCGCCGTGGCCAGGCCGGACACCGCCAGCGCGACCGCCACGGCGATCGCGGTCGACCGCGCCCAGCGCGCCGCCGCGGCGGGGGTCGTCTCCGGGTTCCGGCGCAAGCGGCGGACCGTGGCCCAGGCGAGCACCATCGCCACCAGCTCGACGGTGCGGCGCACCAGGTCAGCGACCTGCGTGGTCGACTGGGCCAGCACCACCGCGACGGCGGTCGCGAGCGGACCCCAGGCGCTCAGCGCGACGGCGAGCGCGAGCGTGCGCTCGCGGCCGCGATCGAGCGCGGGTCGGCGCCGGGTCCTGCGCCACCCTCACCACCCCGCCGCGCTCGCCCACCAGAGCCAGGGGGCCAGCACCGCCGCCGTGGCGCAGGGGACGGTCACCGTGTCGAGGCCGGCGTGCGAGACGAGTTCGGTGCCGGCCGCCACCGGGCCCGCCAGCAGGGCGGCCACCAGCGCCACCCACCACGGGTGGTCGCCGTAGGCGAGCAACACCGCGAACACCCCGATCGACACCACGCCGATCATCGCGCCGGTGCCTTCCCAGGTCTTGGCGCCCTCGACGTCGCGGTGCACGACGTGGTGCCGCCCCCACGCCTTGCCGACCAGCGCCGCGGCGGCGTCGCCGAAACCCCAGGCGACCGAGGCGGCCGCGACCAGCGGGCGCCCCAGGTCGCCGAGGCCGCCCCACAGCACGCCCAGGAGCACGGTCGTGGTCGCCTGCGCGAACACCACCTGGCGGCGCAGCTCGCCGCCGGCGGGGTCGCGATCGGTGGACCAGCGGCGGTAGAAGCGGCTGCGCTCGATCCCCCAGAGCATGGGGTAGGCGAGCGCCAGCAGCAGGGTCGACGCGATCAGCGCCGCCCACCAGTGGGTGAAGAGCGCCATGAGCACGATCGGCGAGGCGGCGAAGCCGAGGTGCTGCACCTTGCGCACCACCTCGCGCGGGGTGCGGGTCCAGGCGCGGAGCACCAGCGGGACCAGCGCCAACACGACCAGGTCGTAGGCGACCAGCAGGCCGAAACCGAGCGCGTACGCGGCCATCGCGTCGCGTCCTCCCGGCGGTGCCGGCGCGCGCTGCACGGGAGCGAGCGCGCCGTCCGCTTCGCCCTCATGCTAATGCCCGGTGTCGCTCCACCGGTCGCAGATCCGATGTGGACGCTTCAGAGGTCGAGCGCGTGCATCAAGCCGGTCGCGATGGCGTCGAGGACATCGGGTGGGAGGACCCCGATGCGACGGCCGAGCTTCGCCCGGTCCAGAGCGGTGACCTGATGGCAGAGCGCGACGGACGTGCGCTCGAGGCCCGCCGTTCCCTTCGAGATGGGGACGGCGGTCCGACCGCGCCGCGCTTGAGCACCCGACGTCGACAGCGGCACCACGATGACGGAGCGCCAGCCGGGAACGTCGTTGAAACCGTCGTGGGACACGACCACCGCGGGTCGTTGTCCGCGCTGCTCGCTCCCGGAACGCGGCTCGAAGGTAGCCCAGTACACCTCACCCCGCATCGGGATCGATGCGCGCGGCATCGGTGTCAGCTACGGCGTCCCCGTCATGCCAGTCATCGTCGTCGGCAGCCCAGACGTCCGTCCCAGCGGCCTCGATCGCCGGGTCGTAGTCGTCCACCGTTCCTGCAACCGCGCGCGCGTACTCGCTGATCTCGTCGGCGATCTGCTCGCGCTGGAGCACACGGACACGATCTTCGATGGCCCTCCGTGCGATCACGGTGGCCGGTTCGCCGATGCGCTGGGCTTGTGCCTTGAGGTCTTCGTGAACGTCGGTGGGTAACGGGACGTGCAGGTGCTTCTTGCTCGCGGACACCACAGGTACCTCCAGCGTGGCATGTACATCTGGCATATGTGATGCCAGCATTTGCGCACCATGCTACACCCTTCACCATCCGGATCGCGTGTGGCACTTGGGCGGGTGCCAACGACCTGCGGGTCGTGCAACCAACGCTTCGGGATTCCGGCGTCGCCGCGAACCGGCCGTCGAGGCGCCGTGACGCGTACCATCGTCCCTCGATGACCCGCCCCCCACGCCCCAAGGCCGCCAGCTGGCGCACCCACCTCGCCGACCTGCGTACGACGCTCGGCTTGGTGTGGGCCGCCGACCCGCGCCGCACCGCGCTGATCGCGGTCCTGAGCGTGCTCCAGGCGGGCGTGCCGGCGGTGACGCTCTGGATCGGCAAGCTGCTGCTCGACGCGGTGGCGCTGGCGATCAGCGGCGGATTCGCGACCGAGGGGGAGGCCTTCGCGCGGCTCGCGACGCTGCTGGGGATCCAGGTGGCGGTGGGTGCGGCGGGCGCGCTGTTCGGCACGCTGCAGAACGCCACCCAAGAGCTCTTGGGCGACTCGCTGCAGCACACGATCACCCGCAAGATCCTCGACAAGGCGGCCAACCTCGACCTCGAGCGGTTCGAGGACCCCGAGACGTACGACGCGCTGCAGAACGCCTACCGCGAGGTCGGCCGGCGCCCGCTGGGGGTCTTCACTCAGATGGTGGGGCTGCTGCAAGCGCTGATCACGCTCGGGTCCGTGTCGGCCCTGATGGCGCAGCTCGGCTGGGCGGTCGTGCCGCTGGTGCTGCTCGCGAGCGTGCCGGGCGTGCTCGTCGCCAACCGCTTCGGCACCGAGAACTACCGGATGCTGCGCCGCCGCGCCGCCGACGCGCGGGTCCAGAACTACCTCGGCCGGCTCCTCACCTCCGACGAGGACGTCAAAGAGGTGCGGCTGTTCGGCTTCGAGAACTACCTGCTCGACCGCTGGCGCGTCTACTACCTGCGGTTCCGGAGCGAGCTCGAGGCGTTGGTGCGCCGCCGCAGCGGCTGGGGGCTGGCGGCCTCGCTCGCCTCCTCGCTCCTGGTCGCGGTCGCGACCCTCACGGTGCTGCGGCGCGCGGCGCAGGGGGCGCTCACGGTGGGCGACTTCGGGCTCTTCATCGCCGGCATCGCCCAGCTGCAGCGGCAGTTCGCGACCCTGCTCCAGGGGGTCAACGGCGTCCAGCAGGACCTGCTCTACATGCGCAACCTCTACGAGTTCCTGGAGCTGCCGGCGCGCGACCTCGACGCGGGCGAGGAGTGGACCGGCCGGATCGAGCGCATCGACGTCGAGGACGTGCGCTTCCGCTACCCGCTCACCGATCGCGACGTGCTCGAGGGCGTGACCTTCTCGGTGCGCCGCGGCGAGTCGCTCGCGCTCGTGGGTGTGAACGGGGCGGGGAAGACGACGCTGGTCAAGCTGCTCACGCGGCTGTACGAGCCGACCGGCGGGCGCATCCTGCTCAACGGCCTGCCGGCGGAGCGCTTCAGCCCGCGCAGCGTGCAGCGCGAGATCGCGACCGTCTTCCAGGACTTCGGCACCTACCAGATGACGGTGCGCGAGAACGTGGCGGTCGGTCGCGGCGCGGGCGAGGCGGACGCCGTGGCGCTGGACGCCGCGGCCCAGCGCGCCGGCGCCTCCGACTTCGTCGGGGCGCTCCCGAAGGGCTTCGAACAGATGCTCGGGCGCTGGTTCGAGGGCGGGCAGCAGCTGTCGGGCGGGCAGTGGCAGCGGCTGGCGTTGGCGCGGCTCTACTACCGCGACGGCAGCGTGTTGGTGTTCGACGAACCTACCGCCGCGCTCGACGCCCAGGCCGAGTTCGAGGTGGTCGAGGGGCTGCGCGCGCAGGCGGCCGACCGGATCACGGTGATCGTCTCGCACCGCTTCAGCACCGTGCGCCTGGCCGACCGGATCGTGGTGCTGGAGGAGGGGCGGATCGCGGAGGCGGGGTCGCACGCCGAGTTGATGGCGCTGGGGGGCACGTACGCGGCGCTCTTCACGCTGCAGGCGCGCGGGTACGTCGACGAGGCGCGGGGGGCGGCGGACGCGAGGCTCTGACCGGCGTCCGGTTCCGATCACACCCCTTCACGGCCGCTTCACGCGTCGGGCCCTACGCTCCGGCATGACAACGCACCGTGCCCGTATGGCGATCGTCGTTTGGGCGGCGATCGCGTTCGCCTTCGGTCAGGAGCTCCCTACCCTCGATGGCGTCGGCCCCCGACTCGACGCTTTGCTGCAAGAGGCCGTCGTGCTGCGCGACGACGTGCGCGCGGCCCGCTTCGACGTCGACGCGGTCGGCCTCGACCTGGCCTTCGAGGAGCCCGAGGCGATCGCAGCGTGGGTGGCGGAGCGGGTGGGGTTCGAGGCCTACGCCGGGCTGCTGCGCGGTCCGCAGGGGACGCTCGACGCCGGTCGGGGCAACGCTCTGGACGTCGCGGTCCTGGCGGCGCGGTTGATCGGGGACGCGGGGTACGACGCGGAGGTGGTGCTCGGCACTCTGGGGGAGGCCGATGCGCTCCGGCTGTTCGAGCGGGCACCGCCCCCGCTCGCAGCGGTGCCCGCCGACCTCGCGGTGCGGCGCGATCGCCTCGCGGCCGACTTGCGGGCGCTCGCCGACGCGACGACCCCCGAGGAGTTGCGCGCGCCGGAGGCGCTCCCGTTCGACGTCGGAGCCTCGCTCGAGGCCGCCGCGCGCGACGCGATCGATCTCGCCGTGCTGCTCGACGCCGCCGGCGTCTCTTTGGGGGGTGCGGACCTCGACGGCGTCCTGCTGGACGACGCGCGCGCGTACGCCTGGGTTCGCGTATCGGATGGGCCGGGTGGCGCGCTCGACCTGCATCCGCTGCTCGATCCCCCGCCGACCGACGTGGCGGTCGAGCGGACGCTCGTCGGTGGGGTTCCCGACGACCTGACGCACCGCATCCGGGTCGAGGTGGTGCTGGAGCGGCGCCGGGGCGCCGAGCTCGAGGAGGAGCGGGTCGCCGGTCCGTACGAGCGGCCGGTGGCGGCGCTGGCGGGCGGGGTCGTCGAGGTGGTCCTGACGCCCCTCGCGCTCGGTGCCGAGAACGCCGCGGAGGATGGCGAGGAGGCCGACGTGGTCCCGACGTTCGACGTCCCCACGGTGGCCGTCCTCGGGGGGACGCTCGATGGTGCGCTCGCGTTCGACCCGCGGACTGGCGCTACCTTCCCGCTGGACGCCGGCGCCGCGCCGGCGGCGGGCGTCGTGCGCGAGACCGCGCGGGGCTTCGGGGCGGCGGCCGGCGCCCTCGCGACCGATCCTGGGATCGCCGAGGTCACCGCGGTCTGGCTCGACGTGGCCCTCGTGGCGCCGGGCGGGGACGAGACCACGTGGCGCCGTGCCCTGCTCGATCGGGTGGGGCCCGCCAACCGCGCGGAGGGGAGCCGCGAGCTCGGCGCACCGTCCTTCGCGCCGCTGCGGACGGTGGTCGGCCTGACGGTCGCGACCGGGCCGGTGGCGCCGCTGACGGCGTTGCAGGCGGCGCTCGACGCGGTCGTCGCGTCCGGCGAGCACGCTCGGTACCTGCTGCGGGTCGCCGAAGCGCCCGACGTGCCGGCGGGACCCGAGGTCGGTGCCTGGCCCGCCGATGCGGCGTGGGCGCTGCTGGCCCAGGCCGACGCAGGGTTCGACGTCGGGCGGCCGGCGCCCGCGGTCGTGCTGCGCCAAACGGGTTGGTCCGGCACCGACGAGGACCCGGTCGCGCGGTCGTGGGTCGATGTGCTGAGCGCGCCGGCGCGCGCGGTCGTCGCCGGTGACGCGCGCGTCGAGCCGTCTGCCGCACTCGCGGCCGGGGTCCGGCTCTCGCATCTCGAGGCCGCGCCACTGCGCGAGCGCGTCGGCGTCGATCCCGTCTGGACCGCACCGGACGTGCTGCGCCAGGCGCTGGACGCCGGAGCGGTGCTCACCGTGTGGCGTCCGGGCACGGCGCCGGACCTGTTGGTGGTGCCTGCTGCCTCGCGCGCGGCCGTCGCCGCCGACCTGGCGGCCGGGCGCGTCGTGATCGTCGCCGACCGCGTGCCCGACCACCTCCCGTACGCCTGGTGGGCGGTCGACCCGGGCACGGGTGACGCGCTCGGGATGCTCGCGGACGGACGCGGCGGTGCGACGGCGGAGCGGGTCTTGATCCATTCGATCGGCTTCCTCATCGGCGTCGGCGCGGGCGCCTGGTTCCATTTCCACCGGAAGGACTGCGAGACGCGCATGACCGAAGCCCTCGAGTACGGCCTTCCGCGCAATCAGTACGCGTCCTCCGTCCAGCGCTGCGTCTGGGGGAACGCGCTGTACGAGCTCGGCACCAAGGTGTCGACCTCCGCGGGCTGGTGATGGCGCTCGGCGCGTGCGGCCCGCGCCCGCGGGTCCCGCGTCCCGCGGCCCGCTCGTTACCCTGAGGCCGGACGCCACGCAACCCCGTCGGGGAGATCGGGGGTTGCGCGCGCTCGCATGCACGCGCGAAGCGGCGCGACCGACGGGAGACCGCGATGCTCACCGACGCCGGCCTGATGCAGGAGATCGCCCATCAGCACCTGTTCAACCAGTTCTGGCTGACGCTCTTCTTCGTGGTGCCGATGGTGCTGGTCGCCCGGGCGGTCGTCGCCGGCACGCGCTACTCGGCGATCCTGATCGTCGTCATCTTCGGCCTCACCATGGGCGCCCTGCTCGTGGCCACGGGCGTCTCGGAGCCCGGCCTGGCGGACTTCCCGATGCTGGGGATGATCGCCCAGACGACGGTGATCGCGCTGGCCGCGTCGTTCTTCGTCGGGGGCCAGGAGCTGCGCCGCATCTTCGGGCGCGTGCAGGTGCCGAAGGACGAGAGCGTGGTGTACGCGACCGAGGAGGTCGTCTTCGGCACCGGCCGCACCCATCTGGTCTTCATCGCGCGGGCGTTCTTCCTGCTCTTGGGGATCGAGGCCCTGACCAAGGTCGTGCTCGGCGCCGTCCCGGACGGCACGCTCGCGCGCTACTACCCGTTGATCGCCTACATGGGGTTGGTGATCGCCGTCATCCTCATCGACCACAAGGCGACCATCGTGCGCAAGCGCGTCTACCTCTACAAGGGGTTCGTCGAGATGGTCGCGATCACCGGCGTCCTGCTGCTGGGCTACGAGCTCGCGCAGTGGGTGCGGCCCCTGATCGCGCTCCCGCAGATCTTCTTCGTCATGCTCCTCGCCGCGGGCCTCGGCGCCTGGTGGTACCGGTGGGTCCACGGGCCGGCCATCCGCTGCCTGCTGTTCGCGGGCATCCCGGTCGTGCTGGCGGCGAACTTCGTGGTCGGCGGCTCGCGGATCGGCGACGCCTTCACCCTGACGGGCATGGACGCGGTGTTGGCCTTCGGCTTCTTCGGGCAGGTGGCGTGGATGTTCGGCGGGATCGCGCTGCTGATGCTGATCGGCCGCACCGCGGCGGTGCGCAACCTGGGTCCGGGCATGGCCGGATCGCTCTCGCACGCGGGCCTCACGGGCGCCTGCACCGCCGGCGATCTCGGCGAGGAGGCCGCCCGACGCGCGCCCATCATGATCAACATCCCGTTCTTCGGGCACGTGTTCGTGTTCTCGATCCTCGCGGTCAGCATCGAGGCGGGCGGCCTGTTGGTGTGGGCGGCGCTGCTGGTGGCCGCGGTGGGGATCGCCCTGACGGCCGGATCGTTGCGCGCCCTCGCGCGGGCCGATGGCGACGACGAGCGCGAGGTGCGGGCGCTCATGGCGTTCTCGTTCGGTTGGCAGCTCACCGCGGTGTTCGGCGGGCTGCTCCTGCTCGCTTGGTCGCGGATGCCCATCGAGTCCGCCTTCATGGCGACCAGCGCGGCGCTGTCGCACTTCGGGCTCTTCGCCGCGATCCAGGAGGGGATGGCCGGTCCGGACGCGGCGGCGCTGATCGCCTTCGTCTTCGCGATGCCGTTCCTGGTGCACCCCTTGGTCTTCTTCCTGTTCGGCCGGGCGATGGCCGAGGGCGGACGCATGCCGCGCGTGCCCGCGTTCGCTCTGGCGGGGATCGGCGTGGTCGGCGTCGCGGTGGCGCTGGTGATCGGTGGCTGACCGGTGAGGTCTTCAACGCCGTTTTGACGCAGGCGGCGCTACCCTGGCGGCCATATCCAGCCCTCTCGCCGTGCCACCACGGAGGTCGCCATGCCCAAGCTCTACCTCTCCGAAGCCCTCGCCCTGCTCGGCAAGACGCTCCCGTTCGTCTGGGTGCGGCTGGGCAGCTACGCGGCGCTGTTCGTGGCGCTCGCGATCTACTTCGGGGTGGTGGGCGGGCTCGCCTTCCTGCTCGGCCGCCTGTGGGCGCCGCTCGGCTTCATCACCTTCCTGATCGCCATCGGTGGCGGCTTCGGGCTGCTGCGCTGGGTGTCGCGGTACTACTTCTACTTGCTCAAGGCGGCGCACGTGGCGGTGATGACCGAGTTCGTCGTGCACGGCCAAGCGCCCGCGGAGGGGCAGATCGCCTACGGCAAACGCCAGGTGACGGAGCGCTTCCGCGACACCAGCGTGATGTTCGCCGTCGACGTGCTCGTGGACGGGGCGGTCAAGGCGGTCGTGCGCACCTTCGCGCGCATCACCAGCATCCTGCCGATCCCCGGGCTCGGCTCGCTCGCCAAGCTCCTCGAGCGCGTCGCGGTCGCGTCGACGACGTACGTCGACGAGGCCGTCCTGTCGCGTGCGTACGCGCGGCGCGAGCAGAACGTCTGGAAGGTCGCGCACGACGGCGTGATCCTCTACGCGCAGGCCTGGAAGCCGATCCTGGCGAACGCGCTGGTGCTCACGCTGATCGGCTACGTCGAGTTCATCATCTTCCTGCTGATCCTGGCCGCGCCCGCGTTCGCCTTCGCGGCGGCCTTCCCGGCCATGGCGCCGGTGGCGGCGATCATGGCCTTCGCCGGGGCGTGGCTCCTGAAGCTCGCGCTCGCCGACCCGTTCGCGATGGCGGCGACGCTGCTCGCCTACCACCGCAGCACCGCCGGCATGGAGCCCGATCCCACGTGGAAGGCGAAGCTCGAGGGCGCGAGCACCAAGTTCCAGGAGCTCGGGCGCAAGGCGGTCGAGTCGGTGCAGTCGCGCGCGCCCGGGGCCGCGGGGGCCGGGGCCGGCGGCGGCGCCGCGTCGACGCCGTCCGCGCCGTCCGACCCGCCGCCGGTGCCGCCCGGCCCGTCGGCTCCGCCCATCCAGGAACCGCCGGGCATGCCGCCGGCGCCCCCCGCCCCGGACGTGCCGCCCGGACCCGATGAGCCGCCCACCCCCGACGTGCCGCCGGCGCCCGAGGCGCCGCCCGCACCCGAGGCGCCGCCCGCGCCCGGCGCGCCGCCCGAGATCGAGGCGCCGCCCGCCCCCGAACCGCCGGGCGAGGTGCCGCCGACCGACCGGCCCCCCCGGGAGGGCTGAGGCCCGGACCGCGTGCCGTCCGTCGAGCTCCGCGTGCTCGGGAGCCCCACCGTCGTGGTGGACGGCGCCCCCGAGGCGCTGCCGGCGGTGGTGCCCGCGTCGTTGCTCGCGTACCTGGCGGTCGCGCGCGACTGGGTGCCCCGGGCCGAGCTCGCCTACCTCTACCGCCCCGACGAACCGGAGGCGGTGGCGCTCCCGTACCTGCGCCTGCAGCTGCACCGGGCGCAGCGCCTGCCCTGGGCCGCGGGGTTGCAGGTGGACGCGCAACGGGTGCGCTGGGACGTCGCCAGCGACGTCGCGCGCTTCGAGGCCGCGTTGGCCGAGGGCGACCTGGGCGCGGCGTGCGCCGCCTACGGCGGCGCCTTGCTCGAGGGCTACGCGCTGCGCGGGCGGCCCGCCTTCGACGCGTGGCTCGACCTGGAGCGCGGCGCCCTGCAAGAGCGCTACCGCGGCGCCCTCGAGCGCCGGGCCGACGACCTGAGCCTCCGCGACGCGCACGACGACGCCGTGGAGGTGCTCGAACGCCTCGTCGCCCTCGACGATCTGGACGAGGCGGCGGTGGCCGCCCTGGTCGCCGCGCTCGCACGCGCCGGCCGGCTCGGTGAGGCGCGGCGGCGCTACGAGGCCTTCGAAGCGCATCTGCGCCGCGAGGTGGGCGCGGAGCCGGCCGCCAGCACGCGAGCCGCCCTCGAGGAGCCGCCGGCCCGGCCGCGCCGCGCGCCCGCGCCCGGCTCGACCGAGGCCGGGGGGCACCCGGGCCCGCCGCTCCCCGAACCGCCCACCCGCTTCGTCGGGCGCGATCGCGAGCTCGCCGAGCTCGACGCCCTGCTCGACCGCGACGGCGCGCGGCTGGTGACGCTGGTCGGACTGGGCGGGGCGGGCAAGACGCGCCTCGCCCTCGAAGTCGCCCGACGCCGCACGGGCCGGTACCGGGACGGGGTGCGCTTCGTGCCGCTCGCCGCCGTCGGGGACGGCGCGCAACTCCTCGAGCGGGTCGCGGAGGCGCTCGGCGTCGACGTCGGGGCGGGCGCGGCCGCGGTGCGGCAGGTGCGCGAGGCGCTCGCCGAGCACGACGTGCTGGTGGTGCTCGACGAGTTCGAGGGGCTCGCCGAGCACGCGCCCGTGGTGGGCGAGATGCTGGCCGGCGACGGGCTGGGGCGGGTGCTGGTCACGTCGCGTCGGCGGCTGGCGCTCTCCGGTGAGGTGGTCGTCGACGTCGATGGCTTGCGCACCGATGCCGGCGCCCCGGGGGCCTCGTCGGAGGCGGTGGCGCTCTTCGTCGGGGCCGCGCGGCGCGTCGCCCCGCGGCTCGAGCTCGGCCCGGACGCGCTCGCCGCCGCGGGCCGGGTCGCGCGCGCCGTCCAGGGCGTGCCCTTGGCGCTCGAGCTCGCCGCCACCTGGGTCCGGGCGATGCCGGTGGCCGCGGTGGCGGACGAGCTCGAGGTCGGCCTGCACCTGCTCGAGACCGACCTGGTGGACCTCCCCGAGCGCCACCGCAGCCTGCGCGCCGTGCTCGAACGGACCTGGGCCGACCTGGACGCCACCGAGCGCGCGGCGCTCGCGCGCTTGTCGGTGCTGGTGGGCGGCGGCACGCTCGCCGCGGCGGAGGCGGTGGCGGGCGCGCACCGCGCCCTGCTGCTCGGCCTGCTCAACCGCTCGTTGCTGCAGCGCCTCGGCCCCGATCGCTTCGCCAGCCACCCGCTCGTCGCGCAGTTCGCCGCGGAGGCGCTCGCCGCCGACCCGGACCTCGACGCCGCCGCCCGCGACGCCCACGCGGCGCACTACGCCGGCCGGCTGCACGACGTGGGCGAGGCCCCGACGGTGGGCGCGAGCGAGGCGCTCCTGGCGCTCGCCCCCGACCTCGCGAACCTCGAGCGCGCCTGGCTCCGGCTGCTGGAGGCCGGCCGATACGCGCGCGCGCTCGAGGTCGCCCGGCCGCTCTTCGACTTCTACGACCTGCACGGGCACTACCGCCAGGGGGGCGAGCTCTGCGACGCCTCGCTCGCGCGCCTCGCCGGTGCGCGAGGCGCGCTGGTCGAAGCGCTGCGCGCCACCGTCGAGGGGGCCGCGGCGACCACGGCGCGGGAGCGGGGCGACCTCACCGCCGCGCGCGCCCACGCCGAGTCCGCCGAGGCGAGCGCGGCGCGCGCCGGGCGCAGCGACCTCGCGGGGCGCGCGCAGCGCTGCCTGGGCGACGTCCTGCAGATGCAGGGTGAGTTCGAGGCGGCGGAGGCCGTCTACCTGCGGGCGATCGCGGCCTTCGAGGCGATCGGCGACGAGGGCGATCTGGCGAACGTGCTCAACTCGCTCGGCAGCATGGAGGCGATGCAGGAGCGCTTCGAGGCGGCCGAGGCCCGCTTCCTGCGCTGCGTGGTCCTGTTCGAACGCGTCGGCGACGAGCTGTCGCGCGCCACCGCGCTCAACAACCTCGGCTACCTCGCCGACGTGCGCGGCGAGCTCGATGAGGCCGCGCGCCGGTACGAACGGGCGCTCGAGGTCTACGAGCGGCTCGCGTACCCGCGCGGGGTCTCGTCGGTGAAGAACAACCTGCTCGTGCTCTACGGCCAGCTCGGGCGGCTCGACGAGGCCGAGGCGATGGGGCGCGCCAGCCTCGAGGTCAAGGAGGCGGTGGGCGACGTCCTGGGGCAGATCGTCACCCTCAAGAACCTGGGCGACCTGCAGGTCCGGCGCGGCACGCCGGAGCGTGCGGACGCCTTCTTGCGCCCCGCGCTGCGCATCGCGCGCGACGCCGAGGCGCTCCCCCGGCTGCTGCAGGTGCTGGTCGCCTTCGTGCCGGCGCTCGACGCCACCGACCGGCGCGCGCTGGCGGACGCGGCGGCCGAGGCGGTCTGGCGGCATCCGGTCGCGCCGCCGAGCGTGCGCGAGCGCGCCCGCGCGCTGCGCCCCGCGCTCCCCGACGACCCCGCGCCCGACCCCTCCGCGCTCGACCCGATCGTCACCCGTCTGCTCCTCGACGGCTGACCCCCCGCAACGAAACGGCGACGAAACGCCGGCCGCCTAGCTTGGCCCCATGGCCAAGGAGCGGCTCGTCGGCAGCTACCTCGTTCGGTTCACCGAAGGCGACGACCACGGCACGCGCGTGCGGCTGCAGGACCTGCGGTCGGGCGAGGTGCTCGAGTTCGAGACCTGGGTGGCGGCGTGGTCGTTCGTCGACGAGGCGGTGGGTGCGCGTTCGGCGCCCGCCGAGCCGCCCACGTGACCCGGCCGGGCCCCCTCGCGGGGCGGGAAGAGGACCCCATGCACCACCCACGCGTTCGTCGCGCCGTCCTGGCGCTCGCCGCCCTGCTCCTCGCGGGGGCCCCCGCGCTCGCCCAAGCGTGCACCAAGTACGTCAGCGAGGCCGGCAGCGGCCGCGTCGCCACGCTCGAGCGCCCCGCGCGCGACCTGGGCAACATCGCCGCCGACCTCGAGCCCGGCGACGTCGTCTGCATCACCGGCGGGGTCTTCAACGGCCGCGCCGACAGCGGCGCCGACCGGATCCTGGTGCCGGTCGAGATCTACGGCGGCTACGCCCCCGACTTCTCGAGCCGCGACCCCTGGGGGGCGCACGTCACCGTCCTCACGGGCGTCCACAACGCCGACAACTTCGTCACCGACGCGCGCCTGACGATCGACACCAGCGACTTCGCCACCCGCCTGATGGCGGCGCGCGGCGAGGAGACGGAGCACCGCGTCGTGGTCGACGGCCTCGTGATCGACCACGGCGACCGCAACTACTACGCCGGCGACGTCGAGCTGAAGATCGTCCGGCAGGGGACGCCGCAGCACACCCCCACCCCCGAGTCCGGCGGGCTGGTGATCCGCACGGGCGTGACCAGCACGATCGTCGTGCGGCACGTGATCGTCACCAACACCGCGCCCACCCAGGGGGCCTTCGCTTTCTTCCCCGGCGCCGCGGCCGACGTGACCGTCGAGCACTCCGTGGCCGTGAACAACACCGGCGTCGGCTTCCACCTCGCCACCGCCATCTCGGCCGACAGCCCCGACGACTTCCCGCGCTACCGCTTCGCCCACAACGCGGCGCTGTTCACCCACAAGCACGACCCCTTCGGCACCATCGGCGGCTCGGCCGTGGCGCTCGAGGGGCGCATCCACGTCGAGCTGGCGAACAACGTCTTCGCCTTCAGCGATGCCTTCGGCCTCGACAACGCCCGCCGCGCGACCGACCTGGTGCTCACCGACAACGTCTTCGTCGCGAACGCCATGGGCGACTATCAGGAGTTCGACACCGTCATCGACCTCGAGAACCTCGCCGACTGGGCGATGGAGGTCTACGACGCCTTCGGCAACGTCCGTGCCGAGCCGGACTACGCGATCTCGGACGCCTGGGGTGCCGCCTACGGCGCGCGCGTGGTGCTCGACCGCAACGCCGCCGAGGCGGAGGTCGAGGCCGTCGACTCGTGGGCCAACACGGTGCGCGGCTTCTTCGGATGGAACCTGCAAGCGGCCGACCTCGACGTCGATTCCGACGTGTGGCTGCCGCGCATGGCGCTCGCGGACGTCTTCGCGACGGCGGTCCAGCTCGACGGCACGTACGGGCCGGTGGCGCCGTGAAGGGGCGCGCGCTCGCCCTCCTCGCGGCGCTCGCCCTGGGCCTCGCGGGCGCCCAGCCGCAGTTGATCGACACCGTCGACGAGCTGGTGGCCGCCTTCCAGAACGGTGGCGAGTACCAGATCGTCCCCCAGACGTACCGGGTGGAGGTGCCGTTGGTGGCGGGCGGCGACGTGCGCATCGTCGGCCAGGGCCGGGACGCCGTCCTGCTCGAGCTGAGCGGCGGCCCCATCGCCGTGCGGGTGGGGGAGGGGGCGTCGGTCTACCTCGAGGGCATGCGCCTGGTGTGGACCGGCGAGGGCCCCTCGGATCTGATCGTGGTGCGGGGCGGCGCGCTCGGGCTGCTCAGCGTCGACCTCGGGTTCGCCGCATCGGGCACCGTGGCCTCGCCCGACCCCTGGCGCCCCGGCGGGCACGGCTCGGCCCTGGTGCTGCAGGGGGCGGCCGCGGTCGAGACCGAGGACGTGATCTTCGCGCGCAACGGCGGCAACACCATCGAGGTGCTCGACGACGCCACGCTGCGGCTGATCACCCCGCAGGTGATCGACGGCTTCCGGGGGCTGGTCGCGAGCGGCCGGGCGCGCATCGAGGTGGGGGGCGGCGTCTTCCTCGACCAAGTGGCGCAGGGCGTGGCGCTGATCGGCGAAGCGCAGGCCGACTTCGTCCAGACCGCCTTCGGCGGGAACGGCCTGCTCGACGCCGAGCGCGAGCAGTTCCTCGAGGCGATCCGGGTGGGCGAGGGTGCCCGCGCGAGCTTCACCGGCGGGGTGCTGCGCGGCTCGCCGACCACCGGCCTCGGCGTCTTCGGCGAGGCGAGCGTGGTGGTGAACGGCATGCGCTTCGAGGAGAACGGCGCCGATCGCGACGACCTGAGCCGCGCCTGGCAAGCGGTGTTCGTCGGCGGCACGGCGCAGGTGGCGGTGACCGCCAGCAGCGTCAGCGGCAGCCCCGGCGGCGCCTTCAACGTGCGGCAGCAGGGGACCCTCGTGCTCGAGGACGTCGAGGTGAGCGGCAACGGCGGCTTCGCCCACACCGCGGTGAGCGACCAGGGGCGGCTCGCCGTCCAGGGGGGCCGATTCGTCGGCAACGCCGGCGCGGTGGTCGCCACCGGCGAGGCGCGCGTCGGCCTCTACGGCGTCGAGCTGCGCGACGGCGGCCAGCACGGCCTGGTGCTCGGGCAGACGGCGAGCGGCGACGTCGAAGGCGGCCTGGTCGCGGGGCACGCCGAGCGCGGCGTCTGGGTGGACGGCACGGCGAGCCTCGACGTGCGCGGCCTCCGCCTCGAGGGCAACCAGATGGGTCTCTGGCTCTCGGGCGAGGCGACGGCCTTCGTCAGCGACGCGACGGTGATCGGCAACGGCCACTCCGGCGTGGTCGCCGGCGGCGGCACGCGCATGGTGCTCGAGACCAGCGAGGTGGCCGAGCACCCCTCGAACGGCGTCGCGCTGATCGAGTCCGCGCAGGGCATCGTGCGCGACAGCACGCTGCGCGCCAACGCCACCAACGGCGTCCTGGTCGCGGGCAGCGCGAGCGCCACGCTCGAGCGCAACGCGTTCGCGGGGGGCGCAGCGGGCGTGCGCCTCGAGTCCGAGGGGACGGCGCAGGGCGTCGAGAACACGTTCACCGACGTCGGCGTCGACGTCGACGACGCGCGATGATCCGGCGCGTGGGGGTCGTGGGCCTCCTGGTGCTCGTGGCCACGGTGGCGTTCACTCAGGGGGCGGACGCCCCCCGCGTCGCTACCGCCGACGCGCTGCGCGCCGCGGTGGCTGCGGGCGGGGTCGTGTGGTTGGAGCCCGGCGACTACGCGCTCCCCGCGACCCTGGTGATCGACCGGGACGTCGAGCTGCGCAGCGTCGAGCCGCTCGCGGCGACGCTCCTCCTCCAGGCGGCGCCCCTCGGTGTGCGGGTCGAGGGCGGCGCCGACGCCCGCTTCGTCGGCGTCCGTTTGGCGTACGACGCCGAGGCGCCCGGCGACGCGGTGCACGTCCACGACGCCCGCGCGACCTTCGAGGGGGCCGCGATCGGCCTCGCCGTCGCCGCCGCGGACGGCGCCCCCGACGCCTACGGCCGCGGTCTTCTGCTGACGGGCGCGGCCCGGGTGGAGGTGCTCGGGGGCGGCCTCGGGCGGCACGAGGGCGTCGCGGCCGAGATCCGCGATGGCGCCCAGCTCCACCTCGAGGGGGTGCTCCTCGCGGGGAACGACGCCGGGGTCGTCGCCTCGGGTACGGCGCGGGTCACCTGGCTCGACGTCGAGTTCCGCGACCACTTCGGCTTCGCGCTCGCCCTCCACGGGCGCGCCGAGGCGCGTGGGCGCGGGAGCCTCTTCGAGCAGAACGGGCGCGCCGAGGGCGAGGACCTGATCTCCGCGGTGTACGTGGGCGACGCGGCCCGCCTGGTGCTGGAGGGCAGCGACGTCTTTCGCGACCATCCGGGCGGCGCCTTCGAGCTCGCCGGGGCCGCCCACGTCGCCCTGACCGCGCCCACGGTCGAGGCCACCGGCACCTGGGCGCACACCTACGCGGTCGGGCAGGCCACGCTGCTCGTGGAGGGCGGGCGCTTCGCCGGCAACGAGGGGGCGTTCTACGTGGGCGAGGGCGCGCGCGCCGTGCTCGACGGCGTGTCGATGACCGGCGGCGCGGCCGAGGCGGTGGTGGTCGACGACCACGCCTTCGTCGAGGTACGCGGCGGGGCGATCGAGGACCACGGCGGCTTCGGCCTGGCGGCCTACGGCTCCGCGCGCGCCCACGTCGACGGCGCCACGGTGCTTCGCAACCGCTCGGGCCTGGTGGCGATGGGCGCGGCGACGCTGCTCGTGCGCGACGCCGACGTGGCCGAGCACGAGCGGACCGGGATCGCCTTCCTCGATGCTGCCTCCGGGGAGGCGATCGGCAACCGGGTGCGCGGCAACGGCTGGACCGGCGTGGTCGTCGCGGGCGAGGCCGTCGCGGCGGTGGTGGGCAACGCGCTCGAGGCGAACGCGCAGCGGGGCGCCTGGTTCGACGAGGCCGGTGCGGGTCGCTTCGAAGCGAACACGGTCCGCCGAAGCCCGGTCGGCCTCGAGGTGGCGCCCGGCGCCACCCCGGAGCTCGGGACGAACGCGTTCCAGGAGGTCGGGACCGACGTGGTCCGGCCGCGGTAACCAGTCGGTCAGCCCTGGCGCAGCGGCGCCAGCGCCCCGTGCCAGGTCGCGAGCTCGTCGCACATCGCGTCGACCGCCTTCTCCATCAGCTCGTTCGCGTCCACCGCACCGTCCTTCACGCGCGTGCCGATCATCGGGATCGGCACGCCGCCGCCCACCGGCACCACCTGCAGCGCCGCGAGCACCTGTTTGAGCTGCCCCGCGGCGCGCAGGCCGGCCGAGACGCCGCCGTAACTGACGATGCCGGCCGGTTTGCGGCGCCACTCGACCGCCAGGCAGTCGAGCGCGTTCTTGAGCGGCGCGGCGATGCCGTGGTTGTACTCGGGGGCGACGAAGGCGAAGGCGTCGGCACCGCTGACCATCGCGCTCCAACGCTTGGTGTGATCGAACTCGTAGCGCTGCAGGCGGGGGTGGTGCGGCTCGTCGAGGAGCGGCAGCGCGACTTCGGCGAGGTCGGCGAGGCGGACGTCGAAGGCGCCGTGGGCGCGGGCGCGCTCGGCCACCCACGCGCCCACCGGGAGCCCGACGCGACCGGGGCGGGTGCTGCCGACGACGACGAGGAGGACGGGTCGGGACGGTTCCATCCGGGCACGGTACGCAGCGGGCCGACCGTCGACGGTGGCGCGGCCGACGGTCCCCGGCGAGCCCACGCGTTCGGCGCGACCTTCTTCTCGGTCGCGCCCGGACCCGCTCGCTAGCATGGTGCCGTGGGGTCCAAGGCGTGACCGTGCAGTTCGCCCTCGCGCTGGCGCACGTCCTCGTCGCCGGCAGCGCCGCGCTGGTGCTGGGCGTGCTCGTCGGGCGCGGTCAGGCGCCGCGGCGCCCGTGGTTGGCGGGGACGCTGGCGGCCGCCTTCCTCTACGCGGCCGGGTACGCGCTGGAGCTCGCCGGCGGTTCGGTCGCTTGGGTGCTCGCGACCTACCGGATCCAGCACCTGGGCATCGCCTTCGTCCCGACCCTCGTTCTGTTCGTGGCCGCGCGGAACGGCGACCTGCCGTTCGCTCGCCGGCCCGCCGTCCGCTGGGCGGCGGTGGCCCTGTCGGTCGCGACGTACGCGGTGGTCGCCACCAACCCGTGGCACGACCTCTACCACGCGAACCCGACCATGGACCGCTCCGGGCCCTTCCCGGTGATCGCCTTCGAGCGCGGCCCTTGGTACGGGGTCTTCCATGCGTACGTGGCCTTCGCGCTCCTCGCGGCCAACCTCGCCTTCGGCCGCGCTTGGTGGCGCGCGCGCGGCGACGCCCGCGCGCGCTACGCCGCCTTGGTGCTCGCCTCGTTGCTCCCGTGGCTCGGCAGCGCGCTCTACCTGGGGGGTGCCTCGCCGTGGGGCGTCGACACGACGCCGGTCTTCTTGGTGGTGTCGGCGGCGCTCCTGTACCGCGGCATCGTGCGCCATGCCCTCGCCGACGTGCGCCCGGTGGCGCGCGACGAGGTCGTCGAGCAGCTCGGCGACGCGGTGCTGGTGTACGACCCGGACGGCCGCGAGGTCGACCGCAACCCGGCGGCGGCCACCCTCTTCGCCGACCTCGACCCGGAGGCCGTCCGGCGGCTCACCGGGGCCGGTGGCGCCGGGGCCTGGGAGACGACCGTCGGAGGCCGCACGTACGACGGCCGCGAGGTCGCCCTGGCCGGACGGCGCGGCGAACCGCTGGGGCGCGCGCTGGTGCTGCGCGACGTCACCCGCCAGGCCGAGCTGGAGGCGACGCTGCGGGCGCTCGCGACCACCGACGGGCTGACCGGGCTGGCGAACCGTCGGCACTTCCTCGCGCTCGCGGAGCGCGACGCGGTCCAGGCGCAGCGGACCGGCCGACCGATCGCGCTCGCGATCTTCGACGTCGACCGCTTCAAGGCCGTCAACGACACCTACGGGCACCCCGTCGGCGACGACGTGTTGCGCGCGGTGGCGGCGACGGCGCTGGCGAGCGTGCGGGCGGCCGACGCGGTCGGGCGCTACGGCGGCGAGGAGTTCGCGGTGCTCTGGCCCGACGCCGACGAGGCCGCCGCGCTCACGAGCGCCGAGCGGCTGCGCGCCGCCATCGCCGACTTGCAGGTGCCGACCGGACGCGGGGCGGTCCGGGTGACGGTCAGTGTGGGGGTGGCGGTCGCCGCCGGGGCGGTCCTGGACCTCGAGGCGCTGTTGCGGCGCGCGGACGCCGCCCTGTACCGGGCGAAGCGGGCCGGCGGCGACCGGGTGGCGCTCGAGCCGGCCGAACCGACCGCCGTGGGCGGAGCGGCCGCCGGTTAGCCCCGGAGCGGTAGCCTCGGGGCCATGCGCCTCCTCCGCCCGCCTCGGACCCGCTCGGCCCGCGTCGCCCTCACGTGCTTCGTCCTGGCGCTCGGCGCCGCCGTCGCCCAGGGGCCGGGGGCCTCGGCCGTGCCCGGCAACGCCGGCTGGCGCGGCGAGGGGCCCAGCGGCTGCCTCGAGGTCCTGCTCGACGCCGCGGGCTTGCACGTGCGCGCGTGCGGCGGCGCGTTCGCCCCGGCGACCGGGCGCGCGGCGCACCTCGAGCGCCTGCGGGCGCTGATCGCGGCGCACGCGCCCTTCGAGGCCGAGGCCGGGATCGGCGCGGCGTGGGTGGCCGGGACCGGGTCGGCGGAGGCCTCGGTCGGCGTGCGGCGCCAGACCCTGGAGCTCCTGCGCGCCCTCGCGCTCGAAGCTGCGGCGGGCCGTCCGAGCGCGGCGGCGCTCGTCGTGTTGGAGCTGCACGCGGGGGCGACGTGCCCCGATGCAGCCGGCGTCGACCGCGTGGAGGTGCTGACCGTCGCCCGCACGGGCGAGGTGGCCGGTTGGGGCTGCCTGGACGGCGTCTGGAGCGATCGGGGCCAGGCCTGGCTCCCCGACGTCGCGCTCGCCTGGCTCTACATGCACCTCGACGGGTACGCCGGCTACGACGGCCCGGTCGGCGGTGCGCGCCTGACCTTCGCGGGCCAGGGCGGCGTCCCGGTCGACGAGGAGGCCGCGGCCTCGATCGCCGGCTCGGCGTTCGGGTTCCGCGGCCTCCTGGCGCGCTGAGGGCTTCGCATCACACCCGCCAGTACGCGCCTCCGTCGGGCGTGCGCTGCATGAAGCCGTGGTCGACGAAGGCGCGGCGCAAGCGTGCGGTGTCGTCCGAGAAGCGGCGAAGCCCCTCGTTCATCTGGGCCTCGGTGTACGTCACGCCCGGCTCGAAGGTGTTCAGCGCGTAGCGGACCAGCACCAGCGCCTTCTTGGCCTGCGTGGGGAAGGCCTTGATGCGCCCGTCGGCGTCGACGAAGGTGGCGAGCACCTTGCGGTCGAAGGCGTCGAGGTCGGCGTCGGCGGCGAAGTCGGGCAGCGCGGCGTCGCCGGTGAGTCGCTGCGCCAGGTCGTGCAGCGGCGCCGGGTCGAGGGTGTAGACG
This sequence comes from Trueperaceae bacterium, assembly GCA_011390455.1. Next base: position 22,174 of record JAABSI010000002.1, read on the forward strand.
CTGTAGGGGCCCTCCGCCCGGGCGTGCACGAGCCCGACCGAGGCGAGGCGCTTGAGGTGGTGCGAGACGGTGGAACTGCCGACGCCGGCGACGGCGGCGAGCTGCTCGACGGTGCGCGGTCCGTGGGCGAGGGTGCCGACGAGGCGCAGCCGGGTGGCGTCGCCGAGCGTCTTGAACAGGCGCACGAGGTCGTTGGGTTGCGGGTGCATGGCGAACCTCCGAGGCCACGTCGATGGCCATCGACATGATGCGATGGCCATCGACGGCGGTGCGTCGCTCGGGCGACCTCGGGGCGGACTCTGCGCGCTCGGCGCCGCGTCGCGCCCCGCGCGATCGAGGTCGACCCCGGACGGTGCGTTCGGCGCGCTCCGCCAAACTTGCAAATCCAAAGCGCGACTTTAGATTTGCAAGTTTGACGAAGCGCGCCGCGAACGACCCTCCCCCGGTGCCGCGTGGGCGACGCGCCATGGGCCCGAGCCATGCACGCGCCGGAGCGTCGTCGCGCCGATCGAGGCGGGCGCTCAGCGGTTCACGAAGCGCGCCGCCGCCCAATCGACGATCGTCTCGAGCACCAGCTCGTCGATCGTGACGTCGATGGCGCCGTACTCCTCGAGCAGGCCGGTGGTCGCCGGCTGCATCAGGTGGTTGAGGCCCTCGAAGACGACCACCGTGGCGTCGGGGTTGGTCGCGAGCGCGTCGCGCATCGCGGCCTCGTTCTGGGCGGCGTCGACCTGAAAGTCGAGGCTTCCGAAGAGCGCCAGGGTCGGGACCTCGAGCTGCTCGAGGTACGGGCGCGGGTCGAAGTCGAGGAAGGCGCGGAAGGCGGGGGCGATGGTCCCTTCCTGTTGGGCCACGATGAACGCTTCGAGCTCGTCCGGCGGCGGGCGCTGGTCGGCGGGGACGTTCGCGAACTCCGCGTCGACGCGCTCGCGCACGAGCGCCCGGGCGCCGTCGAGGTCCTCGCTCTGCAGGAGCGGCCGCAGCTCGCGCAGGAAGGCGAGCTGGCTCGCGACCGCGGCGTCGACCACGTCCTGCGGCGCCCCTTGCGCTTCGAGCGTGCGGGCGATGAGGAGCTCGCTCTGCAGCTCGAGCACCGCGAAGCCGTCGACCGCCGGACCGGCCATCAAGATCGCGAAGGCGACGTCGTCGCGCTGCGCGGCCACGTACGGGGCGAGGTAGCCCCCCTGGCTGTGGCCCAACAGCCCCATCCGGGTGGCGTCGACGCGCGGATGCGCCGCGAGGAGGTCGAGGCCTGCGCCCACGTCGGCGGCGAGGTCGGGTAAGGTCGCTTCGGTGTCGCTGCCGGTGCTGCCGCCCACGCCGCGGTCGTCGACCCGCAGCACCGCGAAGCCGGCGCGCGTCAGGCGGTCGGCGAGCAGCAGGAAGGGCTTGTGCCCGACGATCTCTTCGTTGCGGTCCTGAGGTCCACTGCCGGTGATCAGCAGCACCGCCGGGACCACGTCTTCACCCTCGGGGAGCGTGAGCGTCCCGGCGAGCGTCACGTCCGCACTCGCGAAGGTGACCTCCTCCTCGAGGTACGGGAAGGGCGGCCGGGGCTCCTGCGGACGCGCGTCGGTGGCGGCTTCGGTGCGCTCGAGCGCGAAGGGGAAGCCCTGCCCGCCCTGGGTGAAGGTGCCCTCGATGGCGTCGCCGGCGATCGTGCCCTCGAACATCGGGTCGCCGGGGACGCCGGGCATGCCGAAGACGAGCGCGTCGCCGTCGAGCGCGACGGGAGCGAGCGCGAAGTCGATGAGCCCTTGGGCGGGGATGTCGAGCGTGCCGGCGAGCGCGGCGCCCTCGAGCGTGAAGGTGGCGCGGATCTCGAGTTGGGCGCCGGGCAGGTCGATGGCGCCCTGCCAGCTGCCGACGGGGTTCGCCTGCGCGAGGGCGGCGCCGGCGAGCAGCGCGGCGGCCAGGATGAGCGTGCGGATCGGGCGGGTCATGCGGGGTCGTCCTCCTCGGGGATCGCGGACGCGGGGGCGTCCGGGGGTGGGGTGGAGGCCTTGGGCGGGCGGCCGCGTTGCGGGAGCGACCCCGCCTCCTTGGGCAAGCGTCCGGCCTGGGCGAGCGCCCGGCGCAGCAGGTACTCGACGTGCGCGTTGGTGCTGCGCAGCTCGTCCGCCGCCCAGCGGGCGACCGCGTCGTGCACCGCGGGGTCGAGGCGGAGCAGGACGGGCTTGCGCTCCTTGGGGCTCATGGTCGCGGCTGCACGGGCGGTGCCTCCAGGGACGGCTGCCTCGGGCGGCGGGGTGCCGTCGTGCTCAGTAGAGGGTGCCGGTGTTGACGACGGGCTGCGTCGCTTGGTGGCCGCACAGCACCACGAGCAGGTTGCTGACCATCGCCGCCTTGCGCTCGTCGTCGAGCACCACGACGTCGCGCTCCTGCAGGCGGTCCAGCGCGGTCTCGACCATGCCGACCGCACCCTCCACGATCAGCTGCCGCGCCGCGACGATCGCGCTCGCCTGTTGGCGCTGCAGCATCGCCTGCGCGATCTCTTGCGCGTAGGCGAGGTGCGTGATGCGCGACTCGATGATCGTGACCCCGGCCGCCTCCACGCGTGCGGAGACCTCGGCCGAGAGCCGCTCGGTGATCTCTTCGGCGTCGTCGCGCAGCGACAGCTGGTCCGCGCCGTGGGCGTCGTACGGGAACGAGTTGGCCACGTGGCGCACGGCGGTCTCGGCCTGGATGCTGACGTACTCCACGAAGTCGTCGACCTCGAAGGTCGCCCGCGCGGTGTCGGCGACCTGCCACACCACCACGGCCGCGATCTCGATCGGGTTGCCGTCGGCGTCGTTCACCTTGAGGGTGCTCGTCTCGTGGTTGCGGATGCGGGTGCTGACCTTCTTGCGGGTGGTGAACGGGTTGACGTAGCGCAGCCCGTCGTCGCGCAGCGTGCCGACGTAGCGCCCCAGGAACTGCAGCACGCGTGCCTCGCGCGGGGCCACGATCGTGAGCCCGGAGAAGCCGAGCCCGGCCCCGATGAAGGCCACCGCGGCGAGCGCGATCGGCAGCGCGACCGAGGTGATCGACTGGGTCGCGGCGAGCGTCTGCCAGAGGCCGACGCCGGTCAGGGCGATCGAAGCGGCGAGCACCGCGAGGCCGGGCAGCGCGGGGGCTCGGTGCTCGCGGACCTGCGGCTCGGGTAGGGCGCGGGCGAACGGGATGGCGTCGGGCATCGGTGGGTCCCTCCTGAGGACCGGGCGCAAGGAGCGCCGGTATCAATTAGATATCACATTTTGACCGAGGCGGGAAGGGGCGGACGCTCGCCGTGCTAACTTCCCGCCATGCATCTGCTTCCGACGGTCCTGTGGGCGTCGTCCGCGCTCTTCTCCGTTGCCGCGGTCGCGCTCTATCTGAACGGGCAAGTGCTCCTCGGCCTGGTGTTCCTGGTCGTGGCGATCGGCGACGCGGTGGTGGCGACGATCGTCCGCGCCCGGCGGCGCTAGCGCCACGACGGGCGTCAGGACGCATCGTGAAGCCGCTTTGGTACGATCGTCGGGAATCAACCTAGAGGAGGTCGACCGTGGCGAAGAAGTCCGCAGCCCCGAAGAAGTCGTCCGCGAAGCCCGCCGGCGCCAAGAACACCAAGGTCACGTCCGAGTCGGTGGCCGCGCTCGCCGCCCAGGTGATGCAGGACCCGCGCGCCTCCAAGATCCAGAAGAGCCTCGCGGCTTCCGCGCTGTCGCAGCGCGACGCGTCGCGCGAGACCTCGTCGGAGGCCGAGCGCAAGGCGGCGATGGTCATGCGCGGCAAGCGCTACGCCGATGCGACGCGCACGCTGGCGGCTTCGGTGATGGCGCAGTCGCGCAAGGAGCGCTGACGGGGCGCTCGGGCGACCCCGGCAGCGAGCACCGCTCCTCCGTCACCTGACCATCGCCCCGGTCCTGCCCCCTGCTACCTTGCGGGTGGAGGTAGCCCACCATGCAACGCACCTCGATCCTCTTGATCATCCCGTTCCTGCTCGCCCTCGCCGCCTGTGCACCGACCGCGCGGGAGGTACCTGCGGCGGAACCGGTCTTCTACGCGGCCGCGCCGCTCGACGTCATGGGCGCGGTGATCGAGGCGATCTCGACGTCCCCCGGTTTGGACGACTCGACCGGCTGGTTGATCACCGACGCCGACACGCAGGGCGGGTTCGTCCGCGCCGAGACCGAGGTGACGACGTCCGGCGGTCTGTTCCAGCGCGCCTCGACCCGGACGGAGTGGGTCACCGTCGTCGTGTCGGCCGCCGGCGAGAACCGGTCGCAGGTGATCGTCCAGCACACGGGCGGCGCCGTGTCCTTGGCGACGCGCGTTCGAGCCGAACTCCAGGCGGCGTTCGGCCTGAACTGACGGACGCGGCCGGGTCGGCCTCAGGGCCCCCGGCCGCGCAGCGCCTCGGAGACGTCGACGCCGTAGAGCACCTCGTCGACGTAGAACTGGGCCCACGGGCCGGGGTCGCCGAACCAGGTGAGCGCGGCGTCGTTCATGGCCATGCGACCGTCGACGGTGCCCCAGCCGCGGGCGTGGCTGATCCACAGCGTCTTGGCGTCGTCGTCGGCCTCGCGGTAGCGCATCGCCTCGAAGTGGGTCGGTCGGCCGCTCGTGGGGTCGAAGCGGGCGACGAAGCGCTCCTCGCCCTCGGGTCCGGGCACCACCAGGAGCGCCGTCTCGGCGTCGACGGGTTCCCAACGCACCCGGGGGTCGGTGACGAACAGCGAGGGGAACCACAGCGACTCGGCCCAGAGGCCGAGGTTCGCCGCCTGGTCGACCTTGGGTTCGCCCTCCGTGACGCCGAAGGGCAGCTCCAGGCGCGCGTTCCCGTCCAAGAACCACTCGTTCACCCGCAGCAGCGGGAGGCCGAACACGGTGGTGTCGAGGTAGTGGCGGTACCCGTGCCCGGCGTCGTGGACGAAGCGGAAGCGCCCTTGGAAGGTGATGCCCATGATGCGGAGCGTCGCGAGGCCGCTGACCACGGCGCTCTCGACGACGGGCACCGCGTCGCCGTAGAGGTCGCGGTACCAACGCGCGACGGGCGCCGGCAGACCGTCCGGTAGCGGCACGGTGGCGAGCGTCGGCTCGGTACCGGCGAAGCGGGGGAGCGGCTTCGGCGCGATGCGCAGCCCGATCGCGACGGCCGCGACCACGGCGACCAGGACGACGAGGACGATCCAGAGGATCTTCACACGGTCACCTCCGCGCGGAGGGTACCGAGGGTCGCCGCGCCCTGCGAGGGGAGATGGTCCCGGCGGCGGCCCCGCGACGTACCATCGGGGCGTGCCCGACGCTCCCGCCCCCACCGCCTTCGACCTCCCGCACCTGCTCGCCCTCAAGGACGCGGTCGCGCCGCACGCCATCGCCGCCGGCCGCTGGGCGCGCGACCTGGCGGCCCGGCACCACGCCGGCGAGGACGTCCTGGACCTGGCCTCCAAGACCAGCCCGGGCGACGTGGTCACGTTCGGCGACGCCGAGGTGCAGCGCCGCTTGGTGACGGCGCTGCGCCGGGTCGCCCCCGACGTCGGCTTCCTGGGCGAGGAGGGGCTCGACGAGTCCGTGGTGGGCGCGCCCACCTGGGTGATCGATCCGATCGACGGCACCCACAACTTCGTCCGCGGCGCGGGTTCGTTCTGCGTCTCGATCGGGCTGGTGGTGGACGGCGAGAGCGTCCTGGGCGTCATCTACGACGCGGGGGAGGACGCCACGTACTGGGCGGTCGCGGGGGGCGGGGCCTGGCGTGAGAGCGTCCGCCTGCGCGCCGCCGAGCCGCGCTCGATGGCGTACGCCCTGGTCGCGACCAACTTCACGGCCGAATCCGCGCGCAACGCGGCGCATGTGGCCGCCTTCGGCGCGCTCGCGGCCACCACCGCCGGGGTGCGCTCCAGCGGCGCCTGCTGCCACGATTTCTGCCGCTTCGCCGCCGGCCGCATCGACCTGTTCTGGCAGGCGGGCCTCAAGGCCTGGGACGTCGCCGCCGGGCTGGTGCTGGTGCGCGAGGCCGGCGGCGAGTGGGCCTTCGACGGCGATCCGGGCGACTGGCTGCGCTCGCCCGGCCTCACCCTCTTCTTCGGTCAACCGGCCCTCGTGGCCGAGGGGTTGGCGACCTGGCGGTCCGTCCAGAACTGAGCACGACCGGCTGGTTCAGCGGGCGTCCCAGGCGGCCAGCAGCTCGGCCTCCGCTGCCTCGTCGATTCCCGCGGTGGCGGTGCCGTCGGCGTCGTGCCAGGCGAGCGTCGCCCGCACCGAATCGGCGACGTCGCGGTGCGCGAGCCCCAGGGCATGGGCGCGCTCCAACGAGTACGGCGCCGCGCCGCGGAAGTCGAAGGGCGACGCCATCGGGAAGCCGCCCAGGGCGTCGCGGGCGGCGAGCCAGTCGCGGTCCAGCCACACCGGGCGGGCGTCGCTGCCGAGGGCCTCGGCGGCGACCCGGAGCACCTCGCCCCACGTGGTCGGCCGGGCCGGGCCGCTGGCGTTCACCGCGCCGGTCGCATCCGAGGCGCACAGGTCCACCACGAAGGAGCCCAAGTCGCGCACGTCGACGAAGGCGAGCGGCGTCTCGGGGTCGCCGACCGCCGCCACCCGACCGCCGCGGCGCACCCGCCGCAGCCACGAGGCGAAGCGGTCGGTGTAATCGTCGGGGCCGACCACGTACGTGGGGCGCACGTGCAGGACGGACCCGTCGAAGGCGTCTTCGGCCGTGCGCTCGCACGCCACCTTCAGGCCTCCGTAGGTCGCCCCGGTCACCTCCTCGACGTCGGGCGCCGGCGGCTCGCGCAGGGGCGCGTCCTCCGCGGTCTCGGGCACGGCGTCGCGGTAGACCGCCGCCGTCGAGACGAACACGTACCGATCGGCGCGCCCGTTCAGCCGGGCGATCGCGTCCCGCACCTGCCGGGGCACGTAGGCGCTGACGTCGACGACCGCGTCCCAGCGACCCGTCTCGAGCGCCGACAGGTCGCCGTCGCGGTCGCCGTGGAGCGAGCGCGCCCCCTCGGGCGCAGCGCTGCGGCCGCGGTGGAAGACGTCGACCTGGTGGCCGGCGGCGAGCGCCGCGCGGACGATGTGCAAGCCGACGAAGCGGGTACCGCCGAGGACGAGCAGGCGCATGGGGACCTCCAGGGGTCGTGGGGACGGGGGTCGTGGGGACGGGAGTCGTGGGCGTGCCCCAGGTTACGGGGTCGCGGCCGAGGCGCGCTCCAGAAGCCAGCCGATCGCCACGCCGCGGATCGCGGTGCGGAGGGCCTCGCGGGCCTCGGCGGGTTCGGCGCGGCCGCAGAGTCGGTCGACGAGCGGGTCGTGCGGCAGCTCGAAGTCGCCATGGGTGGCGTACGGGACGGGCACGACGCGCGCCTCCGCCAGCCGCTCGGCCACCGGCAGCAGGTTGCCCTGGGCGTTGCACGACGACGGGTCGCCGGCGAGGAAGAGCGCCGGGATCGCGAGCCCCAGCGCCCCTTCGGCCAGGCCGCCGGAGTCGACCGCGTCGAGGCCGAGCACGCCCACCGTGCGCGGGTCGTCGGCCGCGGCGAGCAGCGAGGCCAGGCCGCCGGCGCTGAAGCCGGCGTAGAGCACGGGCGCGTCGGGGCCGACCACTGCGTCGGCGACCGCCCGCAGGTCGTCGGCGTTGCGGTCGTGGCGGCCGGCGAAGGGGCTCGACGCGCACGTCGAGACGACCACCGAGCGCAGCCCGTGGCTCGCCGCCAGCTCGCCCCAGCCGCGCATCGAGGCCCCGTCGCGCAGGAAGCCGTGGGTCCAGACCACGGTGGCGTCGGCGGGGGTGACCGGTTCGAGGACCTCGTACGCCACCGTGCAGCCGGTGGCGGAGCGCAGGGTGCCTTCGGCGACGCTCCAGGCGACCGGCCCTGGGCGGGCGAACGCGGCGTCGTGCGCGGGGACGGTCGCCTCGGGCGGGACCTGGGTGCGGACGGTGGGCGCGCAGGCGGTGAGGAGGGCGGCGAGGGCGAGAGCGGCGACGATGCGCATGCGCTTGGTGTACGCCGCTGCCGCACCGAACACCGTCGCCGGCGCCACGCCGCCGTATCTGCTGGGCTGAGCGCACGGCGCACGACCCGCGCCGTCCGCCTCAGCCTTCGTCCAGGAACCCGAACCCCGGCAGGTCGTCCATCCGCGCCACGAGCGCCCCGAGCAGCTGCAGCGCCGCGTCGGCGTCGCGCAGGTCGGCGACCTCCGTGGGCGAGTGGGCGTAGCGGCGCGGCAGGCAGAGCGCCGCGGCGGGGACGCCCTCGCCCGACCAGGCGATCGCAGCGGCGTCGTTGTTGCCGCCGGTGAAGGTGGCGACCTGGAGCGGCACCCCTTCGGAGGCCGCGAGGCCGCGCAGGAAGCGCGCCACCGCCGGGTGCACCAGGAAACCTTTGCCCGCCTGCCCGGCCAGCACCTGCAGCACCGGCCCCGCGCCGATCCGCACGTTGAGGTCGCGCGTGAGGCTCATGTCCGGGGTGTCGCCGCTCGGCATGGTGTCGACCGCGATGGCCAGGTCGGGCCGCCAGCGCTCGCCCGCCACGCCGGCGCCCTTGAGGCCGACCTCCTCCTGGCTCGTGAAGGCGACCACCAGCGCGCCGGCGGGCGGAGCGCCCGCCTCGAGGAGCGCCCAGGCGACCGCGCACCCGAGGCGGTTGTCGATCGCCTTGCCGGCCACCAGCGGCGCCTCGTGCCCGAAGGCGACCAGGTCGCTTTTGAAGGCGATCGCGTCGCCCACGCCGATGCCCATGGCCGCGACCTCCGCGGCGGACCGGGCGCCGACGTCGACGTACATGTTCGCGGGCGACGGCACGCGGCCGCGCTCCTCGGCGGACTGGAAGTGGCCCGCGCGCATGCCGATCACGCCCACGTGGCCGCGCACGCGCACCATGCGGGCGGCCAGCAGGTTGTCGAGCACGCCGCCGATCTTGTCGAAGCGCAGGAAGCCGTCCGGCTCGACCGCCTTGACGATCAGGCCGATCTCGTCGGTGTGCGCCGCGATCAGCACGGTCGGGCCCGGCCGGGCCCCGCGGCGCACGGCGTACAGGTTGCCGACCGCGTCGACGTGCAGCTCGTCGGCGACGCCGTCGAGGGCGCCCTTCAGGTAGGCGACCACCGGCTGTTCCTGACCGGAGACGGCGTCGAGGGCGGCGAGGCGGGACAGGCGCTCGAACATGGTGGGCATGCGCGATCATCCCACCGCGGCCGTCAGAACACGAGCATCGCGATCGAGAGCGCGAAGATCACCCAGAGCGTCAGCGACATCTTCGCGGCCTTGCCGGTCAAGACCTGCAGCACCACGTGGGTGAGGAAGCCGAAGACGATCCCCTCGCTGATCGAGTACGTGAACGGGATCGCCACCATCGCCACGAAGGCCGGCACGACCACCTCGTAGTCGTTCCAGTCGACGCCCCTGAGGGTGCTCATCATGAACAGCCCCACCAGGACCAAGATCGGCGCCGTCGCGACCGATGGGATGAGCCCCAGCAGCGGCGAGAAGAACATGAAGGGCAGGAACAGCAGCCCGGCCACGACCGCGGTGAGCCCCGAGCGGCCGCCCGCCTCGACGCCCGCCGCCGACTCGATGTAGGCGGTGCCCGGCGAGGTGCCGAGCAGGCCCGAGATCGTCGTCGAGACGCCGTCGACCAGGAGCGCCTTGCCGGCGTTCTTGGGGTGGCCCTCCGCATCGGTGAGGCCGGCGACCTTGGTCACGCCCACGAAGGTCGAGATCGAATCGAACAGGTCGGTGAACAGCAGCGCGAAGACGGGGGCGATCAGGCTCGCCGAGAGCAGGCCGCCGAAGTCGAGCGCGAACACGGTCTCGAGCGAGGGCCACGCCACCAGAGCGCTCGGCAGGAAGACCTGGCTCTCGACCCAACCGATCGACTGGAACAACAGCGTGAGCGCCGAGGTCGCGAGGATCGAGAGGATGAGGGCGCCGGGCACCTTGCGGATCATCAGGAACGCGGCGAGCACGAGGCCGACGAAGAACAGCACGAAGGTCGCCGAGAAGCCGCCGAAGGCGACGGTCGTGGCCGGCGAGGCGACGATCACGCCGGCGTTGATCATGCCGATGAGCGCCAGGAAGAGGCCGATGCCGGCCGCCACCCCGATCCGCACCCCGGTGGGCACGGCGCGGACGATCGCCTCGCGCACGTTCAGGCCCGGCAGCGAGAGCACGACGAAGACCACGCCCGACAGGAAGACCGCCGCGAGCGCGGTCTGCCAGGAGAGCCCCATGCCGAGCACGAGCGTGTAGGCGAAGAAGGCGTTGAGCCCCATGCCCGGCGCCAGCGCCACGGGCAGGTTGGCGTAGAGCCCCATGAAGATGCTCGACAGGCCGGCCACCAGGACGGTCGCGAACAGCGCGCCGTCGAGCGGCACCCCGGCGTCGCCCAGGATGAGCGGGTTCACGACGATGATGTAGGCCATCGTCAAGAAGGTGGTCAGGCCGGCGATGGCCTCCACGCGCACGTTCGTGCCGAGCGCGCGGAGTCCGAAGAAGCGTTCCAGATGGTCCTTCATGGTGGGTCCCCTCCCCGCGTCCGGCCGGCGCCATGGCGCCGGTGTTCGCGTCCGCCGCAGATGATAAACGCATGAGGACGCGAGGGTCTCGGGACGCGGCGGAACCCCGGACACCGCGACCCGCGACCTGCGACCTGCGACCCCGGCGTAGCATCGATGGCGTGCGTCCACCGGCCCCGACGACCTCAGCGCGCCCGGTGCCGTGGCGACGCGTCCTGGGCATCGCCACCGGGTCGCTGGCGCTCGCCGCGATCTGGAGCCTCTACAACGTCTTCATGCCGCTCTTGCTGGGCACCTTCCTCGAGAGCCGGGCCGCGCGCGGCGCGATCATGGGGCTCGACAACGTGGTCGCGGTGCTGCTGATCCCCGTGGTGGGCGCCTGGTCCGATCGCGTCCGCGGCCGCTGGGGGCGGCGCCTCCCGTTCCTGCTCGCCGGCGTGCCGCTCACGGCCCTCGCCTTCGCGGCCCTGCCGTGGGCGACGGCGGCGCTGTGGACTTTGATCGCGGTCGACGTCCTCTTCCTGCTCGCGATCACCGCGTACCGGGCCCCGCTCGTGGCGCTGATGCCCGACCACGTGGCCCCCGAGGCGCGCCCGCTGGCCAACGGCGCGATCACCCTGATGGGCGCGGTGGGGGGCGTCCTCGCCTTGGTCGGGTTGGCGCCGCTCGCGGAGCGAGCGCCCGGCCTGCCCTTCGCCGCGGTGCCCTTCGCGGCCGCGGCCGCGCTGGCGCTCGTGGCCCTGGCGGTGGTGGTCGCGAGCAGCCTCCGGCACCCGCCCTTCGTCGAGGACGGTGCGGTGGCGGCGGATGCGCCGGCGCCGACGACCCTGGCCCGCGATCTGCGCGGGGCCTGGCGCGGCGCGCCGGCCGGTGCGCACCCGCTCCTGGTCGGGCTGTTCTTCGCCTTCTTCGGCTTCGCCGCGGTCGAGGCGCAGTTCAGCGCTTTCGCCACCGACGCGTTGGGGGTGGGGGCGGGGCGCGCCGGCACGCTCCTGGGCGTCGCCAGCGCGGCCTTCGTCGCGGCGGCGCTGCCCGCCGGCGCCCTGGCGCGCCGGGTGGGCGAGGGGGTGGCGATGCGCGCCGGGGCGGTGGCGCTGGTGCTGCTCCTCCCGGTCGCCGGCACGCTCGGCGACGGCCCCGCGCTGATGGCCGTGCTGGCCGGCTTCGGCGCCGGTTGGGCGCTGCTCCTCGTGCCCGCCTACCCGTTGGTGGCCGACCTGGGTGGCCGCGCCCGCGTCGGTGTCTTCACGGGCCTCTACTACCTGGTGGGGTCCAGCGCCGCGATCGTCGCGCCCGGCGTCGCCGGCGCCGCGATGGACGCCCTCGGCGACCGGGCGCTCTTCGGCGTCGCCGCGCTCGCCTTCGCGGCCGCGGGGGTCGCCTTCGCGCGCGGCGCGCCGCGGCGGGGGAGCGAGGTGGTGTAGCGGGGCCGGGCCGCCGGATGGGGTGCGCCTCACGGAGGGCGCCGAAGCGCTCGGCTAGCGTGGACGCCATGGCGCATCCCTTCCCCCTCCCGCGGCTCGCGTCGATCCTGGCCGTGTGCTTGGTGCTGAGCGCGTGCGGCGTCGCCGGACCGAACCCGCCGCTGGGGGCCGCCCCGACGCCCTCCGATCCGGTGCCCGACGGCGTCGCCGCGCAGATGCTCGCCCTGGTGAACGCCGTGCGCCTCGAGGGCAGGCTCTGCGGCGCCGAGGGCGCCTTCGCCCCCACGCACCCGCTCACCTTCGAGGCCCGCCTCACCGCGGCCGCGCAGGACCATGCCGCCGACATGCACGCTCGCGGGGTCATGAGCCACACCGGCGGCGACGACAGCGACCCGGGGGAGCGGATCGCGCGTACCGGCTACGACTCCGCGGCCTGGGGCGAGAACGTCGCCGCGGGCTACCCGTCGGTGGAGGCGGTGATGGCCGGGTGGCTCGGCAGCGACGGTCACTGCGCGAACCTGATGCGACCGGGGTTCACGGAGTTCGGTGCGGGCGAGTCCGGCCGCTACTGGGCCCAGGTGTTCGCGCGCCCGCGCTGAACGAGCGGCTCCATCGTCGGGTCACGACGGAGGGGCGAGCACCTCCGCGCGCATTAGGAGTAACCTTGCAAATCAAAAGTCCGACTTTCGATTTGCAAGGTTCGTGTGAGCGCCCGCGACCGACGCCTCCCCGTCACCCCGAGAAGGGTTGGACGGGGCAACCCTGGGGTTCGGAACGGTGTACGTCTTCGTCCACGCCCGCGATGTCGACCTCGAGCAGGAGCGCCACCCACTGGTTCGCGTGCGCTGCAAGCCGCCGGGTACGCTCGACCGCATGATCAGCGCGCTCTACCTCGTCTTCGCCGCCGTCCACGCGCTCGTCTGGTCCTGGGGGTCCCGCGCTTGGGAGCGCGCCGGCCGGCCGGTGGCCCTCACGCTCGTGCTCGTTCCCGCGACGCTGCTCTGGTACGACAACCTGCGCATCGGCATCGGGCGCTTCCTCGGCGAGGGACCGCTCCTCTACGGCCTGAGCGTCCCGGCGCTCGCCTGGCACTGGACGATGCTGCCGCTCTTCGTCCTCGCGGCGCTGGCGATGGCGCGCGCGGCCGGGCTCCGCTGGGCGCGCACCCGGTGGGCCGGACTCGGCTTCGGGGCCGTCGCCGTCGCCCTCTTCGTGGTCGACGTGCCCTACGCGATCGGGGTGCTGTTCGGTGCGGTCGGTCCGTTCCCGGCCGTCGAGCTGAAGCTCGGCTGCATCGGCGACGCCATCCGCTACACCGCGAGCCTCGGTCCGGCCTACTTCTGCGGGCCGGAGTCGGAGGTCCACCGGGTCGGTCCGGGTCCGGTGGTCGCGATCGTGATGGTCGTGGTGGTGCTGTGGGTCGGGATCGCGCTGTGGGTCCGGCGCCGATGGCCCTGGTTGGCCGTCGCCGCCGGCGCCATGTTCGTCGCCGCGGCCGGCGGGCCCGCGTGGGGCACGTACGCGCCGCCCGTCGCGAACGTCGGCGAGATCGGCTTCGTCGTGGGGCTCATCGCGACCGCGCTGCGCTTCGCGGGCGACGACGGCGCCACCTGACGCAGCGCGGAGAGCCGGGGAGCGCGTCGTCGTCAGGCCCTGAGGAAGCCCAACGCCGTCCGCGCGATCGCGCCCAGGTCGAAGCTGAACAGGTGCCGCTGCCAGAAGAGCTCCTGCTTGTCGCTCACGGTCGACTCGCTGAAGCGCGCGATCTCGCCGCGAAGCTCGGGGTCGGCCAAGCCATCGGCGCCGTCGGCCATCGCGGCGTTCAGCCGCACGCGCAGGGCCCGGGCACCCTCGATCCCCGCCGCGACCGCGTCGGCGCGTTTCTCGCTGATGTAGCCGTAGCGGCGCTTGAGCTCGTTGAGGCGCTCGGCGGCGTCGTAGGTGGCGTCGACCAGCTGCGCGCGCGTCATCCACTGCGTCTCGTAGTTCAGGATGTGCTCCCAGCTCGGCTGCACCAGCAATTGCCGGTGCTCCTCGACGGTGTGCGCGAGCTTGGTGTACCCGAAGCGCTCGGGGTGCTCGAAGATCTGGCTGCCGGGGTCCAGGAAGGGCCCCATGGGGGAGATGAAGGCCTGCAGCCGCTTGTCGCCGAAGGAGAACAGGTGCTCGCAGTAGTCGATCGTCTCCATGACCGACTCGTAGGTCTGGTGCTGCAGCCCGATCATGTAGAAGACGTCGATGCGCGTGCAGCGCAGCTTCAGCGCCTCGCGCAGCAGCTCCTCCATCTCCGCGTTCTCGTAGCCCGCCTGCCCCTCCATCGCGTGCCGCACGGTGCGGTCGTGGCTCTCGGGGCTCACCTCGAAGCTCCAGGTGGGGAGCTTGGCGTCGATGTGGCGCAGGAACTCGATGGGCGGCACGTCGAAGAACTCGAACATGATGTCGTTCTTGACGTTCTTGGCGGCGATCGCGTCGATCACCTCGGTCGCGTAGGTTCGGCCGCCCTGCAGCAGGTCGCCCGGGATGACGATGGTGCCCTTGGAGAGGCGGCTGATCGCGGCCAGGTTCTTCGCGAGGCTCTCGGGGCTGCGGTAGACGGGCTTCTTCCGCTTGGTCAGGTGCCCGCACGTGGTGGCCGAGCTGCCGCACGTCACGCATTCGTAGGCACAGCCCTTGAGCGGCAGCACCATGGTGGTCGGGTGCCGCAACCAGCCGTTGAAGGGCAGCACGCTCGCGAGGTCGCGGTGGCGCATCGCCATCTGGATCAGCAGCTCCGGGCGCACGTCGACATAGTCGAGCGACTCCGGGATGTACGTGAGCGGGTTCGCGCGCACGGTGCCGTCGGCGTCGCGCCAGCTGAGGTTGGGGATGTCCTCGAGCGGCGCGCCGGTCTCGAGCGCCTGCAACAGCTGGTGGAGCGGCGGCTCGGTGCTGTCGCCGCGCAGCACGAAGTCGATCTCGGGGTACGTGCGCAACAGGTCCTCGTGGAAGTAGGTGGACGAGAGGCCGCCCAGGATCACCGGCACGTCGGGGTGCACCTGTTTGGCGATGCGGGCGACCTCGATCGCGCCGTGGCAGTGCGGCATCCAGTGCAGGTCGATGCCGATCAGGCGCGGCTTCTGCTTGGCGAGGAAGCGGGGTACGTCGAAGCGTTTGTCCTGGAGCATGCGCAGCGCCAGGTTGGCGATGCGCACGCGCATGCCGCGCTCCTCGAGGTAGCCGGCCATGGTCAGGAAGCCGATGGGGTAGAGCTCGAACATCACCGACGACGGCACCATGTCGCTGACCGGGCCGTAGAGGATGGATTTCTCGCGGAAGTCGTAGACGCTGGGTGCGTGGAGCAACAACAGGTCGAGCGAGTGCTTAGGCATGGGGCGGGTTCCTCCGGCAGGCGTTGGCCATGCCTCAGGTTGACCCGCCGCACGAGCCGAGCGCCACGCGGGAATGTCCCACGCGCAGGTCGGGTTTAGGGCGGCCGTCGCTGCCGGGACCGCTCAGGACGCGTCGTCCGCGCCGTCGAACAGGTGGGCGCCCTCGACGGATGCGTCGGCGATCACGGCCGCCGCGGCGCTCCAACCCATCGGCCAGGTCCCGCCGGGCTCGTGGCTGCGTCCGTGCAGGAACTCGGAGAAGGACCAGGGCTCGCCGTCGCGCGCCCGCCGGTTCGCGGCGTGGACGCCGTCGCGGTACCGGCGGGCGCCCTCGAGGTCGCCGCGGCGTGCCAGCCCGGCGGCGTAGAACGCCGTCACCAAGGGCCACAGGCCGCCGTTGTGGTAGGCGTACGGCTCGTTCTTGAAGGTGTGCGAGAACGACATCTGCAGGTCGTCCCAGAACTCGTCCTTGGGCGTGATCACCGGATCGAAGGCCGGCAGCAGGTCCACGTCGGGATCGACGAGCTGGTCGGTCACGTAGGCGTCCACGGCGCGCGCGCGTTCCTCGTCCGCGACGCCGAACAGCGTGGCCAGGGCGTTCGCCATGCCGTCGAAGCGGGTCCCGTACCCGAGCGGCGAGAAGTACGGCATCCAGTACTTGCCGCGGCAGTGCTCGGCCGCCGCGCGCCCCTTCGCGTACAGGACGGGGTGGTAGACGTCCTCGGCGGCCTCGTCGCCCTCGGCTTCGCCGTCGTCGAACCAGTAGTTGGCGCGCAGCAGGTGGCGCAGGCGCGCGGTGCGTTCGAGCAGCGCGTGGTCCTCGCCGCCGTGCAGCTCGCGGTGGAGCGCTGCGAAGCCGCGTTGCGCCTGCAGGTACAGCAGCTGGTCGTACAGCACGTAGCCGCTCTGGATGTACTCGTCGGCCCAGTCGCCCGTGGGGGGGACGTACAGCAGCCCACGGGCGTTGAACTCCCACGCCCCCAACAGCGCCCGCAGCCGCTCGAGCGGCTCGACCAGGTCGCCCAAGAGGACCTCGTCGCCGGTCCGGCGCCAGTACTCGGCGCTCGCGATCGCGAACCACAGGCCGGCGTCCACGCGACCGGCGGTCCCCCCGTACGAGACGCGTTCGGTGACGGGGTCGACGTTGCTCGGGATCTCGCCGTGCGGTCCCTGGTAGCGCGCGAGCGTCCGCAGGGTGGCGCGTCCGGCCTCGATCAGGTCCTCTTCGCCGCTGAGGAGCGCGGCCAGGCCGATGATCGCGCCGTCGCGCCCCCAGACCCGCCGGTAGTTGGCGCGCTCGGTGGGCGAGGCGAGGAAGCCGCGGTCGGTCGCGCACGCGCGCACCACCTCCAGGGCGCGCGCGTGGCCTTCGGCGGTCGGTGCTTCGCTCATCGCCGTCACCAGGCGTAGGCCTGCGGCGCCTCACCCCCGGGGCCGGGGAAGATGGCGTCGAGCTGCGCGAGCACCTGTTCGTCGAGCGTCAGGGCCGTCGCGCGGACCGCGCTCTCGAGCTGGTCGAGCGTGCGCGGGCCGATGATCGGGGCCGTGACGACGGGCTGGTGCAGCAGCCACGCGAGCGCCACGGTGGCCGGCTCCTCGCCCATCTCGTGGCACAGCGCCTCGTAGCGCTCGAGCTGGGTCCGCTTCGCCTCGACCTGCTTCTTGATCCCGTCCGACACGCGCCGGCCCTCCTCGAGCTTGCCGAGGACGCCGCCCAGTAGCCCGCCACCCAAGGGGCTCCAGGGGATCAGGCCGAGGCCGTAATGGCGGCTGGCGGGGATCACCTCGAGCTCGACCATGCGGTTGTCGAGGTGGTAGATGCTCTGCTCGCTCACGAGCCCCATGCGGCCGCGGCGATCGGCCTCCTGGCAGGCGGTGGCGATGTCCCAGCCGGCGAAGTTCGACGAGCCCACGTAGACGACCTTGCCCTGCTGCACCAGCGCGTCGAAGGCTTGCCAGATCTCGTCCCAGGGGCATTCGCGGTCGACGTGGTGCATCTGGTACAGGTCGATGTGGTCGGTCTGCAAGCGCCGCAGGCTCCCCTCGGCGTGCTTGCGGATCTTGTAGGCCGAGAGGCTGCGGCCGTCGCTGTTGGGCTCCGGGCGGCGACCGGCCTCGGTCGGGTTGTAGACCTTGGTGGCGAGCACCACCGCGTCGCGGCGGCCGTCGCCCTGGGCGAACCATTCGCCCACCAGGGATTCGGTGAGGCCGCGCTGGTCGGGCCCGCCGTAGACGTCGGCGGTGTCGAAGAAGTTGATGCCGAGCTCGAGGGCCCGGTCCATGATCGCGAACGACTCGTCGCGACCGGTCTGCCAGCCGAAGTTCATGGTGCCGAGGCACAGGTTGCTGACGAGGACGCCGTGCTTGCCGAGGCGGCGGTGCTGGACGCTCATGAGGTGCTCCTTCCGGGAGTCGGTGGAACGGTGGGCTTCGCCCCCCACCATACGTCCGGGGTGGCGGCTTACTCGGACGGCTGCGCGCGGAGGGGCTCGAGCGCGGCGAACAGGGCGCGGTGCTCGTCGGCGAGCACGTCGGCGGCATCGGTCACCGCCCGCGACGCGGCGCCCGTCCTCAGCGCGCTCTCGAGCCCTTCCGCGGCGTCGGCCAGGGGGCCGGCCCCGAGGCAGGCCGCCAGCCCGCGCAGCGTGTGCGCGGCGCGCTCGGCGGCGGGCGCCTCGCCGACGGCCAGGGCATCGGCGATGCGCGCGGGCACCCCGCGTTGATCGTCGAGGAAGCGGCGCAGGAAGTCGAGGTAGAGGTCGGCGCGGCCGCGGGTGAAGCGCAGCCCGCGGTCGATGTCGAGGCCCGCGACGTCGCGAGGCAGGAGCGCGTCGGCGTCCGGGGCCGACGTCGGGGTCGCGTGCGCCCCCGACGCCGCGCCGACGGGCGCCGGCGCCTGCGACGGGCGGCCGTCCCGGGCGACGGGTGCAGCGCCCTCGTCCCGCTCCGGCAGCCACGCCTGGAGCGCCCGCCACAGCTCCTCGGGTTCGATGGGCTTGGTCACCACGTCGTCCATGCCTGCGGCGAGGTAGGCCTCGCGGTCGCCGGGCAGCGCGTTGGCCGTCATGGCGAGCACCGGGACCGCCCGCAGCGTGGGGTCGCGGCGCAGCTCGCGGGTGGCGCTGAGCCCGTCCATCACCGGCATCTGGACGTCCATCAAGACGAGCGCGTAGCGCTGGCGGCGCAGCGCCTCGAGCGCCTGTCGCCCATCGCCCACCACGTCCGGCGTCAGCCCCACCTCCTGGAGCAGCGCGACGGCCACCTCCTGGTTGAGCGCGTTGTCCTCGACCACCAGCACCTTGGACACCGGATCGAACGCGGGGGCGGACGCCGGCGCCACGCGCCCCGGTGCCCGCTGCCGCTCCGCCGGCACCGTCGCCTGGTCGAGGTGCCCGAAGCGCGCCGTGAACCAGAAGGTCGACCCGGCGCCCGGGCGGCTGTCGACGCCGATCTCGCCTTGCATCAACTGCACCAGACTCTTGCTGATCGCCAACCCGAGCCCGGTGCCGCCGAAGCGCCGCGTGATGGTCGCGTCCGCCTGCGTGAAGCTCGAGAAGAGGCCGCGGCGCTGGTCGGTCGTGAGGCCGATGCCGGTGTCGCGCACCGCGAAGCGCAGGGCGACCGCGTCGGCCGGCGCCTCGCGGCGCCGCACGGTAATGGCGACCTCGCCGGCCTCGGTGAACTTCACGGCGTTGCTCGCCAGGTTCACGAGCACCTGGCGAAGCCGCAGCGCGTCGCCCTCGACCACGTCGGGCACGTCGTCGGCGACGTCGAGCGTCAGGCCGAGCCCCTTGGCGGCGCAGGCGCCCCCCACGAGCGTCGCGACGTCGTCGAGCACGTCGGCGACCGACAGCGCCTCGGGCTGCAGCGCCACCTTGCCGGCCTCGAGCTTGGAGTAGTCGAGCACGTCGTCGATGATCGCGAGCAGGTGGCGCGACGACGCCTCGATCTTCTCCAGGTAGTCGCGCTGCTCGCGGCTGAGGTCGGTGGCGAGCGCGCGCCGGTTCATCCCCAGGATCGCGTTCATGGGGGTGCGGATCTCGTGGCTCATGTTCGCCAGGAAGCGCGCCTTGGCCTCGCCGGCCTCGCGCGCCTGGTCGGTCGTGCGGCGCAGCGCCTCGTGGCTCGCCTCGAGGCGCGCGAAGAGCTCCTCGCGCGAGTGCGCCTCCAGGAGCGCGCGCGCTCGCTCCACGGCGTCGATCGCGATCTCCTGGACGCGCAGGGCGTAGTTCAGTCGACGGGCCCCCGGCCCGGCCGCGGGCGCCGGCGTCAGCGCGGCGGGCGGACGTTCGCCGACATCGGCCTCGTGCGCGTCCCACGCGAAGGCGAACGCGATCTCGGGGCCGGCCACGGCGCGCTCGAGCAGCAGGTCGACGCGCCCCGCGTGCGCGTGCCGTTCCAGCCAGCGGGCGACGTCCGAGACCTCGCCGGCGATCCGGGTCGCCAGGTCGCGGCCGGCGCCGAGCGCCGACACCACGTCGAAGGCCTTGCGCCGCATCCGCGCCCGTCCGTCCTGGGCGATCGTCAGGCCGCCCAGTTGGACGGCGGCGCCGGCGCTCGATCCGCCGGCGTTCACGGCCGCCACCGCGCCACCAGGCAGGCGGCGTCGTCGAGCGGCTTGGCGTGCGCCGCGATCAAGCGCTCCGCCAGGGCGGCGGGGGCGACCGCGCCCACGGTGCTCGGGCGCGCAGCGGCCGCCACGGATCCGACCAACGCGCTCGGGAGTCCATCGGTCCACAGGAGCAGCAGGTCGCCCGGCTGGAGCGGGGCGCGCTGCACGAACGGCGTGGGCCAACGGCGGCCCAGCACGCCGTCGCGCGACACCCCGACGAAGCGGTGCCTGCCGACGACCGCGGCGCGCACGTTGCCCACCGCGAGGTAGCGGAACTCGTCGCGCTCGGGGTCGAGGACCGCGAGGCCGACGGCGGCGCCGATGGTGCCGACGCACTGCTCGTGGAGGGCGTGCGCCAGCGCGGCGACGTCGTCCGGCTCGGTCGCGGTGGCGAAGCGCTCGCGCAGCCGCGCCACGAGCTCGCGGCCGAGCGCGTGCGCCGCCGGGCCGTGGCCGCTGGCGTCGAAGATCCCGATCAGCACGCGATCGCCTCGGTCGACGATCGCGACGTGGTCGCCGCCCAGGCGCTGGCCGGGGCGTGGGCGCAGCACCGCGGCCGCCGACCAGCCCGCGCCCGCCCCCGTGAGCGGCGGTTCGGCGACGTCGCGCTCGCTCTCGCGCGACGGCCCCGTCCAGCGCTTGCGCACGTGGACCGTCGTGCCGCCACCGGGGGTGGCGACGATCTCGAGCTCGTCGGCCATCCGCCGCACGCCGGGCAGCCCGAGGCCGAGCGTGCGGCCGCTGCTGTAGTGGTCGGTGAGCGCCAGCGCGACGTCGGCGATGCCCGGGCCGGCGTCGCGCGCGGTGATCTGGACGCCCGGTCCGTCGCCCGAGCGCAGACGCTCGAGCTCGAGGGTGCCGCGCACGGCGTACTTGAGCATGTTCGAGCCGAGCTCGCTCACGATCGTCGCCACCACCGAACGCTCCAGGTCCGAGGCGCCGCGCAGCAGCGCCGAGCGCTGGCTCCGCAGCACCGCGAGCTGCAGGTCGAGCGGGCGCGCGATCTCGAAGCGTTCGGCGTCCGCGGCGATCACCCGCCGGGCTCCAGCGGCGCCTCGGGCGCTGCGGACCCCGAGGCGGACTCGGCGGCGAGCGCCCCGAGCGCGTCGTCGAGGGTTCCGAACGCCTCGAAGGCGCTCGTGTCCAGGTCGGCATCGACGAGGTAGCGCACGAGGCCGGCGGACAACCCCACCAGCATGGGGCGCACGCCGAGCCAGGCGGTGGCGCGCGCGACGGACGCCAACGCGCCGAACTCGTGCGCATCGACGACGTCGAGGCCCGAGGCCTCGAACACGACCGCCCGGACGCCGGCGTGCCGCACCTGCTCGAGCGCGCGGCCCCGCAGCGCGCCCAGGGCGTCGTCGTCGAGTTCGCGCGGCAAGGCGACGATCAGCGCGTCGCCCACCCGCGTGATGGTGGGCCCCACGCCCCCCGACCAGGTCTCGCGCGCGCCGGCCATCGCTGCGTCCTTCAGCGGGTGGCGGCGGCGGCGCCGCGGGCCCCGAGCCGCTCGGCGTCGCCGACGAGGGTGAGGGCGATCTCGAAGGCGTCGCGGAGGGTGGCCGTGGTGCGGATCTGGCCGATGCCGACGCCGAGCTCCACCATGGTGAAGGCGATCTCGGGCGAGATGCCCGAGACGATCGCCTCACAACCCATCAGGCGGGTCGCCTGGGTGATCTTGACCAACTGGTTCGCGACCGCGGTGTCGACCGTCCGGACGCCGCTGATGTCGAGCATGAAGACCTTGGTGCGGGTCTCGGAGATCATCGACAGCGTCTTGGTCATGATCTCCTGCGTCCGGCTCGAGTCCAGCACGCCGATCAGCGGCAGCAGCAGGATGCCTTCCCAGATCGGCGTGACCGGCGTCGCCTGCTCCAGGAGCGCTTCGCTGCGCGCTTCGAGGCGGGCGTTGTCCTCGGCGGCGTCCTCGGCCGCCCGCTTCTGGGTGGCGTGGATCTGCTCGAGCACCAGGTGGGTGTCGAGGAAGATCAGCTTCTCGATCGCCGCCGCCATCGCCTCGAGCCGCTCCGGCCGGGGTCGCACGGCCGCCAACCGCTCTTGCAGCAGCCGGTCGGACATGAACATGCCCGAGAGGTAGATGAGGTTGGGCAGGTCGATGCGACCGTGCACCGCGCCCACGTGGCGGCGCGCGGCGATGTAGCCGTCGTCGACGACCCCGGAAAGGAAGGTCGTCCAGTGGCGCGCTTGGTGCCGTTGCACGTGCGCGAGCAGTTCGTCGGCGTCGCCGAAGAAGGTCTCGAACTCCTCGTGCCCGCGCAGCCAGACGTACCAGTCGCGCACGAAGTCCTCGACGTGGGGCACGAGGTGGGTGCCGGCCTCGCGGACGAGCTCGAGGTCGCCATCGGTGAGGTCGAAGGTGGCGAGGATCTTCGCGCGGTCGAGCGGCTGGGTCATCGGGCGGCTCCTCGGGGCAGGGGCGTCGCCGGCACGGGACCTTTCCCGGGGCGCGGTCGCGGGGTCGGATACCCATACCACGACCGCCACCGCGGCTCACGTGCGCGGCGTCAGCGGCCGCCCGAGGAGCAGCTTCGGTTCAGACGACCTTGCGGCCGGTCAGCAAGCGCACGAGGAACAAGACGACGGCGACGACGAGCAGGATGTAGATGAAGCCGCCGAGCGTGGTGCCGGTGACGAGACCGAGCAACCAGAGGACGAGCAGGACGATCGCGATGGTCATGAGCATGGGGTCCCCCTTCCGGGGAGCGACCGGAGACGAACGCGCCGGCGACGCGGAGGGGCCTTCGTGGGTCCTCGATGCATCATGGGGCTTCCACCGGTCCGCCTCCGCGCATCGGACACATCGCGCGGGTTCGCTAACCCCGGTCGCGTCCGATCCGCATCCGCGCCATGACGTTCCCACGGGTCGTCTGGTAGCGCACGACGCCCGCGACGTGCACGAGCAGGAGCGCCGTGAAGGCGTACGCCCCGACCATGTGTCCATCTCGCGATTGGGTGACGGCCAGGGTCGCCGGTGGGGCCTCGCCCGCCTGCAACACGGGCGTCAGGTCGTTCTGGAGGATGGCCCCCATGCCGGAGAGCGCGAGCAGCAGGGGGAACACCGCGATGGTCCACTGCACCGCGCCGTGCAGGCGCACGTTCCACGGGGCGAGCCCGGGCGGCGTCGGGACGGGGCGGCGCACCTTGAGCACCAGCCGGACGAGCACCAGCGCGACCACGGTCCAGCCGACGACCAGATGCGCCTGGTACAGGCCGAGGCGCAGGCCGTCGTCGAGCGTCCGCGCCATGATCAGGCCGGTCGGGATCATCGTCAGGATCAGCGCGGTGATGGCCCAGTGCAGCGACTGGCGGGCACGCGGGAACGGGTCGAGGTGCGGTCGGTCCATGGCGGTCTCCTCGGCGCCGAAGCGGCGGCGGTGGGGGTGGCGCCACGCTACCCTGCCGCCCGTGGGGTCCGCGCGTGGGGTCCGTGCGTGGGGTCCGCGCCCGGGCGCCAGGGTGCGATGCTGGGCGGATGCTGGAACTCTGGCTCGTCCGCCACGGCGTCACCGACTGGAACCTCGCGGAGCGCATCCAAGGGTGGTCCGACCCGCCGCTGAACGCGGCCGGTCGCGCCCAGGCCGAGCGTTTGGCGCCGCGCCTGGCCGGGATCGCCTTCGACCGCGTCGTGTCCTCCGACCTCGATCGCGCCCGGACCACCGCGGCGCTCGCGCTGCCCGATGCCGACGTGGAGCTCGACCCACGCCTGCGGGAACTGAACTACGGCGCCTTCGACGGGGCGACCTGGGCCGACCTCGCGAAGGGCGCGTTGGCGGAGGCGGCGGCCCACTGGCGCGCCGATCGGCAGCGGCGCCGGATCTCGGGCGGCGAGTCGTTCGACGACCTGGCCGCGCGGGTCGCCGACTTCCGCGCCGACCTGCCGGCGGCGGGTCGGGTGATCGCGTTCGCCCACTCGGGCACCATCAACACCGCGCTCCACGGCGTGCTGGGCCATCCCAAGGGAAGGGGCTGGCGCCTCCAGATCGCGAACACCGGCATCTCCGTGCTCCGCTTCGAGGCGGGGCGCACGACGATCGTGACCCTCAACGACCATGCCCATCTGCGCGAGGGGTAGCGCGCGGTACGGTGCGGGCACGCCCACGCGCACCGTCCCTCACCACGCCGGAGGTCCCTCGTGATCCAGCTCCGCCGCCTGCTTGCCCTCGCCTCGTGCTCGCTGCTCGCCGCCTGTGGTGCGCCCAGCGGCGGCGCGCCCACCGGGGAAAGCCCGGTCGTCCTGGACGCCGCCTGCCCCGACGCGCCGGCGCTGCCGACCGGGCTCGACCTCGACGCCTTCTACACCAAGTACTGCGTCGCCGACGGGGTGGCGATCGTCGCCTCGGACGAGGTGCCCGACGAAGCGCTCCAACGCGCGCAGGTGCTCGTCGCCGCGATGCTCGCGCCGGTGCGCGACGACGCGGTGGCTGCGATCCAGGACGCCCGGGTGCGCGTCGGCGTGATCGGGGTCGGCCAGGTGACGACCGACCTGCCCGAGCACGCCGACCTGAACGAAGCCTTCCCGCTGGACGAGGGCGATTGGGACACGCGCACGCGCGGCGTGGCCGCCACCCTGGCGCGCCCGCTGACCTCGGCGGCCGAGGAGAACCTGCTGTGCGCGCCGGGCGACGTCTACGCGGGGGAGAGCATCCTGGTGCACGAGTTCGCGCACACGGTCCACGAGCAGGGGGTCGCGGCGGTGGACTCGACCTTCCGCCCAGACCTGGACGTCGCGTACGCCGCGGCGCTCGCGGCCGGCACCTGGAGCGGCACCTATGCCGCGACCGATGCGCTCGAGTACTGGGCCGAGGGGGTCCAGAGCTACTTCGAGGTCAACGGCGCCAACGACGCCAGCCATGGCGACATCGCGACCCGTGCGCTGCTCGCGCAGCGCGACCCCGCGCTCTTCGCGCTGGTCGACGAGGTCTTCGCCGGCGCGCCGGTCCTCGAGCTCTGCCCGTGACGGCCGGCCCCCACCGGGGGCCGGCCGTCGTTGCGGCCCTGGCTCAGGCGGTCCGCTGCCGCGCCGCCCATCGCGCCGCCGACCGCCCCACCCACCAGCGGACCGCCGCCTTCTCGAGCTCCACGACGACGAACACGGTCAGACCGGCGGCGGCCACCAGACCCCAGTGGCC
Source organism: Trueperaceae bacterium (assembly GCA_011390455.1). Next base: position 47,201 of record JAABSI010000002.1, read on the forward strand.
CGCATCGAGCCCGGCCACGCCGAACCACCGCTGCATGGGGGGCAGGTAGGTGAACCCCGCCTGCACCAGCGCCAGCAGGCCGATCGCCACGAACACGGCCGGGTTCGCGAAGAAGCGCGATCGCGACAGCGCGGAGGCGATCAGGAAGCGGGTGCTGATCAGGTACGCCGCCTCGCCGGCGACGAGCACGTTGACGGCCACCGCGCGCGCGAGCGCCAGGTCGCCGGTGGCGGAGTAGAGCGCGAAGAACGCCCAGAGCGTCAGGCTCCCCATCACCGCCGACACGTACCCGAGCCGCCAGACGAGGTACCGCGACAGGATCGGTTCGTCGCGGTCGCGCGGGGGGCGCCGCATCACGTTCGCCTCGGGCGGCTCGAAGGCGAGCGCCAGCGCCAGCGTCACGGCCGTGACCATGTTGATCCACAGGATCTGCACCGGCGTGATCGGAAGCTCGGAGAGCACGACCAGCACCGAGACCATCACCACGAGCGCCTCGGCGCCGTTGGTCGGGAGGATGAACAGGATCGTCTTCTTGAGGTTGTCGTAGATCGCGCGCCCCTCCTCCACGGCGCGCGCGATGGTGGTGAAGTCGTCGTCGGCGAGCACCATCTCGGAAGCGTCCTTGGCCGCCTCCGAGCCCTTGACCCCCATGGCGATGCCGACGTCGGCGCGTTTGAGCGCGGGCGCGTCGTTGACGCCGTCGCCGGTCATCGCCGCCACCGCGCCGCCGCGTTGGAGCGCCTCGAGCAGCTTCAGCTTGTGCTCCGGGCTCGCGCGCGCGAAGACGTCGGTGCTCGCGACCACGCGGTCGAAGGCCGCGTCGTCCAGGTCCTCGAGATCGGGTCCCGAGATCGCGGGGGCGCCGTCGCCGATGCCCAGCTGACCGGCGATGGCGCGTGCGGTGAGCGCGTGGTCGCCGGTGATCATCACGATCCGGATGCCGGCGCGCCGGCAGCGCGCCACGGACGCCGCCACCTCCTCGCGCGGGGGGTCGATCATCGCGACCAGCCCGAGCAGCTCGAGCCCGTGCTCGGCGTCCGCGCGCGTCAGATCCTCGAGGGCGTGCTCGGGGCGCTTCACGGCCACGGCGAGCACCCGGTAGGCGGCGCCCGCGAGGTCGGCCGCTTCGGCCTCCCAGTAGCTGCGGTCGAGCGGATCGCTGCCGCCGTCGCCGCGGCGCTGGCGGTCGCACAGGTCGAGGAGGCGCTCGGGGGCGCCCTTGACGTAGAGCACCTGCGCGGCGCCGTCGGCGTACAGGCTCGCGGCGTAGCGCGCGTCTGACTCGAACGGCAGACGGTCCACTTGGTGCAGCCCCGCGAGCGCCGCCCGGTCGAGACCCAGCTTCTCGGCGAGCACGACCACGGCGCCGTCGGTCGGGTCGCCGCTCAGCGTGCGGCCGCCCCCATCGGCGGCCCGGAACTCCGCTTCGGCGGTCAGCGCCGCGGCGCGCGCGAGCTCTCGAAGGGTCGGGTCGTCCGCCATGTCCCGGTCGTCGCGCAACACGTCCCCGACCGGGTCGTAGCCTTCGCCGGACACGTCGAGGCGGCCGCCCGCGAGCACCACGCCGCGCACGGTCATCTCGTTGCGGGTGAGGGTGCCGGTCTTGTCGGAGCAGATGACGTTCACCGACCCGAGCGTCTCGACCGCCGGCAGCCGGCGCACGATCGCTCGGCGCCGCGCCATGCGCTGCACCCCAAGCGCCAGGATGATCGTGATCACGGCCGGCAACCCCTCGGGGATCGCGGCGACGGCGAAGCCGATGACGGTCAGGAAGATCTCGTCGAGCGCGTAGCCACGGACCAGCACCCCGAAGGCGAACAGCACCACGCCGAAGGCGAGGATCACGTAGGCGAGCACCTTCGAGAAGCGGTCGATGGCGCTCAGGAACGGCGTCTTGAGCTGCGTGACGCCGGCGACGAGCGCGCCGATGCGCCCCACCTCGGTGGCGCCGGCCGTGGCCACCACCACCCCGGCACCGGCGCCGGAGGCGATGGTGGTGCCGGCGTAGAGCATCGAGGTCCGGTCGCCCAGCGCGGCGTCCTCGTCCACCGGCGCCCGCGCCTTGGCCACGGGCACCGACTCGCCGGTGAGCGGCGCCTCCTCGACGCGCAGGTTGTGCGCTTCGATCAGCCGCACGTCGGCCGGGACGCGGTCGCCCGACTCGACGAGGACCACGTCGCCCGGTACCAGGTCCTCGGCGTCGATCGCGGCGCGCTGGCCGTCGCGGCGCACGACCGCCTGCAGCGCCAGCATCGAGCGCAGCGCGGCGAGCGCCGCCTCGGCCTTGCCCTCCTGGACGAAGCCGATCACGGCGTTGATCACGACGACCGCGACGATGACGCCCGTCTCGATCCAGTCCCCGAGCGCGCCGGTGACGACCGCCGCGGCCATGAGGACGTAGATGAGCACGTTGTGGAACTGGCGCGCGAAGCGCTTCCAGGCGGGCGTCGGCGGCGCTTCGGGGAGGCGGTTGGGGCCGTGTTCGGCCAGACGGCGCGCAGCGGCCGCGGCGGTGAGTCCGTCGCGGCCGCTGCCGACGGCCTCCAGCACGTCGGCGACGTGGAGGGCGTGCCAGGGACGCGGGGGGGCCTCGGCGGGGGGACGGTCGTGGGTCGGGGGGCGCATGGCGGCTCCGTTCGGACGAGGGGTCGGCGGCCCGGGTCGATTCCCTCCAGGGTACCCATCGTGAAATAGGGCACATGCCCCGCTGTGCGCCCACCCACGCCCGAGCCGCACCCGTGCCCGGTGCCCGGGGCGCCGTGCCCGTCGGGCCGGTGCTAGGTTGGACATCGCCCACGAGCGCAACGTAGGGAGGAAGGCCATGGCGAACGACGAAGGGTTCCCGCGCGACCTGCTGAAGGTGCTGGCGGCCTGGGCGCTGGTCCACGAGGCCGCCGACGTGGCTTGGAAGGGCGCGGTGGCGCGCGGCGCGACGGCCGCCCCGGGCGACGGCGGCGCCGACGGCTTCGTCGACGCGCTCGCGGCGCTCGTCGACGCGGAGAAGGACCGACTGGTGGCGGCGCTCGACGACGGGGCCGCGCCGGACGCAGGCGCCGACGGGGCGCCCGGCCAGCTCGAAGCCGCGCTCGAGGCCGTGCGCTTCGAGCTCGCGGAGGTGCGCGGGCGTCTGGAGTCCCTGCAGGCGTCGGTGGACGCGCTGCTCGCGCGCGGCGAAGGCTGACGGGGCGTGCCCCGCCGCGGCCTGGCCGTCGCCGCCGTGCTGGCCCGGCGCGGCGCGCGCGCGGCGTGGGACGCGGGGCTGGGTCTGCGTCCGGCGGCCGTGCGAAGGGCCGCGGTCGCGCGGCAGGTGCGGCTCGCGTGCGAGGAACTGGGCCCCGCCTTCGTCAAGCTCGGACAGCTGGCCTCGGTGCGCCCCGACGTGTTCGCGCCCGAGACGGTGTTCGAACTCGAGCGGCTGCGCGATCGTTTGCCTCCGGTGCCGATCGATGCGGTGCGGTCCGTCCTCGAACGCGAGCTGGGCGCGCCGCCCGAGCGCGTGTTCCGCGACTTCGAGCCCGAGCCCGTCGCCACGGCTTCGATCGCCCAGGTGCACCAGGCGACGCTCAGGGCGCCCTATCGCCCGGTGGTCGGGGCGCCGCTCCCGGCAGGCGCGGCGGTGGCGGTCAAGGTGGTGCGCCCCGGCGTCGCCGAAGCGGTCGCCGCCGACCTGGCGCTCGCGCGCCGCTGGGCGGGGGTCCTCGAGCGCGTCCCGGCGACCGCTCGCTGGCGCCCCCGCGCGCTGATCCAGGAGTTCGAGGCCAGCCTGCGGCGCGAGCTCGACCTCCGGAACGAGGGCCGCGTCGCCGACCGCATCGCGCGCGACTTCGCCGACGACCCGGTGGTCGCGGTGCCGCGGGTGGTCTGGCGTCATACCACCCGCGGTGTGCTCGTGGCGGAGTACCTCGAGGGGTGGCCGGTCTCCGACGTCGACGCCGTCGCCCGCGCCGGCGTCGACGGTCGGGCGCTCGCGGAGCACGGCGCGCGCGCCTTCCTGCGCCAGGTGCTGGTGCACGGTCGCTTCCACGCCGACCTGCACCCGGCCAACCTGCTCGTCACCCGCGACGGCCGCATCGGCTACGTCGACTTCGGCATCGTCGGCACCACCGATGCCGCGCAGCGCGCGGCCATCGCTCAAGTGCTCGTCGCGGCGGCCGTGGGCGACGCCGAACGGGCGCTGCTGCACTCGCGCGCGCTCGGGCTCGAGATCGACGAGGCGCGCGTGCCCGCCGTACGCGCCGGGGTCGACGCGCTCCTGCGCACGCACCTGCGCGAGCGGACGCCGGCCGACGTGCGCGGCTTCGCGCTGGGCTTCCTGCGCTTGCTCGCCGACCAGCGCGTCGCCATCCCCGAGGGGTACGGGCTGCTGATCAAGGCGTTGGTGACCGTGGAGGGGGTCGGCCGGGCGCTGTACCCGGATCTCGACCTGGTGGAGGTGGCGGGGCCGTTCGCGGCTCGGTTGGTGGCCTCCGAGCTGATGGACCCGGCGCAGATCCGGGCGCGGGTGCCGGCGGCGGTGCGGGCGGCGCTGCGCGAGCTCGTGCGCTGATCGGTTCGGCTAGCGGGGGGGCGCGGCCTCGTCGCGCCCGGCCCGCGCCGCCCGCAGCGCCTCGACCCCGCCCATCGGCAGCGCCGCGAGCACGAGCGCCACGACGCCGGTCACGCGGATGAGGCCCGACACGACCACGCCGTCCACCGCGGCCGCGCCGAAGCCGGCGGCCAGCGCCCCGAAGGCGAGCTCCTGCACCCCGACGTTCCCCGGCGTGATCGGGAAGTAGGTCGCGAGTTGCAGCAGCACGTAGAAGGCGATCGCCTCGGCGACGCCCACGGGGCTGCCGAGCGCCGCGAAGCCGTACCACAGCATCGCGCTCGCCTGCACGAAGCTCACGAAGGTCCAGGCGAAGACCCGCACCAGGTAGCGGCGATCGCGCAGGCTCTCCAGCGTCGCCCGCACCATCTCCGAGAGGCGGGCGCGGAGCCAGGCGAGCGGCCGCCAGCGCTCCGGCACGAGCGGCAGCGCGACCAGGGCGACGAACGGGGCGGCCGCCCCGAGCAGCGTCGCGCCCGCGAGCACGAGCCACAGCGGCCACCCCGCGATCGCCGCGGCGGGCTGCAGCGCCGCGACCGCCACCGCGCCCAGCCCGAGGTTGAGCACCATGGCCAACCAGGGGGCGTTGACGAAGGCGGCGACGAAGTCCTGGTACCCGACGTCGAAGCGCCGGCGCAGCTCGACCGCCCGGTAGACGTTGCCCCCTTGCGGCACGAACAGGTTGAGGAAGCGACCGATCGTGAAGAGGCGGAGCCAGGGCACGAAGCCGACCGGCCGATGCGCGAAGCGCACGAGCACCACGTGGAAGCGCCCGGATTGGGCGACGAGGTAGAGGAGCTGTTGCGCGACGAGCCACGCCACCGCGGCGGGGGCGAGCTCGGTGAGGGCGCCGAGCTCTTCGCCGCGGACGACGACGAGCGCGATGGTGGCGGCCACCGCGAGCGCGAACGCGATCCACGGGGCCCAGCGGCGCAGGCGCGCGGCGAGGGGGCGGGGCGCGGCGACCATGTCCTTGGAGCGTACGCCGGTCCCGGGACGGCGAGTTGGTGTTGGTCCACGCTCCCGGATCCGTGCGCCGTGACGTCGCTCGGGGCGCTCCGTCCGGCTAGGCTACGCCCATGAAGCGAACCCCGAACCGTCCCTCCACCGTGCTGCTCGTCCTCGCGTTCGCCTTGACCGCCTTCGTCGCCTCCGCCCAGGTCGACGATCGCGCCCGGACACTCCTCGAGGGGCTCGTGCCGCCCGCCGGCGAGGCCGTCGAGACCCTGCAGCAGACGATGGTGATGACGCTCCACCAGCAGGACGACATGGAGGTGCGCACCCGGTCGATCATCGACTACGGGACGCGCCGCGCCGCGATCGAGACCGAGGTCGGTCCCGGCATGATGGCGACCGTCATCGTCGCCGACGGCGAGGTCCGCATGCTCATGGGCGGCATGGCGTTGCCGCTGCCGGCCGCGGTCGCGGAGTCGTTCGACGGCGTCTTCGATCGCGAGCCCGACGAGGTCCTCGCGGAGGGGTCGACGGCCACGTACGACGGCTCGGTCGCGTACGGCGACCTGCTCGAGGGCGAGCAGGTGACGGTCCGCGGGGCGAGCCTGGTGGCCGGCGTCGAGGACGCGGAGGAGAGCCGCTACGTCTTCGACGGGGCCGGTCGCCTGCTCGGGGTGGTCTCGGAGACCGACGACGGCCTGGTGGTGATGGTGTTCGACGAGCCGTTCACCGGCAGCGGCGTGGTCGGGCGCGACGCGACGATGTACCTGCTGGACGACGCCGGGACCGCCGAACGGTTCGCGACCATGGCGTTCGAGTCCGTGCTCGTGAACGAGCCCATCCCGGAGGGCACCTTCTAGGCGGTCGGTCGAGAGCGAGGCTCGCGTGCACGTTGCGACCCTGATCCTGCTCGTCCTGAGCGTGGGCCTGGCCAGCCAGTGGCTGGCTTGGCGCCTGCACATCCCCGCCATCGTGGTGCTGATCGCCACCGGCATCGTGCTGGGGCCGGTCACGGGCGTGGTCGACCTCGGGTTGTCGCAATCCGGGTTCTCGGAGCTCATCGGCCTGGGCGTGGCGATCATCCTCTTCGAGGGGGGCATGGCGCTCCAACTCGGGGAGCTGCGCCGCGTCGGCCATGGGGTCGGCCGGCTCACGGTCCTGGGGCCGCCGCTGGCCTGGGCGTTCGGTGCGCTCGCGGCCCACTACGTCGCGGGCCTCAGCTGGCCGGTCGCGTGGGTCCTGGGCGCCATCCTGGTCGTCACCGGACCGACCGTCATCCTGCCGCTCATCCGCCAGGCCCGCCTCAACAAGGACTCGGCGTCGCTCCTCAAGTGGGAGGGGATCGTCAACGACCCGGTGGGCGTGCTGCTCGCGGTGCTGACCTTCCAGTACTTCACGGTCGGCGGCGAGGGGGTGGGCGACGCGCTGCTGGGGCTCGGCGCGGCCGTGGCCGCCGCGGCGGTGTTGGGCGGTGGGGTCGGCTGGCTCACGGGCGTGGCCTTCCGGCGCGGCGCGGTCCCCGAGCACCTCAAGCCGTCGATCCTCATGGTGCTGGTGTTGGTCGTGTACTGGGCGAGCAACCTAGTCCAGCACGAGGCCGGGCTGCTCAGCGTGACCGTCATGGGCGTGGTCCTCGGCAGCATGCCGCTGGTCGAGCGGGAGATGCTGCGGGACTTCAAGGAGAACCTCACCGTGGTGCTGCTCTCGGTGTTGTTCCTGGTCATCCCGTCGCAGCTGACGCTCGACGACCTGGCCTTGATCGACTGGCGCGCCGGGGCCTTCGTGCTCGCCGTGCTCTTCCTGGTGCGGCCGCTGGCGATCGGCATCGCGCTGCTCGGCGCCCCGGTGCGCACCCGGGACAAGGTGCTGCTCGCTTGGATCGCGCCGCGCGGCATCGTCGCGGCGGCGACGGCGAGCCTCTTCGGGCCGGCGTTGGTCGAGGCGGGCTACCCCGACGCCGAGCGGCTGCTCCCCTTCGCGTTCCTGATCATCCTGGCGACGGTCTTGGCGCACGGCTTCACGATCGGCCCGCTGACGCGCGCGCTCGGGCTCGCCGCGCGGCGCGCCAACGGGCTGCTCGTCGTCGGCGCGACCGCCTGGACGCGCGAGCTCACGCGTGCGCTCCAGAAGCTCGACGTCGACGTGTTGGTGGCCGACGGCGCCTACGCGCGCCTGCGCCCCTTCCGGATGGACGGCGTCCCCGTGTTCTACGGCGAGGTCCTCTCCGAGGAGGCCGAGGAGGAGCTCGAGACGTTGCATCTGAGCCACATCCTGAGCGCGACGCCGAACGACTTCTACAACGCCCTCGTCTCCAAGGCGTGGGGGGCGCGGTTCGGTCGCCATCGCTCGCTGCAACTGGCCACCCATCAGGAGTCGGACGACGAGGCCAAGCGGATGACCCTGCAGCAGCGCGGCTACCTCGCCTTCGATGCCGACGCCGATTACGAGACGCTGCAGCAGCGGCTCGAGGACGGGTGGACGGTGCAGACCACCAAGCTCACCGATGCGTACGGCATCGACGACCTGGTGGAGCGCCTGGAGGGCAGCGGGGAGCCTTGGGTGCTCCTCGGCGGCGTCGCGGCCGATGGCGGCTTGCGCCTGCACTCGGTCGAGCAGCCGATCGAGCCGGAGGCCGGTTGGCGCGTGCTCACCTTCGCGCCGGCGGACCGGGCCAGCAGGCGGTCGACCGGCTCCTAGGCGAGCTCGTCGAGCGTCGGGACGGCGTCGGGGTACGGTTCGTCGCCGAGGGCGCGGCGCGCGGCCTCCCGGTCGCGGGCCTCGCTCGCCGGGTGTTCGATCACGGCCGCGAGGAGCGCGCGGGCGCGGTGGGCGTCCCCGTCGCGCCGCGCGAGCGCGGCGGCGACGACCAGGGCGTGCAGGGCCGCGGCGTGCTCGCCCGCATCGCGGGCGGTGCGGAGCGCTGCCTCCAGGCGCTGCCGCGCCGCCGCGAGATCGCCACGCTCGAGCGCGACGGACGCCTGCCGCGTGGCGGACCGGCTCCGCAGCGCCGACTGACCGAAGCGGGTGGCGAACGCCTCGCACCGTCGGGCGTGGTGCTCGGCGGCGTCGAGGTCGCCGCGCTTCTCGTTCAGGTCGGCGCGGTTCAGCTCCAGGTACGGCACCAGGTGCAGGTCCACGCCGTGGGCGATGGCGAGGCTCTCCTCGATCATCGCGTCCGCCTCGTCCAGGCGCTCCTGCTCGATGAGCAGCTCGGCGAGGTTGTTGAGGTCGATCGCCAGGCCCACGCGATAGCCCGTCGCTCGGTTGCGGGCGATGGCGGTGCGGTAGTCGCGTTCGGCTTCGGCCCGGAGACCGAGGATCGACTCGACGTTGGCGAGCGCCCGCAGGTCGCGCGAGAGCCGGTCGGGGAGGTGCTCGGCGGCGAGGGCTCGGACCTCGCGATACACCGCGAGGGCTTCTCGGTAGTGGCCGGTGGCGACGAGGAGGTCGCCCTGGAGCTTGAGCGGTCGGTGCCGCGTGGCGGGGTGCGCGTCGGTGGCCTGGGCGAGCAGGGCCCGGGCGTCCGCGACCACGGCGAGCGCCTCGTCGTACCGGCTCATCCGGTAGAGGTGGGTCCCGCGCGCGCACGCCAGTTCCACGAGCGTCGCGGCGTCGGCGTCGGCGCGCCCGGCCAAAGCGTGCACGGCCTCGTCGAAGGCGTGCTCGGCCTCGAGGAAGCGGGCGCGCATGTCGGCGTACAAGGCCAGCGCGTCGGTGGCCGCCGCGAGCTCACGGTTCCATCCGGCGCTCGCGGCGAAACGCCAGGCCTCGAGCAGGTCCGGCCAGTCGTGATCGGTCGCCGCCAGCGCCTCGTTGGGCGCTTCCCCGACGATGGCTTGCGTGCGCTCGGTCAGGCGGCGGAGGTACGTGCGCGCGTGTCGCTCCTCGAGGCGATCGCCGTCCAGGTGCTCGCTGAGCCGCTCGCGACCGAACTCGCGCACCAACGGGTGGAGGTCGAAGCGCCCCGGTTCGGTGCGCTGCACCACGCCGGCGCCGACGAGGTGGCCGAGCACCCCGGCGGGCACCGCGGCGACGTCGAAGGCCGCGGCCGCGTCGAAGCCGCCGCGGATCACGGCGAGGCTGGCGAGGTGGTGCGCCTCCTCGGCCGCGAGCAGGTTCCAGGTCGACTCCATGACGCGCCGCAGGCCCGCATGGCGGGGCTCGAGGTCGAGGCCAGGGTTGTCGAGGTGGAGCACGTCGCGGTCGAGCGCGTCGGCCAGCTCGCCGGACGTGCGGAACCGCAACCAGCCGGCGGCAAGGCGGAGGCCGAGCGGGTGCCCCTTCAGGCCGGCGCACACGCGCATCACGTGCGGGTGCACGTCGTCGTCCAGCCGGAAGGCAGGTCGCGCGCGCTGCGCGGCCGTAACGAACAGTCGCACCGCGTCGCGGTCGCGTCCGTCGGGATCGTCGACCGACGTCGGGTGGTCGAGCCCGTGGACCGCCAGCGTGACCTCCAGGGGGCGCCCCGCGGCGATGCGCGTGGTGGTCACCACGCGCACGCCCGGCACCAGGTCGAGCAGCCGTTCGATCACGACGCCGAGCTCGGGCTGAAGGTGCTCGGCGTTGTCGAGGACGAGGACGACGTCGCGGCCCCGAAGCGCCCGCGCCAGCTGCGTCCAGGGCGGCTCCGTCCCCTCGAACGGCAGCCGCGCCGCGTTCGCGATCGCGGCGACGACGAAGTCGCTCCCGTGGACGGCCTCGAGCGGAACGAACACCACCGCGGCCTCGCCGGCCATCGCCAGGTCCTCCGCGACGGCGCGCGCGATCCGCGTCTTGCCGACGCCGCCGGGACCGACGAGCGTGACCCAGCGGTGCGCCTCGAGGAGCTCGGCGAGTTCGGCGCGCTCGCGGCCGCGGCCCACGAAGGGCAGTTCGTCGGCCTCGCGCGGCGCGCCGATCCGCACCCGATCGGTTCGGGCGACCGCCTCGTCCGTCCGGATCGCTTCGAACAGCTCGCGCGTGGTCGCGATCGGCGTCAGCCCCAGGCCCTCGGCCAGCGCTCGGCGGCACGCCTCGTACTGCCGGGCCGCGCGCTGCGGGTCGCCGGCCCGCCAGGCGATCGTCATGATGCGGCGATGCAACTCCTCGTCGAGCGGGTCGGCGTCGGAGATGCGACCGAGCAGCGCGAGCGCTTCGTCGAAGCCCCCGTCGTTCGCGAGCTCGCCGGCGCGCCGGACCGCGAACGAGCGCGTCAGGGCGAAGACCCGCTCGCGCTCCACCTCGAGCCAGTCGCCGAACGCCGGCGCCTCGTGCACCGCGAAGCCCTCGAGGAGGGTGGTCCGGACGTCGCCCGAACCGAGGTCGTGCGGCACCAGCGCGAGGGCGCCGGCGGCGTCGCCGGCGGCGCCGAGCTGCTCGAAGCGGGTGAGGTCGCTCTGGCCGTCCATCCGGAGCCGCCCGGTCTCCGGGTCGTCGACCAACCACGCGTGCGCCTGGCTGCTGCGGCGAAGCCGATAGAGCGCGGTCCGCAGGCTGCCGCGCCGTTCGAGGCCCCACAGGAGCTCGGTGAGCTCGTCCTTGGCCATGCCGTCGCGGCGGATCGCCAGGGCGTACACGAGCGCCGAGAGCTTGCGTCCGGGCACGTGCAGCGCGCGACCGTCCCAGGTGAGGCTCGGTGGTCCGAGCACCCGTACCGACAGTCCCTGGCGCAGCTCCGTCACGTGCCCCGAGTGTAGGCGACGGGCCGCGGAGCCGGCTTCCGCCGCGCCGCGCCGCGCGCCTACCCCTTGAGCAGGGTCAGCATCAGGATCGCCTCGCCCATGGCCGTGACGGGCTCGTGCTCGCCCGGCCCCATCCGCATCCAGCTGCCGGGGCCGGCGACGACGGCCTCGCCGTCGAGGACCAAGCGCACCTCGCCCGCCAGGACCTGGAGGATGAACGAGCGGCTCGCGATCTGGTCCGAGAGCTGCTGGCCGTCGGCGCAGCCGAAGAGCGTGACCTTCACGTGGTCGTCGTGGTGGAGGAGCTCGCTGACGATCTGGCCGGCGGGCACCGGGCTGAGGCGGTGGACGAGGTCGGCGTGGAAGACGTACGGAGGGCCGTGCGGTGCTGGGGTCATCCTGCACTATGGCGCGGGGTCGGCGGAAGCGGCGTGACGGTGCCCGCACCCACGGCGGACGGCCGCCTCAGAGCGGCCAGACGACCAGGAGGAGCGGCACGCTCACCGCGACGATCAGGACCTCGAGCGGCAGCCCCATCCGCCAGAAATCCGAGAAGCGGTAGTTGCCCGGCTCCAGCACGAGCGCGTTCGACTGGTGGCCGATCGGGGTGAGGAAGGCGCACGAGGCGCCGATCGCCACCGCCATCAGCAACGGGTCGACCGCGACGTCGAGCCGCCCCGCCAGGTCGATGGCGAGGGGCGCCATGAGCACCGCGGTGGCGTTGTTGTTCACGACGTCCGAGAGCAGCATGGTGGCCACCATCAGGAGCGTCAACACCAGCACCGGACCGCTGCCGCCCGCGACCACCATCAGCGCCTCGGCGACGAGCGCGGTCCCGCCGGTGGCCTCGAAGGCGGTGCCGAGCGGGATCATCGCGCCGAGCAGGACGATGACGGGCCAGTCGATCGCGGCGTACGGCTCGTCGCGCTGCAGCACCCCGAAGAGCGTGAGCGCGACCGCCGCGGCGGCGAAGGCCACGTGCACGGGCACGAGCCCCGCCACGACCGTCGCGATCGCGGTCGCGAACACGCCCGTCGCCAGGGCGAGCCGACGCGGTTTGCCGATCGTGACGTTGCGTTCCGCCAGCGGCAGCAGCCCGAACTCGCCGATCACCTCGGCGACGTGGTCGCTCGGCCCCTGGAGCATCAGCACGTCGCCCACCTCGAGGTTCGCGTCCGCGATGCGCTTCTTGACCCGCTCGCCGTGGCGCGCGATCGCCACCAGGTTGACGCCGTGCACCACCCTCAGCCGCAGCGCCGCCGAGGAGCGCCCCTTCATGCTCGACCCCGGCGGGACGATCGCCTCGGTGAGGACCACCTCGTCGTTCGCGAGGGCGGCGCGGTCGAGTTCCTTCTCCTCTTCGAGGACCAGGTCCGACGCCGCGACGAGCGCCTCGATGGCGCCCGGTTCGCCCTCCACCACCAGCACGTCGCCCGCAGCCAAGCGCTCGTGGGCGCGCGGCGCGAGCCGGCGCTTCTCGTCGCGCACGACCCCGATGACGACGGCGCCCTCGCCGAGGGCCTCGAGCTGCTCGAGCGTCGAGCCGGCGAGCTCGCTCTCGTCGGGGACCCGCAGTTCGGTGACGTACTCGGCGACGTCGAACAGCTTCTCCGGGTCGGGGGCGGTGGCGCGGTCCTTCGGCAGCAGCCGCCAACCGATCATCGTGACGAACGCGACGCCGACCACCGCCACCACCCCGCCGACGGGCGCGAAGTCGAAGAGGCCGAAGGGCGCGCCGAGCTCGCGGGCGCGGTAACTCGAGATGATGAGGTTGGGCGGGGTGCCGATCAGCGTGGCCATGCCGCCCAGGATGGAGCCGAAGGCGAGGGGCATCAGCGCCATCGCGGGCGAATAGCCGTCGCGGTACGCCTGCCGCAGCGCCACCGGCAGCATCAGGGCGAGGGCTCCGACGTTGTTCATGAACGCCGACAGGACGGCCACGATGGCGGTCTGCGCGAGCAACTGCGCCACGGGTTTGCCCTCGAGGGGCGCCAGCGTGCGCACGAGCAGGTCGACGAGTCCGGCGCGCTCCAGCGCGCGACTGATCACGAGCACCGCCGCGACCGTGATCACGGCCGGGTGGGCGAAGCCCTCGAACGCGCGGTCCAGCGGCAGCGTGCCGGTGGCCAGGACGGCCAAGAGGGCCAGCATGGCGACGAGGTCGTAGCGCCAGCGCCCCCAGACGAACAGGGCGAGGGTCACGACCAGGACGCCGAAGACCATGGCCTGGTCGAGCGTCACGGTCTTCGACCGGCGCGGCGGAGCATGGCCGGCATGCCTCGAGTCTACGCGGGTACGATGCAGCGGTACCCGTCGGCTGCACCGGACCGCCGTACCATGAGGCACGATCACGAACGATCACGATCGACGTCGCCGTGGCCGAGCACCGGTGACGGGCGTCGGTCCGGAGGTGCTCATGGCCGACTCCACCACGCCCACCCCGCCCGAACCCCAGTTCGACGTCATCGTCGATCACGGGTTCGATCCCCTCCCCACGCTCGCGAACGACCCGACCATCACGCCGTTCGTCGTCCAGCTCGGCGACGAGACCCGTTCGTCGACCGAGATGCCGCTGCCGGAACTCCTCGAACGGCTCGACGCGGGTGGGGTCCACCCGAGCACCAGCCAGCCCTCCCCGGAGACCTACGCCGAGCGCTACCGCGCCGCCACCCGGCCGGTGCTGGGCATCACGGTCTCCTCCGCGCTCTCGGGGAGCCTGAACGCCGCCGATCAGGCGCGCGCGCTCGCGCCCGACGTCGACGTGACGCTGCACGACTCCGGGACGGTCAGCGTCGCCCAGTCCTTCCAGGTGCACGCGGCCATGACGGCGCGGGCGCTCGGGCACGACGTGGCCACCGCGATCGAGTGGATGCGCAAGGTGCACGCCGAGACCGAGTTCTTCTTCACGCTCGGCACGCTGGTGTACCTGCAGCGCGGTGGTCGCATCGGCCGCGTCATGGCGACGCTCGGCACCATGCTCGACCTGAAGCCGATCATCACCGTCGACAAGGCCGCGGGCGCGTACGTCACCGTCGCGCGGGCGCGCACGTGGGGACGGGCGATCGAGGGGCTCGCGCGGCAGGTGACCACGAGCATCGGGGAGGGGACGCCGCTGCGGATCGGGCTCGTGCACGGCAGCGACATCGCCGACGCGGAGTCGGTCCTGGCGCGGGTCGTGGAGCGCCACCCGATCGTCTGGTCGGGGTTCGTGCCGGTCGGCCCCGCGCTGGCGGTGCACGTCGGGGCCGTCGCGGTGGGGGTCGCGGTCGCGCCGGGCACGTGGCCGTGGGAGCGGGAGACCTGATCGGCGGCACGCACAGGCGTACCTGAACCGGTGCGCTGCGGGGCCTAAGCTGGACGCACGTCCCGTCGTCCATCGCCGCGGTCGCAGCGCCGCTCGTCCCACGCGACGACGCTCAGGAAGGCGCCCATGGTCCCGCGCGCTCCACGTGTTCGTACGCTGCGCGCTCCGGCGCCGCCTTGGAACGACAAGGCGCCGGTGCGCCAGGAGTTGTTCGGCGCCGAGCGCCTCGACCAGCACGCCGCCAGCCTCGCCGCGGCCCAGCGCGTGGTCGAGCGGCCGCGGGCCGTTCGATCCTTGCGCGCCCGGCTCGACGACGATGCGGCTGCCCTGCTGGCCGCCTATCGCGCGAGCGCGACGGAGGTCGCGCTCGGCAAGGGCGTGGTGCCGGCGGGCGAGTGGTTGCTCGACAACTTCCACGTCGTCGAGGCCCAGGTGCGCGAGGTGCGCGACGCGCTGCCGCCCGGCTTCTACCGCCAACTGCCGAAGCTCGCCGAGGGCCCCTTCGCGGGCTACCCGCGGGTGCTCGGCTTGGCCTGGGCGTACGTCGCCCACACCGACAGCGACGTCGCGCCGGAGTCGCTCGGCCGCTTCATCGCCGCGTACCAACGGGTGCAACCGCTCACGATCGGCGAGCTGTGGGCCGTCGCGATCACGCTCCGGTTCGTCCTGATCGAGAACCTGCGGCGGGTCACGGACGAGATCGCCGAGGACCGCGCTGCGTATGCCGCCGCCGACGCGTTGGCCGATCGCATCCGGGGGGCCGGGTCGAGCCGTGCGTGGCGCGATTCCGACCTCGAGCCCAACGCCGACGTCGCCTGGCGCACGGCCTTCGCCGCCCAACTCGCCAAGCGGCTGCGCGACCAGGACCCGGCGACCACGCCCGCGCTCGGCTGGCTCGAGGAGCGGTTGGGGCGCCAGGGCACCTCGATCGAGGGCGTCCTCGCCGCGACCCAGCAACGCCTCGGCGCGGCGAACGTGACGATGCGCAACATCGTGACGAGCATGCGGCTCATGACGGCGATCGATTGGGCCGAGCTGTTCGAGCGCGTCAGCCTGGTCGACGAGCAGCTGCGCGCACGGAGTTCCTTCGCAGCGATGGACTTCGCGACCCGGGACGCCTACCGCGGCGCCATCGAGGAGCTGGCGCGGGGGTCCGGCGCCACCGAGCTCGAGGTCGCCGATCGGGTCCTCGTCGCGGCGCGCGACGCGGCCCTGGCCGAGAACGATCCCGAGCGGAGCGGGCGCGTCGGCGATCCCGGCCACTTCCTCATCGGCGACGGGCGCCGCGCGTTCGAGCGCACCCTCGGGGCCCGCCCGTCGGTGCGCACCCGGGTCCACCGCGCCGTCGAGCGGCTCGGCTTGCCCGGCTACGTCGGCGGCATCGGGCTCGCGACCGCCGCGCTCGTGGTCCTCGTGGTGGTCGCGCTGGCGGCGACCGGCGTGGGCGCGCTGGGGTTGGCGTGGATCGCGGTGGCGATGGTGCTGCCGATGAGCGAGATCGCGACGGCGCTGGTCAACCGCCTGACCACGCGCCTGCTGGGCACGACGGCGTTGCCTGGCCTCGATCTGGATACGGGGGTGCCGACCGCTTGGCGCACGCTGGTGGTCGTGCCGACCATCCTGGCGAGCGAACGCGACCTGGAGGAGCAGATCGAGCGGCTCGAGGTCCACCACCTGGCCGGCGCCGACGGCGACCTCACCTTCGCGCTGCTGGCCGACGGCGTCGATGCCGATGCCGAGGAGCTCCCCGGCGACCAGGCGTTGCTCGCCGCCGCCGTCGAGGCCTTCGAGAGCCTGAACCGGCGCCATCCGTCGGGGCCGGCGGGACCGCGGTTCCTGTTGCTGCACCGGCGCCGCGTGTACGACGCCCGCCAGGGCGTCTGGATGGGGTGGGAGCGCAAGCGCGGCAAGCTCCGGGAGCTCAACCGCCTGCTGCGCGGCGCCACCGACACCACCTTCCTGCCCCTGGGCGGAGGGCCGCCGTGGGTGCCGGAGGGCGTGCGCTTCGTCCTCACGCTCGACGCGGACACGCGCCTGCCGCGCGGCGCGGCGCAGAAGCTGGTCGGCAAGCTGGCGCATCCGCTCAACCGCCCGGTGCTCGACGCGACCGGTCGGCGCGTGGTGCACGGGTACGGCGTGCTCCAACCACGGGTGACCGCACCGTTCCCCGAGCGCGGTGAGGACTCGCTGTTCCGCCGGGTCTTCGGGGCCCCGAGCGGCATCGATCCCTACGCCTCCGCCGTCTCGGACGTCTACCAGGACCTGTTCGGGGAGGGGTCGTTCACGGGGAAGGGCATCTACGACGTGGATGCCTTCGAGGCGGCGCTCGCCGGGCGGATCCCGGACGCGACGATGCTGAGCCACGACCTGTTCGAGGGGGTCTTCGCGCGCGCCGGCCTGGCCACCGACGTCGAGGTCGTGGAGGCGTCGCCGTCGCGCTACGACGTCGCGGTCAAGCGCCAGCACCGCTGGACGCGCGGCGATTGGCAGCTGCTGCCGTGGCTCTTCGGGCGCCGGACCGGCCCCCTGGCCGTGCCGCCGCTCGGGCGCTGGAAGATGCTGGACAACCTGCGCCGCTCGTTGCTCGCACCCGCGGCGCTGGTGGCGCTGGTCTCGTCCTGGTTCCTGGGCCCGATCGGCAGCGCCGTCGGGGTCGCCTTCGTGCTCGGCGCGCTGGTCGTGCCGGCCTTCCTCCCCGCCTTCTACGCGGTCGTCCCGCGGCGCAGCGGCGTGCTGTTCCGCAACCACCTCGCCACGCTGCGCGCGGACGTCCAGCGCTCGGCCGCGCAGGCGCTCCTGACGATCGCGTTCTTGCCCGACACCGCCTGGTGGATGCTCGACGCGGTGGTCCGAACGCTGGTGCGGGTGTACCGCACGCGCCGCCACCTCCTCGAGTGGACGACGGCGGCGCGGCAGGCGAGCGGACCGCGCCTCGGCGTGGCCGGCTTCTATCGGACGATGGCGGGGGGCACGCTCGTCGCGCTCGCGGCGGCGGGGGCCGCGCTCCTCCTGGCGCCAGCGTCGGCCTGGCTCGTCGTCCCCTTCGCCGTGCTGTGGGCCGCCGCGCCGGCGGTGGCGCATTGGATCAGCCGCCCGCCGACGGTGGCGCGCCGGCGGGCGTTGCCGGCCGCCGACGCCGCGGAGCTCCGCCTGGTCGCGCGGCGCACCTGGCGCTTCTTCGAGACCTTCGTGACGGCCGAGGAGCGCCATCTGCCGCCCGACAACTTCCAGGAGGACCCGAACCCGGTCGTGGCGCGGCGCACCTCGCCGACGAACATCGGCCTCTACCTGCTCTCGGCCGTGACCGCCCGCGACTTCGGCTGGGCGGGCACCGCGCAGACGGTCGCGCGGCTCGAGGCGACCTTGGGCTCGGTCGCGGCGCTGGACCACTTCCGCGGGCACCTCTTCAACTGGTACGCGACCGAGGACGGACGCGTGCTCCAGCCCGGGTACGTCTCGTCGGTCGACAGCGGGAACTTGGCCGGCCACCTCCTCGTCGTCGCGAACGCGTGCGAAGGGTGGGTGCACGAGCCGCGGGCACCCGAGGCCCGGACCGGGATGCTCGACGCCCTGCTGCTCGCCCGCGAGGCCCTCGCGCACGAGGCCCTGGCGCAGGGTGCCCTGGGCGGTGCGCGGACCGACCTCGTGGCCGCGCTCGATGCCCTCGAGGCCCGAGTGAGGGCGCCCGACGCGCTGTGGGCGGCCTTCGGGCCGCTCGTGGACGAGGTCGTGCGCCTCGCCGCCGAGCTCGGGGCGCCCGAGGCCGACCTCGAGGACCTGGCGTACTGGGTGGGCGCGCTCGAGCGCGCGCGGGACGGACACGACGACGACGCGCGGCTGGACGCCACGGGCACCAGCGCGCTGGGCGCCCGCCTGCGCGCCGTGGCGACCACCGCGCGCTCGATGGCGCTGGCGATGGACTTCTCGTTCCTGGTCCACCCGGAGCGCGGCTTGCTGTCGATCGGCTACTCGCTCGACGAGAACGGGCTCGACCGCAGCTGTTACGACCTGTTGGCCTCCGAGGCGCGGCTGGCGAGCCTCTTCGCGATCGCGAAGGGCGACGTCGAGACCCGCCACTGGTTCCGGCTCGGGCGCGGCGCGTCGCCCGTCGGCAGCGGGTCGGTCCTGCTGTCGTGGTCGGGTTCGATGTTCGAGTACCTGATGCCGTTCCTGGTGATGGACGCCCCGGTGGGCAGCCTGTTGGAGCAGTCCCAGCGGCACGCGGTGCGGCGCCACCAGGCGTACGGTGCGCGGCTGGACGTGCCGTGGGGCGTCTCGGAATCGGCCTACGCCGCGCGCGATCACGAGTTCACCTACCAGTACGCGAACTTCGGGGTTCCCGAGTTGGGGCTCAAGCGCGGCCTGTCCGAGAGCGTCGTGGTCGCGCCCTACGCGACGGGCTTGGCCACGATGGTCGATCCGCAGCGCGCCCTGCGCAACTTCGCGCGCCTGCGCGAGCTCGGCGCGCTGGGCCGGTACGGGTACTACGAGGCGCTGGATTACACCCCCAGGCGCGTGCCGACGGGCGAACCCTTCACGCTGGTGCGGACCTACATGGCCCACCACCAGGGGATGACCGTGGTCGCCGTCGCCAACACGCTGGACGACGGCCGGATGCGCGCGCGCTTCCATCGCGAGCCGATCGTCCAGGCCGCCGAACTGTTGCTGCAGGAGCGGGTGCCCCACGACGTCGTCGCGGTCACCCCGCGCGCCGACGAGGTCGCGGAATCCCCCTCCGAGCTGCGCGCCGGTGCCTCCACCGTGCGCCGGCTGCATCCGGCCCCGACCGATCCGCCCGTCACGCACCTGCTGTCCAACGGTCGCTACGCGGTCATGGTCACCGCGACCGGCGCCGGCTACAGCCGCTGGCACGACCTGGCCGTGACGCGCTGGCGCCCCGATGCGACCCGCGACGAATGCGGCTCGTTCGTGTTCCTGCGCGACGCCCACAGCGGCGAGGTGTGGTCGGCCGGGATCGAGCCGATCGGTCGCGGCGACGTGGAGGACGTCGTGGAGTTCGGCGAGGACCACGCCGAGTTCATCCGTCGCGACGGCGCCCTGACCACGACGACCGACGTCCTGATCTCGGGGGAAGAGGATGCCGAGGTGCGGCGCGTGTCGCTCACCAACGCGGGTCGCCGCGAGCGGGTGATCGACGTGACCTCGTACGCGGAGTTGGTGTTGACGTCGGCCGACGTCGATGCGGCGCATCCGGCCTTCGCGAAGCTGTTCGTCCAGACCGAGTACCTACCGGAGTACGACGCGCTGATCGCGACCCGCCGCCGGCGCTCGCCCGACGAGGCCGAGGTGTGGGCGGCGCACCTGGCCGTGGTCGAGGGCACGACCGTCGGGCCGACGCAGTACGAGACCGACCGGGCGCACTTCTTGGGGCGCAGTCGGACCATCGGCGAGGCGGCCGCGATCGTCGACGCTCGGGTGTTGTCGAACACGGTCGGCACGGTGCTCGACCCGGTCTTCGCGCTGCGCCGCCGCGTGCGGGTGCCACCCGGCGAGGTCGCCCGCGTCGCCTTCTGGACGGTGGTGGCGGGTTCGCGCGGCGCCCTGATGGACGCGATCGACAAGCATCGCGACCGCAGCTCCTTCGAACGCGCCAAGACGCTCGCGTGGACGCAGGCCCAGGTGCAGCTGCGCTTCTTGGGCGTCACCACCGAGGAGGCCGCCGACTTCCAGCGCCTCGCGACGCCGCTGTTGATCGCCGAGGCCCGCTTCCGCGCGCCCGGCGCCGCGATCGCCGCGGGGGCAGGGCCGCAGTCGGGCCTGTGGCCGCACGCGATCTCGGGCGATCTGCCCATCGTGCTGCTCCGCATCGACGACGTCGCCGACCTCGATCAGGTCCGTCAGCTGCTGCGCGCCCACGAGTACTGGCGCCTGAAGCGCCTGGCCGTCGACCTCGTCATCGTCAACGAGCACGCGGCGTCGTACCTGCAGGACCTGCAGGTCGCGCTCGAGACCGCGGTCCGCTCGAGCCAGTCGCGGCCCCGGTACGGCGACGTGCCGGCGCACGGCTCGGTCTACGTGCTGCGCGCCGACCTGATGACGCCCGAGGCGCGGGCGCAGATCCGCTCCGTCGCCCGCGTCGCGCTCATCGCCCAGCGCGGTCCGATCGCCCGTCAGCTCGCGCGCGTGCCGGCCGCGGCGGTGGCCGAGCCCGTGCGGCGCCGGCGTCCGCGCACGCCGACGCCCGCCACGACCGCCCCGGCGCCGCTCGGGCTCGAGTTCTTCAACGGGCTCGGCGGGTTCGATGCCGACGGCCGCGCGTACCGGACCGTCCTCGAGGGCGATCGCACGACCCCGATGCCGTGGATCGACGTGATCGCCAACCCCGGCTTCGGCTTCCAGGTCTCCACCGAGGGGAGCGGCTACACGTGGGCGGTGAACAGCCGCGACCACCAGTTGACCCCGTGGTCGAACGACCCGGTCGTGGACCCGCCCGGCGAAGCGCTGTACGTGCGCGACGAGGTGTCGGGCGAGGTCTGGACCCCGACCGCGCAGCCGATCCGCCACGGCGGTCGCTACGAGGCGCGCTTCGGCTTCGGCAGCGCCCGGTTCACCCACGAGGCGAACGGCATCGCGCTCGAGCTGCTCCAGTACGTGCCGCTCGAGGATCCGATCAAGATCTCGCGGCTGACGCTGCACAACCGCTCCGCCGTGCCGCGGCGCCTCTCGGTCACCACCTACGCCGAGTGGGTGCTCGGCACCTCGCGCAGCGCCTCGGCGCCGCACCTGATCACCGAGGTCGACGCGGCGACGGGCGCGCTCTTGGTCCGCAACCCCTGGAGCACCGCCTACGCGGGGCGGGTCGCCTTCGCCGACATCGGCGAACGGCCCAGCCAGTGGACCGGCGACCGCACCGAGTTCCTCGGTCGCGGCGGGCGCCCCTCGGCGCCGGCGGGCCTCCGGCGGGCCACGCCGCTGTCGGGGCGCACCGGGGCGGGGCTCGACCCGTGCACCGCGCTGCTGCGCGTGGTCGAGATCCCGCCCGGCGGCTCCGTCGAGGTCGTGGCCACCCTCGGCGAGTGCGCCACGGCCGAAGCGGCCTCGGCGCTGGTCGCGCGCTACCGCACGATCGACCTCGACGCGGTGCTGGCGGCGGTCGAGGAGCATTGGACGACCACGCTCGGCGCCGTCGCCGTGCGCACCCCCGACCGGGCGATGGACCTGATGCTCAACGGCTGGCTCCTGTACCAGACGATCGCCTGCCGCATCACGGCGCGCTCGGCCTTCTACCAGGCGAGCGGCGCGTACGGCTTCCGCGATCAGCTGCAGGACGGCATGGCGCTCTCCTTCACGCAGCCCGAGACCACCCGGAGCCACCTGCTGCGGGCGGCGTCGCGGCAGTTCGTCGAGGGCGACGTCCAGCACTGGTGGCTGCCGCCGGAGGGGCGCGGGGTGCGCACGCGCATCTCGGACGATCGCGTCTGGCTCGCCTACGCCGCGGCGACCTACCTCGCCAGCAGCGGCGACGAGGCCGTGCTCGACGAGGTGGTGCCCTTCATCGAGGGGCCGGAACTGCGCGAAGGCGAGCACGACGACTTCTTCGAGCCCATCGCGTCGGGCGAGTCGGGCACGCTCTTCGAGCACTGTGCGCGCGGCCTGGACCAGGCGCTGGAGCTCACCGGCGCCCTCGGGCTTCCGCTCATGGGCACCGGCGACTGGAACGACGGCATGAACCGGGTGGGGGAGGGGGGCCAGGGCGAGAGCGTCTGGTTGGGGTGGTTGCTCGTCGACACGATCGCGCGCTTCGCCCCCTGGGCCGACGCGCGCGACCCGGAGCGCGCGGCGCGGTGGCGGGCGCACGCCGCCTCGGTGCGCGAGGCGCTCGAGCGCGAGGCCTGGGACGGTGCCTGGTACCGGCGGGCGACCTTCGACGACGGGACCTGGTTGGGGACCAAGGGCGGCGAGGCGTGCGAGATCGACTCGATCGCCCAGTCCTGGGCCGTGCTCTCGGGCGCAGCCGATCCCGAGCGCGCGCGGACCGCGATGGCGTCGGTCCAGGAGCATCTGGTGCGCCCGGACGACGGCCTGGCGCTGCTGTTCACGCCGCCCTTCGACGACGGGCCGCTCGATCCCGGGTACATCAAGGGGTACCCGCCCGGCCTGCGGGAGAACGGCGGGCAGTACAGCCACGCCGCGATGTGGGCCATCCTGGCGCACGCGCAGCTGGGCCAGGGCGACGCGGCGGCGGGGCTGTTCGACCTGATCAACCCCGTCCGGCACGCCTCGGACGCCGAAGGCGTCCGCCGCTACCAGGTCGAGCCGTACGTGGTCGCCGCCGACGTCTACTCGGTGCCGCCGCACGTGGGGCGCGGAGGCTGGACCTGGTACACCGGCTCGGCGGCCTGGATGTACCGCGCCGGCGTCGAGGGCATCCTCGGCCTGCGGCGCGCCGGCGACCGGCTGATCGTCGATCCGTGCCTCCCCGCCGCCTGGCCCGGCTTCGAGGCGACCGTCACGATCGGCGCGACCCGCTGCGTCATCGTCGTCCGCAACCAGGCCGACCGCGCGGCGTGGGATGCGGAGCTGGACGGAGCGACCCTGCCGTCCCCCGACGGCGTCGTGCGCGTGGCGCTCGACGGCGGGCAGCACCGGCTGGTGCTGACGGCGCGGCCGGCGGCACCCTGCACCGCGCCTGGCCCGAATCGGCCGTATCATGGCGAATGAACGTTCATCGCCCCCGTCCGCCCGTCTCGTACCCAACGCATCGCGACCTCCGAACTTCATGACGGTCCAAGGGGTCCCCGAGGGTTCCGCCCACGCCTTCCAGCGGGTGCCGACCGGCATCGCCGGGCTCGACGAGATCCTGTTGGGGGGGTTGCCCGAGAACGGCGTCTACCTGATCAAGGGGGGGACCGGCACCGGGAAGACCACCCTGGGGCTGCAGTTCCTGCTCGAGGGCGCACGGCGCGGCGAGACCTGCCTGTTCGTGAGCTTGTCGCAATCGACGCGCATGATCGAGCGCATCGCGGCGTCCCACGGCTGGCACCTCGAAGACATCTACGTCCATGCGATCACGCCCAACGAGATCTTGCGCCAGCAGCGCGGGAAGCAGGACGTGTTCGTCACCGACGAGATCGAACTGGTCGACGTGGCCGACCGCATCCGCGGCATCGTCGAGAAGGTGCAGCCGAGCCGCTTGGTGTTCGACACGCTCAGCTTCATCGAGATGCTCGCGACCGCGCCGGGCCGGTTCGAACAGGAGTTGGCGGCGCTCGTCGAGCTCCTCGGCAGCCTCGAGGTCACCTCGCTCTTCGTGCTGAACGAGGGCGGCTCCGGGACCACCGACATGATCACCGACGGCGCCATCGAGCTCGAGCACCTCGAGGAGGACTTCGCCGGGTTGCGCTACCGCGTCCGGGTCCAGAAGATCCGCGGCAGCGCCTTCCGCGGAGGCCACCACGATTTCGAGATCGTGCGCGGCGGCCTCGTCGTCTACCCGCGCCTCACGCTCGCGCATCGCGGGCGCTTCGCCGAGGAGCACGCCGATCGTCCGCGCCGGCAGTTCGCCAGCGAGATCGACGCGCTCGACCGCATGGTGGGCGGCGGCCTGACCGCCGGGACGTCGTGCCTGATCCGCGGTCCGTCCGGCGTCGGCAAGTCGAGCCTGGCCACGCGCTACACGTACGCCGCGGCGGAACGCGGGCAGCGCACCGCCTACTTCTTGTTCGAGGAGGTGCGCGACACCTTCGTGCGGCGATCCGAGTCGCTCGGCATGAACCTGGAGAAGCACGTCGAGGCCAACCGCATCCGGGTCGTGCAGATGGGCGGCACCAGCGTGCTGCCCGGCGAGCTCGCGACCCAGATCCGCTCGGCGGTCGAATGGGGCGCGGACCTCATGGTCATCGACTCGCTGTCGGGCTACTACCAGTCGCTGCCCGACGAACGCCTGCTGCTCTCCGAGATCCGCGACGTGATCCGGTACCTGAGCGAGCGCGGCGTCCTGACGATCATCACGGTCGCGCAGCACTCCGACCCGGTCGGCACCGAGTCGATCCCGCTCGACGCGCTCAACATCAGCGAGAGCGTCGACGTGACCATGAACCTGATGTACCTCGAGGCGGGCGACGTGCTGATCAAGGGTTTGTCGGTCATCAAGCGGCGCGACGGCGACCACGAGAAGGGCATGCGCGAGCTCGTGATCGACGGCGATGGCTTGCACGTCGGGCTGATGTTGCCGAGCTTCGGCGGCATGACGCACGACGGCGTCCCGGACCTGGCCGCAGCTGGCCCTGTGTCCATACCTCGTGATCCCGATGACCCTTCCCGGAGCTGAAGGTCGCG
Organism: Trueperaceae bacterium; assembly: GCA_011390455.1. Next base: position 72,003 of record JAABSI010000002.1, read on the forward strand.
TTCTCGTGTTCGCACCCGGCGCCGACAACGCCGGGACGATCGCGCGGCGCTTGCGCGACGGCGGCATCGATTGCCTCGTATGCGCCGACCTCGAGGGGTTCGAGGCGGTCCTGATCGACCAGAGCGAGCGCTTGGGGGCCGTGGTGGTCACGTGGCTCGGCGTGCGGCGGGGCGCGGGTGCCGCGATCACCCGGTTCAAGCACGACGAGCCGTCCTGGTCGGCGCTCCCCGTGATCCTGCTGGCGCCGCCCGGGGCTGCGGGCCTGCCGTCCTGGGGGCACACGACGCTGCTGACGCAGCCGACCACGAGCCGCCAACTCGTCGACGTCGTCGCGCGCGCGGTCGAGGCGCGCAGCCATCAGCACGTGCTGGCGAGCCGGAGCAGCGACCTGCAGCGGGTCGCGTTCCAAGACGCCCTGACCGGGCTGCCCAACCGGTCCGCCCTGTACGAGAAGATCCGCGAGCTCCAGGCCGAACGCCGGGGGGCGACCGGCTCCTTCGCCGCCCTCTTCGTCGACCTGGACGGCTTCAAGGCGATCAACGACACCCACGGCCACCTGGTCGGCGACGAGGTGCTCCGGCAGGTGGGCGCCAGCCTGGTCGCGGCCGTGCGCAACACCGATTACGTCGGCCGCTGGGGGGGCGACGAGTTCATGATCCTCCTGGTCGGTCCGACCGACGTCGAGCGGATCGCCGAGACCGTCCGGCGCCTGGGGCAGGGCGTGGACCTTCGGCTCCAGGCGACGGCCGAACCGGTCCGAGCCGCGTTCAGCGTCGGGTTGATCGACGACATCGCGCCGGAGTCGACGCCCGACGAGGTCCTCAGCCAGGCGGACGAGCGGATGTACGAGCACAAGAGGCAGCGGCGGAAGACCGACCCCGATTGACGCGCGCCAACGGCGCGATGCACGTGCGCCGAGCTCATCCGGTCGTCGCGCCCTCGATCGTCGCCCAATCGGCCGCGAAGCCCGCGCACGCCTCGTCGACGAGCGGCTGCGTGAAGAAGGTATCGACGTCGCGCGCCCACACGAAGCCGGCGCGGACGCCGGCGCGCGCGTAGGCCGGTACGTCGGTGGGGTCGTAGAGGCCGACGCAGAGCTCGAGGTCGTAGTCCTGGGCGTCCACGATCTCCTGCATCCGGAGCACCTCGTCGTACTTCGACGCGACCCCGGCGCGCTGCAGCATCCCGCCGTAGGGCGCGACCATCACCGCGCCCGCGGCCGCCGCGTACGCGAGCCAGGTCGCCGTGGGAACGACGGTCGCCATCGGCCGCGCCCCCTGATCGTGCAGCGCGCGCAGCACGCCGAGGCCGGCGCGCGTCGCGGGCACCTTGATGCCGATGCGCGCCGGGTCGATCTCCAGCATCGACTCGGCCTCTTCGAGCATCGCGTCGAAGGGTGCGTCGCGGAGCTGGTACCAGGCGCGGTCCGCGAGCCCGATCAGCTCGGCGAAGAGCGGTTTGGGCGCGCGCTTCTCGGCCGCGACGACGGCCGGGTTGGTGATCACGCCGCGCCAGACGCCGAGCTCCATGTGGCGGGCGACGTCGCGCGGGTTGGCGCTGGCGAGCCAGAAGTTCATGGGGACGTGCTCCTCTCGCGGCCGTACAGGGCGGCGCCGATGCTTCCGGAGTGGCGGCCGAGGGTGGCGGCGACCACGGGCACGCCCACCCCGTCCGGCCGCCACTCGACCGTGTCGAGCTCCTGGGCGAGCGGCTCGAACAGCAGCCTACCGGCCCGGGCGAGCCCACCCCCGACGACGACGCGCTCACAGTCGAAGGCATGGACGATCGACGCGATCCCCACGGCGAGCGCGCGCACCAGCGCGCGCCAGTCGGCGAGGGCCTCGGGCTCGCCGCGCTGCACCGCGGCGAGCAGCGCGGCGTTCCCGGCGTAGCGGCCGTCCGTGCGCGCCGCGGCGTACGCGTCGCCCACGAACCATTCGAGCGAGCCCGGGTTGGGGAAGACGCTGGGGGCGCCGTACGCGTCGAGGCTGAGGTGGCCGAGCTGCCCGGCGCGTCGCCGGCGGCCTTCGAACAGCTGCCCGCCGATCACCACGCCGCCGCCCACGCCGGTCCCGAGCGTGAGCATCGCCACGTCGTCGGCCCCGCGCCCCGCGCCCAGGCGGACCTCACCCAGAACCGCCGCGTGCCCGTCGTTGAGCACCAGGGGTGGGCGTGCGGGCGCCGAGCCGCGGCGCCGGAGCGCCTCGCCCCAGTCGACGCCCTCGAGGCCCGACAGCTTGCCGGGTAGGGCGACGATCCGGCGGTGGGCGGCGTCGACCACGCCGGCCGTGGCGATCCCCACGGTCGCGGTCGGACCCGCGGCACGCACCGCTTCGGCGAGGACGCCCAAGCGCGCTTCGAGGTTGCCGGCAGGATCGTCGACGAGGTCGGGCAGCTCGTGCACGTCGCTGCGGAGGACCGTGAGGTCGCCGCCGAGCAGCGACACCTTGACGCCGCTGCCGCCGATGTCGATGCCGAGGTGGGGGCCTTCGAGGTCGGGCATGCACCCCGAGGATACGGGGGCGCAGCCCTCGCCACGCCCACCGCTGCCCCACGGTCGGATCGCCGGCGGGGGCTAAGGTGATCGCGATGAGCGAAGCTCCTCGACGTGCGACCACCCAAGCGCCGTTGCCGTTGCGCGCGCCCGATCGGGTGCCGGGGTACGACCTCTACCCCCGGGCGCCCCTGGCGAGCGGCACCGTCGACCGTGGCTGGGCGGCGGTGGCGGCGCTCGCGGGGGCGTCGTCCGGGCTCCTCCTCGTCGACGGCGGCAGCGGCGTCGATTGGCGCGGCGCCGCGGCCGGGTTGAGCGCGGCGTGCGCGGCGCTCGGTCGCCGGGCGCGCATGGTGTCGAGCGCCGACGCGTTCCTCGACGAGGACGCCTTCGAGGCCCGCATCGCGGCGAGCTTGGGGGGCGACGACCCGGTGTTCGGCCGCCGCTTCGAAGGCCGGCTCGACGAGCTCGTCGATGTCGCGGCCCTGCGCGCCCGAGCGACGCCGACGGCGGACGACGACCTCGTCGTCGTGCTCGGCGTGGGCGCGGCGCTCGTCGACCCCGACGCCCCGCTGGCGTACCTCGAGGTGCCGCGCAACGAGCAGCAGTACCGCGCCCGCGCCGGCGCGCTCGTGCACGTCGGGGCGTCGGCCGCGGCGACGGACGCGGCGGCGGCGTACAAGCGCCTCTACTTCGTCGAATGGCCGCTGCTCGAGGCCCACCAGGCCGACGTGTGGCCGCGCATCGACCGCCTCGTGGACGTGCAGCGCGCCGAACCGGTGAGCGTCGCCGGCGCCGACCTGCGCGCCAGCCTGGACGCGCTCGCGCGCGCGCCGTTCCGTGCCCGACCCTGGTTCGAGCCCGGGGTGTGGGGCGGGCAGTGGCTCAAGGAGCGGATCCCGGCGCTGCCGCGCGCGGCGCCCAACTACGCGTGGTCGTTCGAGCTGATCACCCCCGAGAACGGCCTCGTGTTCGAGGGGAACGGCCTGCTCTTCGAGACCGGGTTCGGCGCGCTGATGCTGCAGGCGGCCGAGCGCGTCCTCGGGCGCACTGCAGCGACCTTCGGGCGCGCCTTCCCGATCCGCTTCGACTACCTCGACACGGTGGGCGGCGGCCCGCTCTCGGTGCAATGCCACCCGCGCCCCGAGGCGATGCACGCGGCGTTCGGCGAAGCGTTCCCGCAAGACGAGACCTACTACGTCGTCGACGCCGAGCCGGACGCGACGGTCTACTTGGGGTTCGAAGAGGGCGTGACGCGCGACGCCTGGGCGGCGGCGCTGCGCCGCAGCGAAGCCGAGCGAACCCCGATCGACGTCGCGCGGTACGTGCGCGAGCGTCCGTCGCGGCCCGGCGACCTGTTCCTGATCCCGACCGGCACCGTCCACGCGTCGGGGGCCGGCAACCTGGTCCTCGAGATCAGCGCCACGCCCTACCTGTTCACGCTCAAGATGTACGACTGGTTGCGCGGCGGCGGGGTCGGCCCGCCCCGGCCGCTGAACGTCGAGCGCGGGCTCGCGAACCTGGTGTTCGAGCGCCAGGGGGCGCGGGTCGACCGGGAGCTGGTGGCGCGGCCGGTCGAGATCGGCGCCGGCCCAGGCTGGCGCCGCGAGCACCTCGCGACGCACCCCGAGCACCCGTACGACGTCCACCGGCTCACCATCGAGGACGCGTTCGAGCTCGCGACCGAGGGCTCGCCCTGGGTGCTCGCGCTCGTCGCCGGCAGCCGGGTGCGGCTCGAGGCGGCGCACGGTGGGCTCCGATCGGCCGCGTTCGCCGAGACCTTCGTGGTGCCGGCCGCGGCCGGCGCGGTGCGCTTGGTGAACGAGGGCGAGGCGCCTGCGGTGCTCGTCGCGGCCTTCGTCAAGTAGGCGCTCACGTCCAGGGTTGCGCCGACCGCCGGCGCCAGTACGGCTCGGCCTCCTCGGCCAGCGCCGCGAGCCGCGCCGCCGCCTGCTCGTCCCAGGCGACCTCGAGCGCGGTCAGGTTCGAGCGCAGCTGCGCCGTGGTGCTCGCACCGCTCAGCACCACGTCGGCCCACGGCCGCGCGAGCGCCGCGCGCAGCGCCAGCGCGTCGATCGTCGTCCGCAACCGGGCGGCTTCGTCCGCGAGCAGCCGGCGGCGATCCGCGGAGACCGCGTCGTCGTGGCGGTCGGTGAGGCGTCCGTTGGCGACGGCTTCCTTGACGATCACGCCCAGCCCGGCCGCATGGGCCTCGGCCAGCGCGTCTTCGGCCGAGGGCTCGAGCAGGTTCCAGGTCGCCTGGACGGCGTCGAAGAGGCGCACGCCGTCGATCGCCAGGTCGAGGGCTCGGCGGACGACCGTGGCCTGGTCGGGGCCGCTCGTCGAGAAGCCGAAGCGCACCCCCTCGCGCTTGCGTTCGCTCATTTCGGCGAGGAGCCGTCGGTCGTCGAGCACGCCGCTCTCGAGCGTCGCCGAGTGGACCTGGTAGAGGTCGAGGTGGTCGCCGAGGAGGGAGCGCGTCTCGCGCCACTGTCGCTGCAGGACGGGCAGCGCGTGCTCCTTGACCTCGTGCGCCTCGGCGTCGACCCGCCAGCCGGCCGTGTACGTGTAGCCCCACTTGGAGCCGACGGTCGCGTCCTCGGGCGCGATCCCGCGCCGCTTCAGCCAGTGCGCGAGGAAGGCCTCGGCGCGACCGTACGAGCGCGCGACGTCGAAGTAGCGCACCCCGGCACGCCAGGCGGCGTCGAGCACCTCGTGCGCCCGCGCCTCGAGCGCTTCGACGTCGCGGGCACCCTCCAGGTCGTCGCCATGGCCGAGGTTGAGGTACCCGGGCCGGCCGAGCGCGGCGAGCCCGAGGCCGAGCGGCGAGACGCTGCGCCCGGTGGCCCCGAGCTCGCGGAGTCCGCTCAGGGAGCGCGGCGGCGTGGGCATGAGGGTCATGGTTCCTCGAAGCAGTGGATCGAGCGGCGGGTCGCGACCACGGTCCGCGTCTCGTCCACCTCGATCACCAGGTCCACCACGAGTTGGACCCGGCCCGCGCCGACGCCTCGGTCCCGGGCGCAGAAGGCGTAGTCGGACGCCGCGAGGCCCGCCCGTTCCAGCGCCGCGATGAACTCCGCGTGCGCCCCCAGCGCCAACGACCTCCGGTACTCGCTCGCGCCCACCAGCGCCGCGTTGGTCACGTCCTGCGCCACCCGGACGCGGACGTCGGCCGGCGCGTCGGGCGCGAGGGCACGCCCGACGATCGCGAGGTCGGAGAGGGGGAAGCCGGTCGCGGCCGCCGCCTCGATCAGGCCGCGCACGGTCTCGGCGTCGCGCTCGTTGCGCCGGGCCGTCGCCTGGGCGCGCTCCACGGCGTCGAGGTCGACGAGCTGCGGCGCGGTCGCGTCCGCCACGCGCGGCGGAGCGCGCGTCGCGTCGAACGCCGCGAGCAGCTCGGCGCGTTCGGCCTCGATGCGCGCCGCCTCGCTCGCGCTGCGCTCGGCGTCGTACGGCCGCTTGAAGATCAGCTGCTGGCCCCCCTCGGCCGCGCCGACGACGGTCACCAGCTCCCAGCCGAAGCGCCCGAGCACGTCGATGCTGCGTTGCAGATCGGTCGCTTCCCGGGGAAGCGGGATGCCCAGGTCGGCGAAGCGGAGCACCTTGGAGTGGCTCGCCGCTTCGGCGGCCAGGTCGGTGCGCGGCCCCGCGAACGATGGCGCGTCGTAGGCCACGACCAGGTACTCCCACTCGACGACCGTCTGCGCGAGCGCGATCGGCAGCACGGCCAAGAGGAGGAGGGTGCGGGGGAGCTGCCGGAGACCGGGCGGGCGGGCCATGCCTCGAGCATAGGCCGAGTGGGGGCGGCGCGGCGCCGCAGCTTCACGCCGCCGGGCGGTGCCCCGTGGTCCGCTACCGCGCGCCCGGTCCGCCCAGCGGCAGGCGCCGGGCGGCGCGCGCCATCGCCCACTGCGCCCCGGCCGGCCACGCGCGGGCCGCAAGGTCGAGCAGGTGGACGTCGAGGCCGACCAGTGCGCGCGCCTCGTCGCGCCGCACCGCCCGCACCGTGCGCTGCACGACGCGCTCGAGCGGCACCGCCCGGCGCGCCACGAACCGAGCTTCGGCGTCCCGCTGCACCGGATCGACCGCGCGCGACGCGCGCACGATGCCGGTGTCGAGCGGCCCCGGCACGAGCAGCGTGACGCCCACGCCGGTGCCGCGCAGCTCGGCGCGCAGCGATTCGGCGAGCGCCCGCACCGCCGCCTTCGAGGCCGCGTAGGCGCTCTTGCCCGGCGGGGCGATCAGCGCGAAGGCGGAGGCGACGAGCACCGCGTGCGCCGGCGCGTGGGCGCGCAGCTGCGGCAGGAACGCGCGGCAGGCGTTCCACGTGCCGCCGACGTTGGTGCGCCAGACCCACTCGACGTCCTCGCGCGGCACCTGCTCGAAGGGGCCCGACGCTGCGACGCCGGCGTTGGCGATCAGCAGCCGCGCCGGCCCCAGGTCGGCGGCCACGCGGCGCGCCACGTCGTCCATCGCGGCCGCGTCGCCGACGTCGGCGACGTACCCGCGGGCGCCGGGCAGCGCGCGGGCGGCCTCCAGGACCGAAGGGTCGACGTCGACCAGCGCCACGCGGGCGCCCGCCGTCGCGAGCCCCTGGGCCAGGGCGGCGCCGAGGCCGCCGGCGGCGCCGGTGACCACGGCGACGGCGTCGGTGAGGTCGGTCAGGGGCATGGGGTGATCGTAGGGCAGGGGCGCGGTGGGGCGGCGCCGACGCCTCGGACGAACCCGTGCCGGATCGACGTCGGCGCCATCAGATGCCCATCTCCGTCAGCCAGGTCGACAAGGCGACCTCGCGGCCCTTGAGGTCGTCGCGCGACGCGTCGTGCGTGCCCGCCACGTGCTCCCCCGCGATCCGGCCGTCGAAGATGAAGAGCACGCGCTCGGCCCGGGTGGCGACCTTGGGGTCGTGGGTGACCAGCACGATGGTCGTTCCGCGGCGATGGATGTCCGCCAACAGCGCCATGATCTCGGAGGACGCCGTCGAGTTCAGGGCGCCGGTCGGTTCGTCGCCGTAGATCACCGCCGGGTCGCTCATCAGGGCGCGGCAGATGCCCACCCGCTGCAGTTGCCCGCCCGAGGCCTGGGTGACGTCGCGCGCCTCGAGCTCCGCGATGCCGGTCATGGCCATCAGCTCCCTGGCCTTCGCGCGGATCTGCCGGGCGCGCTTCCTGCCGTCGCGCATGGCGGGCAACACGATGTTGTCGAGCACGCTCAGGTTGCGCAGCAGCGTCGGCTGCTGGAACACGAACCCCATCCGTCGTCGGCGGAGGTCGGCGAGGGCGTCGTCGCTGAGCCGCGACAGGTCCACGCCGTCGAAGACCACGCGGCCGCCGTCCACGGCGTCCATGCCGCTGAGTGCGAACAGCAGGGTCGACTTGCCGGAACCCGAGGGGCCCATGATCGCCACGAACTCGCCGGCGGCGATGTCGACCGACACGCCGTCGAGGACGTGGCGCCGTTCCGGCCCGTGGCCGAAGGACTTGACGATCTTCTCCGCGACGATCATCGTGTGCACGACTCACTCCCTGAGGTTCTCGGCGACCCGGATGCGCCCTGCGTCCCACGTGCCGGCGATGGTGGCGGCCAGCGTGGCCGCCAGCATGAGCAGCGGGCTCAGGAGGTAGGCGAAGGTCGGATCGACGACGAAGGCGAACGACGTGGCGCCGAAGGTGCCGATCACCGCGCCGGCCAGCGCTTCGCCGAGCGTGTTCGCCAGCAGCGTCCCGAGCAGGACCCCGACGACGAGCACGACCGCCGAACGCGCGAGGTACTGCGCCTTGACGTCCGAGTTCGTGAACCCGAGCGCCTTCATCACGGCGATCGCGTGGCGGTCCTTGGCGATGAGCATCCGCATGAACAAGACGGTGATCAGGACGGTCGTCGCCACCGCGACGCCGATGGCGGCGTACGAGGCCACGCCGATGGCGTCGATGGTCGGTCCGTACGTCTGGCGGACGAACTCGTCCAGGTCCGAGACCTTGGCGTAGCCGAACCTGGCCGCGTACTCGGCCGCCTTCGCGTCGAGCAGCGCCGGGTCCGTCAGCTCCGCACCGATCACGCTGCGCATGGGCTCCGCGGTCTCGTCGGCGAAGGTCGCCTTCGCGGTCTTGCCGCCGTTGGTGACGTCGGAATAGGTTCCCGACACGGTGAGGCTCCGCTCCTGGCCGGCGATCGTGATGGAGAGGGCGTCGCCCACCCCCTTGCCCAGGTCGCTCGCTTGCAGCACCGAGAGCGCGATCTCGTCGTCGCTCGAGGGTGCGCGCCCGGAGGCGTAGGCGACGGGGAACGCCGAGTGATCGCCCAGCTCGATCGTGATCCGTGCTTCCGAACCGTCGTCCAGCCTCGCTCGGAAGGCCTTGGTGGTCAGCACGACGAAGCGGGCAACGTCGCCGTCGTTCTCGACGGCCGTGGCGACCTCCGCCGCCTTCGCGGCGACGTCCTCGGCTTGCGTCACGTCGATGCGGAGATCGACGTCGCCGACCCCCATGTAGGACACGAAGCTGTCGGATGCGATGGTGTGGTGCAGGTTCCGCGGCACGACGATGATGAAGGCGGCCAGCACCAGCACGACCAGCATGGTGGCGTAGAGGTTCCGCCGCGCGAGCACGTCCTGCAGGCCCAGGAAGACGTTGGTGCCGAGCAGCCCGTTCATCCTCAAGCGGAGGCGTCGGCGGCCGCGGGACGCATCGGGCGCGCCCCCGAAGCGGATGGCGTCCGCCGGTGCGATCCTGCGAAACCGCCGCAGGACGCCGTTCACGTACGCGACGATCGTCGCGAACACCACCGCTACGCCGACCAGGCCGAGCACCGGGGCCAGCGACGCGTTGGCGCTCTCACCCAAGTAGAGCCGGATGTTCTGGAGCAGCGCACCCTGGAACAGGAACGAGAGGGCGTACCCGACCGCGACGCCCACCGCCGCCAGCGCCGCGTACTGCGCCAGGTACAGCCGCTTGATGTCGGCGACGCGCAGCCCGATGGCCTTCATCACGCCGATCTCGCGGTAGTCGTCTTCGATCTTGGCGAGCAGGGTGAAGCGGATGCAGAGGAACGTGATGGCGATCACCAGCGCGCTGACCAGGAGGAGGACGGCGATCATCAGGCCGTCCGCGAGGCCGTTGACCGTTCGGAAGAGCGGATACGTGAGGGTCGGCCCGTTCGCCTCCAGGCCGGCGTTGGTGTAGGCGGTCTCGAACGCAGGCAGCGCCGCGAGGTCGTGGAGCCGGAACTCGATGAGGTACTCGACGCGGCCCGAGGGGCGGATCGCCTCGAAGTCCTCGTGGCTGACCAGGAAGCGCTTGGAGGACGAGAGGAGCGGTTGCATCTGGGAGTCTCGGAGCGGACCCGCGACGGTCATCGTGCGACCGGCCACGGTCGCTCGCTCGCCGACCCGCGCCGAACCGTCCTGCAGGTACGTGAGGGGCACGTAGATCTCCCCGGTCGTAGCCGAGATGACCTTGCCGTCCAGGTCGAGCAGGAAGTCGAAGGCTTCGCTCTGGACCGCGAGCCCGTTGTCCTGGACGCTCCCGGCGAGGGAACGGTCGCCGAACACGAAGGCCGCGCCGTCGAGGTTGAGGAACTCGAGCACCTGGTGGTCGACCACCGACGCGTTCGCTGCGGCGAAGGCGTCGAGCCGCGCTCGGTCCAGGTCGCCGACGTGCATCTGCATGAAGTGCGGCGTCCGCGCGCGCTGCATCAGCGCATCGATGGCCCCCGACAGGTTGACGACGAGGGTCGCCGCCAGCGCCACCAGCATCGCCGCCACCGCGACGAACAGCACGATGGCGAGGGAGATGACCTTGCTCCGGAGCACGTCGTTGCGGATCGCCCTCGCGTACATCGCACGCCTCCATGACCCGATCGCCATGCCGCCACCGGCCGGCGTCCTCGGACGCCGGCGGGAAACCGCGGTGCGCAGGGTACCTCCGAACGCCTCGTTCGGCGAGGGACATCCGGTCCACACGGCGCTGCTCGAGCGAACGCCGGTGCATCGAGCGCTTCGAGGTGGGACGCCTTGCTCGCCCACGTGGTTATCTCGTCGGCGTAGGTCGCATCGCCAGGAGGGATCGATGAGCATCCGCGCACTGAGCGACTACCTCGCGTCCGCGCATTCCGCGCCCAAGCCGCACGTCGTGCTCCTGTGCGGCACGACGGGCTCGGGCAAGACGACGTTGGCCGGCGAGCTCGAGCGCGCCTTGCCCGGCATCCGGATCGCCAGCGACGAATGGATGATCGAGCTGTTCGGACCCCACATGACGCGGGAGCTCTTCGATGCGCGCGACCGGTCGATCAAGGAGCTGCTCTGGAGGTACGTGGAGCGACTCGTCGCGCTCGGCGTGCACGTCGTGCTGGATTACGGCTTCTGGCGCGCGGACGAGCGCGCGGACGCGGCCCGCAGGGTGGTCGCCGCCGGCGGCGAGCCCGTCCTGATCTACCTCGACGTTCCGTTGGCGACGCTGCAGCAGCGGCTGGAGCGACGCAACGCGGACCTGCCGCCCGGCACCTTCGAGGTCACGAGGGCGATGCTCGACCTGTTCCTGTCGAAGTTCGAGCCACCTTCGGACGACGAAGCGCTCGAGGCGATCGTGATCCGGCCCGACGAGCGGGCGGCACCCCGAAGCTAGACGACGAAGACGCTCGTGGCGTTCTTCGGCAAGACCGTGCCGCGCGCCTCGAACAGCTTCCGCAGCGCGGTGACGGCGTCGATTCCGGTGTTCCGGCGGTCGCGTCCCAAGCGGGCGGGCACGCCCTGTTCGGTGATGAAGGCGACCTCGTAGGCGTCGTCCGGCTCCACGAGGCGGTCGGCGACGAACAGGCGATCGATGCGGTGGCCGCGGGGGTTCTCGACCTTGACGTAGAGCGTGATGCCGCGCATGCGCTTGACGTACCCGCCGATCTGCTCGAACGCATCGGACGCGAAGGTGCGCTCGAGGTTCTCCTCGAGCAGGTCGACCAGCTCCGCGCCGGTCAGGGTGGTGGTCAGGATCGGCGGGTTCGTCGGCACGATCGACCACAGGTCCTCGAGCGTGACGGGGCCCGGGGGGATCGGCGCCCCGTAGCGCCAGCCGTTGGAGAAGGCGACCGACACGCCCGCCGCCTCGGCGATCGCCTCGAGCAGGACGTCGTCCATCGGCGACTCGAACATGGCGTACCGGTGCAGCGTCGCGCCGACCTCACCCACGACCTGTCCCAACTCCGCGCTCTGGGCCTCGGTTGCCGCGGCGACCAGCGCCGCCATCTCGGCGTCCTCGGTCCAGCGGTCGTCGACGGGGAGGAGCTCGTAGCGGTGGGCGACGACGCGTCCCCCTTCGACCTCGACGTCGAGCCGGCCCACGAAGGCCCCGTGGCATCCGGCCTGGACGACGAGGGCGCCGTTCGCGCGGATGGGCTCACGCAGGCGGTTGTGCGTGTGCCCGCTCAGCAGCACGTCGATGCCGTCCACCTCGTGGGCCATCTTCAGGTCCTGCGGCAGCCCGAGGTGCGACAGCACGACGACCAGGTCCGCCCCCTCGTCCTGACGCACGTTGCGGATCCAAGCGGGAAGATCGTCGCGACCGACGGTGAAGCGGAGGCCCTCGCCGAACGGCGCTGGCATCGTCCAGCCGACGACGGGGCAGGCCAGCCCGATCACGGCGATCCGGAGCCCGGCGCGTTCGATCATGGCGTACGCCTGGAAGGCGAGCCCGCCGCCGTCCTCCTCGAAGCAGTTGATGGCGAGCATGGGGTACGCGAGGCGCCGTTCGAGGTCGCGGACGCCATCCGGCGTGTACGCGAACTCCCAGTGGAGCGTCGTGGCGTCGAGCCCGAGCCGGTTCATCATCGGCACCAGCGCGTGGCCGCGGCTGGCCACCGCCAGGTGGGTGCCGTGGAACGTGTCGCCGTTGTCGAGGGCGAGCACGGCTCCGCCCGTCTCAGTCCGGATCTGATCGAATAAGCCGGCGATCCGGGCCAGGCCGCCGAGCTCGGTGAGCGTCCAGGTTCCGTCGGGCCGCACGAGCTCCGGGTGCGGGTGGGTGTAGCCGTGCAGGTCGTTCAACTGGAGGATGGTGAGCGATCGCTGCATGGTGGCTCCTCCGGTGTTCGGGCCGGCGACGCCGACCTCGGCGTCGCCGGCCGCGACGACGGAACCCCCGGAGTGCGCAGCCGCTCGCGTGCGTCCATCCTACGGTCCGCATGGCCGCACCGCCACGCGCGTCGCGCACCCCGAGCGCACCGAGCGCACCGAGCGGGTGCGCTTCGTATGCTGCGGCCCATGAGTGCAGGTCGTGCGCAGCGAGGCGTGCGGGGGCCCCTCGGTGGTCCGCGGTCGCGGGCCGCACGGCGGGGTTCGCCCAACGCCCCCGTACGTCTGGCGCTGGCGGCGTTCGCCCTCGCCGTGGCGCTGGCCGGGTGTGGAACGTCGCCCGTGGTGAACGAGGGCCCGCCGGTCGTTTCGCTTCGCGCCGACCAGGTGTCGGGCGAGGCGACGTTCACCGCCACGTTCCGGGCGATCGCCAGCGACCCCGACGGGAACCCGCTGACGTACGCCTGGAGCGTCGACGGCGCGACCGATCCCAGCGCCGTCGGCGCTACGGCGAGCGTCACCTTCGAGGCGGCGGGCACGTTCCTGGTCGCCGTTCGTGTATCGGACGGCACCTACGCCGCGACCGCGAGCGTGACCGTCGAGGTGCGCAACGAGTACCGGCCGACGGACGCACCGGACGTGCTCGTGATCGGGTTCGCCGGCCGCTGCGGCCTCGCCGTCCTGCAATGCATGCCACCTGGCGACAACCGCGACTACCTCGGCGACGCGCCGAACCCCGGAACGATGGAGGCCATCGCACGAGCCTTCGAGCAGCTCGGGTCCACGACCGCTGCGGTCGACTTCCGGGCGCACCTCGACGACGACCCTGAGCGCGGCTTCGGGTACCAGGCCGCCAACGATCTCGTCGAGTACGCCCGCGACCGGTGGATCCGCGACTTCCGCGACCCCACCCGGCTGGTGCTCGTCGGGCACTCGCACGGCACGCAGTTCATGAGCTTGCTCGCCTTCGACCGACCCGAGGTCGAGTACGCGTACGCGATCTACCTCGACGCCGTGTGCGAGCGGTGGGACACCGACCACGTGGACGGCGGATGGTTCGCGCTGCGGTATGGCGCTCGAGCGAACTTCCCGCGCCCCCTCGACGCGACCGGGCGCGCGTGCGACGCGTTGCCGATCCCTGGGATGGCGCAGGCTCAGCACCTCGGCGACGTCGTGCCGTGGAACGTCGCGCATGCGCTCGAGGTCCAGAGCAACCCCGTCCTGGGCGGCGTCGCGGACGTCCGCGCCAACCGGCGGCTCGACGGCACCGGCGGCACCGAGGCGGGCATAGAGACGGCGTTCTTCGACGAGGCGCACACCACCGTCCACCGGGCGGACAGTCAAGCGATGCGGTGGGTCGCGGACGCGATCGGCGCCCACGGCCTGGCGACCACGTTGCCATCGCCATGACGCGACCGCCTCAGCGGTGACCGATCAGGGCGGGCCCATCGGGGTTGTCGATGACGAACTTCCAGGTGCCGTCCGCCGATTTGCGCAGGACCTCGGCCGTGGCGCCTTCGGCGGTGCGGCCGTCGGGGAAGGCCATCGTCCACGACCAGTGCACGAGCGCCA
>JAABSI010000029.1 GCA_011390455.1 Trueperaceae bacterium
ACCGATGAGTTCGGGCGCAGCGTCTTCGCCCGCGTCGCCTACGGCGCGCGCGTGTCGCTCCTCACCGGCGTCGTGCCGGTGGCGCTGGCGCTGCTGCTCGGGAGCGCGATCGGGTTGATCGCCGGCTTCTTCCGCGGTCGCCTCGACAGCGCCCTCATGCGCGTGATGGACGTGCTGCTGGCCTTCCCGTCGCTGCTGCTGGCGCTCGCGGTCGTGGGCACCCTCGGTCCCGGCCTCGTCAACGCGGTGATCGCCATCGCGATCGTCGACGTGCCGCAGTACGCGCGCCTGGTGCGCAGCGTGGTGCTCGGGACCCGCGAGGAGGAGTTCGTGCAGGCCGCCCGCGCCCTCGGCGCCGGCAACGGCCGGCTCATGCTCCGCCACGTCCTTCCCAGCGCGGTCGGCCCCATCGTGGTCCAGGCGACGCTCGGGGTGGGCTTCGCGATCCTCGCGATCGCCGGCCTCTCGTTCCTGGGGCTGGGCGTTCAGCCGCCGACCTCGGACTGGGGCGAGATGTTGGCGCGCGGCCGCCGCTTCCTCCCCGACGCCACCTGGCTGATGCTCTTCCCGGGGCTCGCGGTCTCGCTCACGGTGCTCGGCTTCAACCTCTTGGGGGACGGCCTGCGCGACGCGCTCGATCCGCGGGGGTGAGGCGGCGCGGTTCGTCGCGCGTCCGTGGCATCATGCCGCATGCACCCTTCGCGATCGCCGCTGAACCCGTGGCGCCCCGTCCGCGTCGTCTTCGCCGTGCTCGCCGCCGTCGCCGTGCTCACGGGCTGCACCACGGTCGGTTCGAGCGCGGTCGAGACCTCCGCGGTGGAGCCCAGGATCCGCGTCGTCGTCGACGAGAGCGGGAGCGCCCGCATCTCGGTCGCGCTGCTCGCCGGCTTCGCCAACGCGCTCGAGCTCGAGGCCGGCGACGCCTTGACGGCGCGCCTGGAGACCGGAACGCCCATCGAGCTGACCGAAGGGGCGTCGGAGGTGTTCGGTGCGTCGACCGCCTACTTCGCGACCCTGTCCGGAGCGATGCCGGGCGACGCCATCGTGCTCGCGTGGTCCCGTGCGGGGCAGGTGAGCGCCCCGAACACGCGCATCGTGGTGCCCGAGGCGGTGCGCGGCGTGTCGACGGGCGGAACCGAGTTCGGCTTCGACGACGACGTCCCGGTGGCGTGGACGCCGGAGGCCCCCGGCGACGCGGTGGACGCGCGCCTGCGCCTCGTGGCCTGCGATGCGCTCGACGCGGACGAGCTCGCCGCCGCTCGTTTCCTCGCGGGCTTCCCGGCCACGTTCCCGATCGAGGACGGCGCAGGAACGTTCGAACCCGTGCTCGCGACCGGTGCCTCCACGGCGTGCAGCGCCGTGCTCGAGGTGGGCCGCTCCTCCAGCACGATCGACCTCGACCCGGCCTTCGGCGGCTTGCGTGACCGATCCTCGGTCGTCCAACTCGGGGCCGAGGTCGCCGTGGTCTTCGCCGAGCCCTGACCGTCGTCGATCCGAACCCCGTGCCGTACGGCTCGGTCAGGTCTCCTCCGCACGGTAGGCCCACCCGGCGAGCTCGCTCGCGGGCATGGGGCGCGCCATCAGGAATCCCTGCCCCACGCGGCAGCCGCGGGTCATGAGCGCGAGGCGCTGCGCGGGCTCCTCGATGCCCTCCGCGACCACCTCGAGGCCGAGGCCGGCGGCGAGGGCGAGGACGGCGTCGACGACCGCGGTACCGCGGCTGGCGGCTTCCGTCGCCGCTGCGTCCTCGCTATCCCGTCCTCCGCCGGCCGAGCCGAGCCCCCGCACGAAGGAGCGGTCGATCTTGAGCACGTCGACCGGCAAGACCGTCAGGCGGTGCAGCGACGAGTAGCCGGTCCCGAAGTCGTCCATCGCGACCCGGATGCCGGACGCCTGCAGCGACGCGAGCGCCGTGGTGGCGTGGTGGCGCTCGTCCGCCATCACGCTCTCGGTGACCTCGAGCTCCAGGTCCTGCGGTTCCAGGCCGTGCCGGGCGAGGGCGTCGAGCACGCGCGGCTCGAAGTCGTCGGCCCGCAGCTGATGGATGGACACGTTGACGCAGACGCGCGGCACCGCGAGGCCCTCCGCGCGCCAGCCGACCAGGTCGGCGCACGCCCGGTCGAGCACGTAGGCGCCCAGGGCGGCGATCAGGCCGGCCTCCTCCGCGAGCGGGACGAAGGTGCCCGGGGCGATGGGCCCCTGGCTCGGATGGTCCCAGCGGGCGAGCGCTTCGACCCCCTCGAGCGCGCCGTCGGCGAGGCGGACCCGCGGCTGGTAGGCGACCCATAGGCTCGCCTCGGCCCGCAGCGCCCCGCGCAGGTCCTCGGTCAGGGCGGCGCGGGCGCGCATCCGGGCGTCGAGGTCGCTGGTGAAGTAGGCGACCGCGCCGCGCCCCTCGCGTTTGACGCGGTACATCGCCAGGTCGGCGTGGCGCATGAGCGTCGCGGCGTCGGAGGCGTCGTCCGGGGCGACGGCGACGCCCACCGAACCGCCGACGCGCACCGCGCGGCCCGCCACGAGGACCTCCTCGTGCAGCGCGTCGAGCACCTTCTGGGCGACCGTGGCCGCCGAGTCCGCGCCTTGGAGCCCGGCCGCGACCACCGCGAACTCGTCGCCGCCGAGGCGCGCGACCGTGTCCTCGTCGCGCAGCGCATCGCGCAGACGCGTGGCGACCGTGACGAGCAGTTCGTCGCCAGCAGCGTGCCCGAAGGCGTCGTTGACGCTCTTGAAGGCGTCGAGGTCGATGACCAGGAGCGCGGTGCTCGCGTCCGTGCGGCGGTCGCGCGCGAGCGCACGTTCGAGCCGGTCGGTGAGCAGCGTCCGGTTGGGCAGCCCGGTGAGCGGGTCGTGGTGCGCGAGATGGGCGAGCTTGGTGCGTTCCTCGTTCAGGGCGCGCTCGAGGGCGCGGCGCTGCAGGAGCACGGCCACGGTGCCGCCGAGCAACTCGGCGCGCTCGAGCGACTCGTCGTCGAAGCCGTCCTCGTGGAGCGCGTCGAGCTGCAGGAAGCCGAGCAGATCGCCGCCGGCGACGATCGGTACCGACAGCGTCGCCGCCAAGGGCGAGGCGTTCGGGTGGGCGTCGAAGCGGGCGGCGGTCTCCGGGTCCATCCGGGTGCGCTCGGCGCGCAGGTCGACCCGCTCGACGCGATCGAGGCGGCGCCGCGCGAAGCTCTCGGGCCCGAGCGCCACCTGGACCAGGTCGCCGAGCGGCCGACCGTGCAGCGCGACGAACCGGAAGCGGCCGTCGTCGCCGCGCGCCAGCACGCAGCCGGTGTCGGCGCCGGGGACGTGGCTGATCGCATGGTGCAGGACCTGTTCGTGGACGTCGGCGTCCGGAGCCGCGCTCAGGACCTCGTGCGTGAGGGCCAGCAGGCTCCGCCGGAAGGCGATCTCGCGCTCGAGGGCCGCGCGCTGCCGGACGCGCTCGGTGACGTCGACGGCTCGGTAGACGGCGCCGCGCACCGCGCCCTCCGAGCGCAGCGGCAGGATGGTGACGTCGACCCAATACGGTGGCATGGTCGCGGCGCGCGATTCCGGGCCGCGGATCGCGCGGACCTCGGCGCCCAACAGCGCGGCGTCCAGGTCGCGTTGGAAGGCCGGGTCGTCGATGACCCGGTCGATCTTGGCGCCGACGCGAAGCTCGTGGCCGAACCGGTTCCGCACGCGCGTCGCGGCGGTCGGGTTCAGCGCCGCGACCCGTCGGTCGGCGTCGACGAGGACCACCGCGTCGTCGCTCAGGTCGAGCATGGTGCGCAGCTCGGACTCCGAGTGGCGCAACGCCTCGGTCAGGTGCGTGCGTTCGGTGATGTCGTGCAGGAAGCCGTGCCACACCACGGTGCCGTCGTCGCGTTGCGAAGGGACCGCACGACCGTGCAGAACGCGTACGGCGTGGGCGTGGTCGATGGCTCGGAACTCGTGGTCCCAGCGCTCGAGCGAACGCGCCGACTTGGCGAGGCTCACCTCGAAGGCGGGACGGTCCTCCTCGTGGATGCGGTCGAGCGCCGGGGTCGCGTCGGATCGGAGCGCGTGGGGGTCGATGCCGAGCAGCTCGCCGAAGCGGGGGCTCGCGTACGCGAACCGATGGCTGCCGTCCGGGGCACGCTCGAAGCGGAAGAGGCCGCCCGGGACCTCGGCGGCGAGGTGGCGCAGGTCGCGCAGGGCGTCGTCGCGATCGCGGCCGGCGGCGGCCCGGTCGAGGACCCCGAGCACGACCTGGGCGGCGGTGCTGAGCGCGACGACCGCGTCCGCCGGCCAGGGTCCCGGCGCTGCGGCCTCGAAGGCCACGACGCCGGCCGTCCGGTCCTCGTGGCGCATGGGCACGTACAGGAGCGCGGCGCCGCCGGCCGCGAGCCGGGCGGTGAGGTGCTCGGTGGGCGCGTCGCCCGGGTCGTCGGCGCGGGCCCGCAGGTCGGGCTCGACGATGGCGACGCCGGCGGCGAGGCGGTCCCACCAAGCGCCCAGACATGCGACGTCGTCGGCGAGTGGGGCGACCTCGGGGGCATCGTGGTGGTGGCGCCACGTGTGCGTACGCTCGAGGGTGCGACCGTCCGGCGCCAGGAGGGCGATGCACGCGAGGTGGGCATCGGCCGCCTCGGCCAGAGCCCCAAGCGCCGCGCCGACGCCGCGACCGGCTTCTTCGGTCGGGACCTCCGTGAGGCGGCGGAGGAGTTGCAGCGTGCGCGGCGCAACGAGGTCGTCGCTGCGGCCGCGGCGATCGCGGTCGCCGGAGGGGTACCGGTCGACTGCCATGTCGACAGCCTAAGGGAGGAGGCCAAGAGGTCGCGGTGAAACGGTCCGGTGGGGACCGGGCGCGCGCTCGGGCAAGGTCAGCGCGCGCTGAGCCGTTCGTGCCATGCGATCAGGTCGACCACGTTCATCGGGCGCCCGAACAGGTAGCCCTGCCCGACCGTGCAGCCGCGGGCGAGCAGCGCGTCGCGCTGCGCCTCGGTCTCGACCCCTTCGGCGACGGCCTCGAGCTTCAACCCGGCGGCCAGCGCGAGCACGCCGTCGACGAGGGCCGCTTCGCGGCGCCCGGCCCCGAGGCGCTCCACGAAGCTGCGATCGACCTTGAGCACGTCCACCGGCAGGACCGCCAGGCGGTGGAGCGAGGAGTAGCCGGTGCCGAAGTCGTCGATGGCGACCCGGGCGCCCGCGGCCCGCAGGCGCCGCAGCGGGTCGAGCAGGTCGGCGTGTTCGTCCGCCATGACGCTCTCGGTGACCTCGAGGTCGAGGTCGCCCGGTCCGAGTCCGTACCGCCCCGTGATCCGCACGAGGCGCGCCTCGAGGTCGCCGGCGCGCAGCTCCTGCGGCGCGACGTTGAGCGCGAGCCGGCCGCCGGTCCCCAACCCGGCGGCCCGCAGGCGGGCGAAGCCGGCGCACGCGAGGTCGAAGACGTGGTCGCTGAGCGCTTGCACCAACCCGGACTCCTCGGCGAGCGGCACGAAGGTCGACGGGGGCACGGCGCCGCGCCTCGGGTGGTCCCAGCGCGCGAGCGCCTCGACGCCGACGCAGCCGCTACCATCGAGCCGCACCTGCGGCTGGAACGCCGCGTGGATCCCGGCGCCGTCGCGGAGCGCGGCGCGCAGGTCCTCGGTCAACTGCGCCCGTTCGCGCATCCGTGCGTCGAGGTCGGCCGTGAAGTACGCGACCGCGCCGCGGCCGGCACGCTTGGCGCGGTACATCGCCAGGTCGGCGTTCGCCAGCAGGGTGCCGGCGTCGGCGCCGTCCGCCGGCGCCACCGCCACGCCGATCGAGGCGCCGACGTGCACGTCGCGACCGGCGATCGCGATCGGCCGGTGCAGGGTGCTCAGGACCTTGCGCGCGACGCTGCCGGCGCTGCCCACGGTGTCGAGCCCGGCCGCCACGATGGCGAACTCGTCGCCGCCGAGCCGCGCGACCGTGTCGGCGCCGCGCAGCACCTCGGCGAGCCGGTGGGCGAGCGCCGCGAGCAGTTCGTCGCCCGCGGCGTGACCGAAGGTGTCGTTCACGCTCTTGAAGCCGTCGAGGTCGACGACCATCAGCGCCGTCGCGTGGCTGGTGCGTGCGTCGCGCGCGAGCGCTCGATCGAGGCGATCGGCGAGCAGCACCCGGTTGGGCAGGCCGGTCAGCGGGTCGTGGTGCGCCAGGTGGTCGAGCTTGGCGCGCTCTTCGAGCAGCACGCGCTCGAGATCGAGGCGCTGGACCAGGGCGCCGACCAGGTCGCCGAGCAGCCGTCCCGCCTCGAGCGAGTCCTCGCCGAAGGCGTCGACGTCCGAGAAGCTGTTCAGCTGCAGGTAGGCGGCCGTCCGCCCCTGGACGACGACCGGGACCGAGAGGGTGGCGGCGATCGCTGCGGTCGAGCCGGCGTCCTCGAAGGCGCGGCGGACCGCCGGGTCGTCGAGCACGTGCGGGAGCAGGCGCGGGCCGCGCGTCACGGTCTCGGCCGCCGGCTCCGAGATCGCGTCGGGGGGGAACCGGAGCGGAGCGAGCGCGTCGAGGTCGAAGCCGACGGCGGCGACGAAGCGGAACCGCCCGTCGTCGTCGAGCTGGAGCACGCTGCCGGCCTCGGCGCCGGGCACGTGGCGCACGGCTTGTTCGAGCACCTGCTGCAGCGGTTCCGCGGCGTGGTGCTGGACGAGCGCCGCGTGCGCGAGCGCCAGGAGCGCCTGGCGCAACCGGTTGCCGCGCTCGAGCGAGCGCCGTGCCCGCACCTGTTCGGTGACGTCGACGCTGTGGTACACGGCGCCGGTGACCGCGCCGTCGTCGTCGCGGACCGGGCTGATCGTCACCTCGACCCAGTAGTCCGGCACCGTCGGCTCCCGGCGCTCGGGCCCCCACAGCTCGCGGACCACCTCGCCCGCCAGCGCGCGGCTCAGGTCGGCTTCGAAGTAGGCCGCGTCGATCCGCTCGCCGATCACGAGCTCGACGCCGTAGTTCCGGATCGAGCGTTCGGCCGCCACCGGGTTGAAGGCCACGAGCCGGCGCTCGCGGTCGAACAGCACGAGGGTGGCGCTCGCGTACTCGAGCATGACGTCGAAGCGGTGGCGTGTCGCGCGCTCGCTCGACGAGCGCGCGAGCGCGATGCCGATCAGATGCGCGGTCAGCCGCAGCATCTGGCGCACCGAGGGGCTCCACGCGCGCTCCCGGCGCACGGCGTCGAAGCCGACGAACCCGGTCCAGCGGCCGCCGCTGCGCAGCGGCACCGCGAGCAGCGACCGCACGCCGTGGGCGCTCAGCACGAGCGCTTCGGGGTGCCGTGCGGGGTCGAGGGCGGCGATGCTGTCCAGCGCGACGGTCTCGCCGCGATCGAAGGCGTCCGGCCAGCGTCCGAGCGCGGCGACGGGAACGGTCTGGAGCTCGTGGATCTGCGGCTCGATCCCGGGGGCGCACCACTCGTGCGCGTTGCGCACCCACAGGCCGTCGGCCGAGCGCAGGAAGGTGTAGGCGCGATCCGCGCGGGCGGCCGACCCGAGTTCGCTCAGCAGGTCTTGAATCGCGATGTCGAGTTCCTCGACCGGACGCTCCTCGAGCCGCACGGCGAGCTGGGCGATCAGCTCGAGCGCGTCCGCGTCCTTCGGGTCGGCCTCCGGCGTCACGTCCGGAGCGTACCGGAGGTGGCGGGGCGCCGTCGCGCTTCGCGTCGGCGCGCGGGCATCAGCGGCTTCCTCGCAGGAGAGCGACAGGCCGGCGAAGGCTGCGGAGCACACCACCACGGCGGCGGCGAGGTTGCGCCCGGTCAACCGCAAGGTGGTCTGCACGAAGGCGGCGAAGCGCGAACGGCCCAGCGAGCGGGCCGCCTCCTCGACGCGCGGGCTGATCTGCCCGGTTTCGTGTGGCGACCCCTCCGCTCGTGGCGGGGCGCGCGGTAGCGTGGACGGCGTGAACGGCGTGGGCGATCCCAAGGGCGTGCGGTTCGTGGCGGTGCAGGCGGCGCTGTTCGTCGTCGTGGGCGCCGGCCCCGGCTGGTTCGGCGGGGTCGGGTCGACTGGAGCGCTGCGGGCGGCGGCGATCGCCGTCATGGTGCTTGGCGTCGCGCTCGCCCTCGTCGCCGGCCTCCGTCTCGGCCGCAACCTCACGCCGCTCCCCGTCCCCGTCGCGGACGGTCGGCTCGTGACGTCCGGCGCGTACGCGTTCGCGCGCCACCCCATCTACGGCGGCCTGCTCGTGCTCGCGCTCGGGTGGAGCGCGCTCGCCGGGTCGCTGGGCACCCTCGCCGCCACGTTGGGGTTGTGGATCCTGTTCGAGGTCAAGTCGCGCTTCGAGGAGCGCGCCCTGCTCGCGCGCTACCCCGAGTACGCGCACTACCGCGCCGGCACGCGCCGCTTCGTGCCGTTCGTCTACTGATGGCGGCATCGCCGCGGGGGCACGCGGTGGTGGTGGGCGCCGGCGTCGTGGGGCTGGCGTCCGCCGACGCGCTCGCCCGCGACGGATGGCGCGTGACGCTGCTCGATGCCGCGCTCGGCCCCGGACGCGACGGCGCCAGCTTCGGGAACGCCGGCATGATCGTCCCGAGCCACGTCCTCCCGCTCGCGCAGCCGGGGGTGTTCGGCCGCTCGTTGCAGTGGCTGCTCGACCCGGAGAGCCCCTTCTACGTCGCGCCGCGCGCCGACCTCGAGCTGCTGCGGTGGGGCTGGCGCTTCTGGCGTTCGGCCACCCCGGCGCACGTCGCGCGTACGCTGCCGCGGTTGCACGCGCTGCACCAGGCTGGCGCCGCCGCCCACGTCGCCCTGGCGGGGCGCCTCGCTCTGCCCGCACCCGAGCGGCGCGGCTTGGTGATGCTCTGCGCCACGGAGGCCGGCTGGCGCGAGGCCCGCCACGAGGCGGAGGTCGCCGGCCGAGCGGGCGTCGCCGCCCGGGTGCTGGACGCGGCCGAGGTGGCGGCCTGGTACCCCGACGTCGACGTCCGCGCGGTCGGCGGCGTGCACTACCCCGACGACGGCCACCGCTCGCCGGGCGCGCTGATGCGCGCCTGGCAGGAGCGCCTGCCCGACGGGGCCACCATCCGCTGGGGCGCGCGGGCGGTGGCCTGGCGCCGGCGCGGGGCCGAGGTGGCGGCGGTCGAGCTCGAGAACGGCGCCGAGGTCGCCGGCGACGCGTTCGTGCTGGCCGGGGGCCACGCCACGCCGCAGCTGGCGCGCGCCCTCGGGCTGCGCCTCCCCATCCAGAGCGGGCGTGGCTACTCGGTGACGTGCACCGAACCGCCGCAACGACCGACCGTGCCGGCGATCCTGGTCGAGGGTCGGGTCGCGATGACGCCGCTGCCCGAGGGCGTGCGCTTCGGTGGGACGATGGAGATCGCCCCCGCGGACCGGCCGGTCGATCCGCGTCGGGTGCGCGGCATCGCCAAGGCGGCGGCGCGCACCTTCCCGGCCTTCGAGGCCGATGCGCTCGCGGCGCTGCCCGTCTGGAGCGGCGCGCGCCCCGTGTCGCCCGACGGGTTGCCGTACGTCGGGCGCCTGCGGCGCGCCCCGAACGTGGCGGTCGCAGCCGGCCACGGGATGATGGGCTTCAGCCTCGGCCCGGTGACCGGCGAGCTGGTGGCCGATCTGTTCGCCGAGCGGGCGCCTAGGGTGCCGCTCGACGGGCTCGAGCCGGAACGGTTCGCCGGCCGCTAGATGGGGCGCATGACCTCCACCGATCCCGTGGTGCGCCACGGCCTCGCCCGCGTCGAGCACACCCTCGAGGTGTCCGTCGACCGATCCGATCCACGCGCGGGGACCACGCGGGTGTTCGCTCGCGAGGTCTGGTCCGCCGAGGCCGATCGTGCGGCCCTCCCCGCGCTCCTCTTCCTCCAGGGCGGTCCGGGCGGGACGGCGCCGCGCCCGCGCCTGAAGGACGGCTGGCTCGGTGCGGCCCTCGAGCGCCACCGGGTGGTGCTCCTCGACCAGCGCGGCACCGGCCGCAGCGACCCGATCGACGTCGCCGCCCCCTGGACGGACGCCGCCGGCCGGCCGCTCGACGACGCGGCCCTGGCGGCGCGCCTCGCCCACTACCGCGCCGACGCGATCGTCGCCGATGCCGAGGACCTCCGCCGGGCCCTCTTGGGCGACGACGGCCGCTGGACGCTGCTCGGCCAGTCGTACGGCGGCTTCGTGGCCTTCACCTACTTATCAAATCATCCCGAGGCGCTCGAGGGGGTGCTCGTCGCCGGCGGCGTCCCGTCGCTCGATCGGCCCGCCCTGGACGTCTACCGAGCCACCTACCGCGCGCTGATCGGCAAGCTGCGCGCCTTCGACCGCCGCTACCCCGGCGACCTCGCGCGCTGGCGCGCTCTGGCCGCGCACGTTGCCGAGCGCGACGACCGGTCCGCAGACGGGCGCCGCGCGACGCCGCTGCAGGTGGCCTACCTCGGCAACCTGCTCGGCTCCGGCACGGGCCCCGATGCGCTCCACGAACTGCTCGAGCGGGCGCTGGTGGGGGAGGGCGCGCGCGCCGCGCTCTCCACGCCAGGGCGCCGCGCGCTCGAGGGCGCGCAGCCCTTCGGCGCCAGCCCGATCTACGCCGCGCTCCACGAGTCGATCTACGCCCAGGGTGCGCCGACCGACTGGGCGGCGGCGCGCGCGCACGCCGAGGCGTCCGCCGGATGGCCCGAGGAGCTGCCGCGCGCCCACGCCGAGATGGTGCTGCCCCAGCTCTTCGAGGAGGTCGCCGAGCTGCGGCCGCTGCGGGGCGCGGCGGAGCTGTTGGCGCGCACCGAGGACTGGCCCGCGCTCTACGATCCGGCTGTGCTCGAGCGCAACCGCGTGCCGGTCGCCGCGGTCGCCTACGCCGACGACCTCTACGTGCCGCTCGCCTTCAGTCAGGAGACCGCCGCGCGGGTCCCGAACGTGCGCCTGTGGGTGACCAACGAGTTCGAGCACGACGGCCTGCGCGCGCACGGCGAGCGCGTGTTCGCGCGCCTGCAGGAGCTGCGGGTCGGATGACCGACGTCCACGTCGTCGACGGCCACACCGGCGGCGAGCCGACGCGGGTGGTGATCGCCGGCGGCCCGGACCTGGGGTCGGGCACGCTGGCGGAGCGCCGCGCCCGCTTCGACGCGTCGTGCGCCGACTGGCGCGACGCGGTGGTCCGCGAGCCGCGCGGGCACGCGGCGATGGTGGGCGCGCTGCTGCTGCCGCCGGATGGACCCGACGCCGCGGCCGGGGTGCTGTTCTTCAACGACGTCGGCACGCTGGGCATGTGCGGCCACGGCACGATCGGTGTGCTCGTGACCTTGTACGACCTTGGCCGCGTCGGGCTGGGGGCGCACCGCATCGACACCCCGGTCGGTCCGGTCGTCGCCACGCTCCACGACCCGCACACCGTCGAGATCGCCAACGTGCCCGCCTACCGCTACCGCGCCGGCGTGGCGCTCGAGGTCCCCGGCGTCGGTCGGGTGGTGGGCGACGTCGCGTGGGGGGGCAACTGGTTCTTCCTGGTGCACGCGGCGCGCGCCGACCTCGACCTCGCGCACGTCGACGCGCTGACCGCGGAGGCGAAGGCGATCCGCGCGGCGCTCGACGCCTCGGGCGTCACCGGCGCCGAGGGCGCGCCCATCGACCACGTCGAGTTCACCGGTCCGTCGCCCACCGCCGACGCGCGCGGCTTCGTGCTCTGCCCCGGCGGTGCCTACGACCGTTCGCCGTGCGGCACCGGCACCAGCGCCCACCTCGCCTGCCTGCACGCCGACGGGCGGCTGGCGCCGGGGCGGGCGTGGCGCCAGGAGAGCGTCGTCGGCAGCGATTTCGAGGCGCGGATCGAGCGCGTCGACGGCGACGGCGTCCACGTCCGGCTGCGCGGTCGGGCGTACGTCACCGGAACGGCGACGCTCCGCTTCGACCCGCGCGATCCCTTCCGCTTCGGGCTACGCTGACGGTCCGACGTCCGGGCTGCCGCCCGAGGGAGGTCCGCATGCGCGTCCACCGGCTCGGGGTGCACCCCGACCACGCCACGCTCGCACCCATCGACGCGGGTCCGGCCGCGGCCCGCCGGGCCCTGCCGGTGCTCGGTTGAGCGGCAGCGAACCGCCGCGACCGCCGCTCGAGGCGCCGCGCGGCGATTCGCGCCGCGGGACGCCGTGGTCGGGTGCGACCGACGTGCTCGGCGGCGTGTTGGCCGACGCGCTGACGGCGGCCGGGGTGCCGTTCGCCGGCCTGGACCCGCTGCGGCCCTCCGGGCAGGTCTGGCGCGCCCACGGGGCGGGCGACGCGTGGGTGGTCCGGGTCGCGACCGCACCCGAGGTGCCGGCGCTGGAGGCGACGCTCGCTTGGGCCGCGGCGCTCGCCGAGCGCGGCGTCCCGGTGCCGCGGCCCTGGGCACCGGCGGGGCTGCACCCCCAGCTCGTGCGGATGGGCACGAGCGCGGCGCTCGTGACCTCGTGGGCGAAGGGGGCGCCGATCGCCGAGTCGGGTTGGGACGAGGCGACGTCGGAGGCCCTCGGCGTCCTGCTCGGTGACGCCCACGACGCGGCGAGCGCCGTCCCCTGGCCCGACGGCGCGCGGCGCTACGACGGCGCCTGGGCCGAGGGGGCCTGGAACCGGCTGGCGATCGAGCGGGTGTTGCCCGACGTGCCCGCGCGCGAGGCCACCGTCGTCCGCGCGGGCCTGACCGCCGCGCGCGTCGCCCTCGAGCGCGCCTGGCGCGGCGGACCCGGGGGTCCGGTCGTGATGGTCCACGGCGACGTGCACGCCCACAACGTGCTCGAGACCGCCCGCACGGGCGACGACGTGACCCTCGCTCTGATCGACGTCGGCCAGGTCGGGCTGGCGCCGGTGCTGCTCGACCTCGCGTTCGCGCTCCTGGAGCACGAGGACGCCACCGCGTGGGCGCTCTGGCGCGGGTACCGAACGCGCCGCGCGGTGCCGGCCGAGGCCGAGGCGGCGCTCGGCGCCATGCACGTCCTCGCGCTCGTGGACAACCTCGGCTTCCTGGCGGCCGACGAGCGCGAGCACGCGTTCGTCGGCGAGGCGTGGCCGGCGCTGGTGGCCTCGTGTGCGGCGCTGCTGTCGGGGGCGCGGGCGGCTTGACGTCCGAGCGGCCCACCCGGGGCGGGGGCCGTGGCATCGTGGGATCGAGCGCCCCCATGCGGCGCCGACGGAGGTCGTGGTGGCGTTCGAGATCGTCTTGGTGCTCCTTCTCGTGGTGGCGAACGGCGTGTTCGCGATGGCCGAGATCGCGGTGGTCTCCTCGCGCAAATCGCGGTTGCGGATGCTGGCCGAGGCCGGCGACGCCCGCGCGGAGGCGGCGCTCGCGCTGACGACCGATCCCAATCGCTTCCTGTCGACCGTGCAGGTGGGGATCACCTTGGTGGGCGTGTTCGCGGGTGCGTACGGCGGCGCCACCCTCGCCGAGCCGCTCGCGGAGCGCCTGGCGGGCATCCCGTGGATCGGCCGCTGGAGCGGCGGCATCGCGCTGACCATCGTCGTGGCGGCCATCACCTACCTGTCGCTCGTCGTCGGCGAACTGGTCCCCAAGCGCATCGCGCTCGGCGCACCGGAGCGGATCGCGCGCACGATCGCCCGCCCGATGACGCTGCTCTCGAAGGTCGCGACGCCGCTCGTCGCGTTGTTGAGCGTGTCGACCGACGGGTTGTTGCGGCTGCTCCAGGTGGGCCGCGCCGTCGATCCGCCGACCAGCGACGAGGAGGTCCAAGCGTTGGTGAGCGAGGGCGCGGCGGCGGGCGTGTTCGAACCCGGTGAGAGCGACATCGTCGAGAACCTCTTCTGGTTCGGCGACAGCCTGGTGGCCGACCTGATGACGCCGCGTCCGGAACTCGTGTGGATCGACGTCGAGGCGAGCGCCGAGGTGATCCGCACCACCATCGCCGCTACCGGGTTCAGCCGCTACATCGTCGCGCGGGGCTCGGTGGAGGACGTGGTGGGCATCGCGCGCACGAGGGACCTCTTGCTCGCCGCGCTCGCCGGCGACGACGGCGTCCCGGCCGACGTCGTTCATCCCGCGCTCTACGTCCCGGAGTCCACGCCCTCGCTCACGTTGCTCGAGCGGTTCCGCGAGACGGGCGAGCACGCGGCGCTGGTGGTCGACGAGTACGGCGGCATCGAAGGCATCGTCACCCTCACCGACGTGCTCGAGGCCCTCGTCGGCGACCTGCCCGCGCGCGATCGCAGCCCCGAACGCCCGTGCGTGCCGCGCGAGGACGGGTCGCTGCTCCTCGAGGGCACCGCCAGCCTCGACGACCTCGAAGAGGCCGTCCGCGAGGTCCTGGAACGCAGCTACGGCCGCGCCGCGCCGACCTTCGCGCTGCCGCGAGACCCGGGGTACCGCACCCTGGGCGGGTTCGTCGCGACGCGTCTGCGGCGACTTCCGACCGTGGGCGACGCGGTGGTGCAAGGGTTGTGGCGCCTCGAGGTGGTGGACATGGACGGACGCCGGGT
Organism: Trueperaceae bacterium; assembly: GCA_011390455.1. The sequence continues at coordinate 14,352 of JAABSI010000029.1, forward strand.
CGACAAGGTGCTCGCCGCCCGCGTCGAGGGACCGGACCTGAAGCGGCCATGGCGGCGCTCCGGGGCGGGGTGATCCGGGTGGCGCCGGCGGCGTAGTCTGGGTCGCGTGATCGACGCAATCTGGGTTCCCACCTCCGTCCACTTCCTGTTCGGCACGCTGGTCGTGCTCGCCGGCCTCGCCGCGCTCGCCGCCGCCGCGTTCCACGGGGTCCGCAACCGGCCGCCGGCGCGCTGGGCCCACGGGCTCTTCATCCTGGCGCAGCTGACGCTGGCCGTGCAGGCGCTGATCGGCATCAAGCTCCTCGACCAGGGGCTCGGTCCCCTGCAGCTCTACATCCATTACGTCGGCGGGCTCGGGCCGCTGCTCTTCTTCCTGCTCTACTACTGGCTCCCCGCCTCGTTCCGCGCGCGCCGCTGGTCGGCGACGTGGGTGACGGGCGCCGCCTTCGTCTTCGCGCTCATGGCCTACTACATCGGCGAGAGCTACGACCCCACGGCGCACGCCTGAACGCCCGCGGGGCACGTGCGCCGCGGGCGCGCCGCGGTAGCGTCCAGGCATGAAGATCGAGGTCTGGTCCGACGTCGTCTGCCCCTTCTGCTACGTCGGCAAGCGCCGGCTGGAAGCCGCGCTCGCCGAGTTCCCTCAGCGCGAGGCCGTGGAGGTGGTGTGGCGCTCGTTCGAGCTCGCGCCCGACGCCCCCACCGAGACCGGCGAGCCGCTCGACGCGCTGCTCGCCCGCAAGTACGGCATGGACCTCGCCGAGGCGCGCGCGGCCAACGCCCGCGTCACCGCGATGGCCGCCGAGGTCGGGATCGAGTTCCACCTCGAGCGGGCTCGCTCCGGCAACACCTTCGACGCCCACCGGTTGCTGCACCTCGCGGCCGCGCACGGCCTCGGGGGCGCCGCCAAGGAGCGGCTGCTGCGCGCCTACTTCACCGAGGGGCGCGCCGTGGGGGTGCGCGACGAGCTCGTGGCGCTCGGGGTCGAGCTCGGGCTGGACGAGGGCGAGGTGCGCGCCGCCCTCGAGAGCGATGCGCACGCCGACGCGGTGCGCGCCGACGAGCGCGAGGCGCGCGAGCTGGGCGTGCAAGGCGTGCCCTTCTTCGTGATCGACCGGCGCTACGCGGTGTCGGGGGCCCAGCCGGAGGCCGTGTTCTCGGAAGCGCTGGCGCGCGCCTGGGCGGAGCGGGCGCCGAAGCTGCAGGCCGTGGGCGGGGAGACCGACGCGGCGTGCGTGGACGAGGCGTGCGCGGTGCCGCGGGGCTGATCGTCGCGTCGGCGTCGACCGAACGCGCGGGCCGCTGGTCGACGACGCTGGACGTCGCGGTAGGCGTCAGGGCACCCGGAACGGGTCCACGACCGTCAAGTCGCCGATGCGCTGCCCGTGCTGGAGGTCCTCGCTGAGCAGGCGGGTGCAGCCGGCGTCCCGTGCCGCGGCGACGACGAGCGCGTCGTAGAAGGAGAACCCATACCGTTCGCGGATCTCGAGCGCTCCTACGAAGAGCTCCGGGCTCGGCCCGAGGCGCCACAGGGGGGCCAGCACGCTGTCGAGGAACCGGCGAGCGTCCGACGGCGAGGCCCCGAGCTTGCGCGTGAGCACGTTCAGAGATTCCTGCACCACCTGGTAGCTCACCACGCCGGTGCCAGCGGCCAGCGCGTCCGCGATCAGGCGCTCGGCGGTGGCTCGTTTGCGGTCGTCCACCTCGTCGAACAGGTAGACGAAGACGTTCGTGTCGAGGAAGTCAGCGCTCATTCGCCTCGTCGCGCGTGAAGTGGCGTCCTCCCGTGCGCACCGTGCGTCGGAGGTCGGCCACGACGTCCATGGCGGCCCGCGCACGCTCGTCGCGCGCGGCGTACGCCTCGAGCCACAGGCGGAACTGCTCGTTGAGGGTCGTCCGCTCGCGCTGGGCGCGCTCCCGGGCAGCCTCGATGAGGCGCTCGTCGGCGCTGAAGGTCACGTTGCGCATCATGGCGCTCAAGGTAGCACGACGCTCGTGCACACGAGCGTCGTGCACGCCCCCCGTGCCCTACCGCCGCGGTGGTGGCCCCGCCCGGTCCAGGCGAGCCGCGGGTCGTCCGGCCCGACCCAGGAGGTACGCGGCGGCGCGCTCGTGGTCGCGCTGCGGCGGCAGCCTGTCCGCCGTGCCCCGAGGCCGCCTCTCGTGCCTCCGTCGCCGAGGAGCCTCAGCCGCTGATCGAGGAGCCGCCCGCGCGCGCCCGCAGCCGCCGCGCGACGTCGCGCGCGACCGCCTCGCCCGAGAGCCGCGCCCCGCCGGCCGTCTGCATCAACCCACCCGCGAGCGCCTCGCCGGCGAACCAGAGGCGATCGGCGACCGGCTCCGCGAGCCTTCTGCGGGCGTCGGCGGCCCCGGGCGCCGCGACCGCGTAGGCACCGCGCACGAACGGCTCGGCCGACCAGTTCGTCATGGTGCCGTGCCCCAGGTGCTTCCGGACGTCGCTGCCGAAGAGCCCCTCGAGGCGTCCACCGACGAAGTCGACCGCCGCCGCTGGCCCGGCGGCCTCGAGCTCCCAGGCGAAGTCGCCGCCGACGAAGCCGACGATCAGGTCGAGGTCGAAGGGGAAGCAGAGCAGGTAGAGATCGTGGCGGGCATGGCCGACGGCCAGCACGTCGGTGAAGGGCGCGAGGCCGAGGCGCGTGCCGGAGACGCGGATCGGGACCTTGGTCAGGAGCCCCATCGGCAGGTCGAAGATCGCTTTCTGGTGCGCCTCCGGCAGCTTCGGCCCGAAGCGCACGCCGTCGAAGGCGAGCACGCCCGTGGAGACGGTCACGATCGCCGCCTGGGCGCGGAGCGTGCCGCGGTCGGTCTCGACGTCGACGCCGGGCCCGTCCCAGCGGATGCGCCGCACGGGGCAGCCGAGAGTGACCGGCACGTCGCGCCCCCAGTGGGCGACCAGCGCGCCGAAGCCCTCGCGGGTGAAGTAGTTGGGGTCGAGGTCTTCGGCCTCGCGGAAGTCGGCGACCGAGATCTCGTCGTCGTCCTTGCCGAAGTCCATCGGCCCGTTGTAGGTGGCGATCGCGTCCTCGACGTGGCAGGCGCTGGCGAGCGAGGCCAGCCGGTCGTCGGGGCCGTCGTGCTGCTCGATGGCCGCCTGCAGACGGGCCTCGGCGTCGAGGAGGCCGGCGACCTCATCGCGGGTGGCTCGCCGATCACCGAAGTAGAGGTGGTCGAGCGCCATGTCGTGGTGCTGCAGGGTCCAGCCGGCCGCCTGGGCGTCCCGGAAGAAGGGGTTGCGGTCGGCGGCGTGCAGCCAGGCGCAGCCGACGTCGAAGGGCACCCCGAACTCGCGCGATTCCGTGTGCGCTCGACCGCCGATGCGCCCGAGCGCCTCGACGACCACGCAGTCCACGCCCTCGGCCATCAGCGCCTTCGCCGCGCTGAGGCCCGCGGCCCCCGCGCCCACCACCACGATGTCGGTCTCGGTCATCGCATCGCCTCCACGATCGGGTTCCGTGGAGGATAGCGGGCGCGTCACGTTCGAGGCTGTGACGCGTCGTCCTTCCCGAAGGCCGTGGCGACCACCGCCTCGGACGCCCCGTCCAGCGGCACCAGCAGCTCCACCTCGAACTGCTCCGCCAGCGCGTCGTGCACCGAGACCCAGCGGCCGTGGAGCGAGGTGAAGCGCATGCGGGCACCATCGGGGAGCTGCACGTCGATGGGCACGTAGACGGGCACCTCGTCCGTTCCGCCCAGCACGCCGGCGACGTGATCGAAGCGGCCTGCGGCGACGGCGGCTTCGAGGGCCGCGCGGACCATGGGTGACCGACGCGCTACCTCCTGGATGCGCGTGTAGAAGCTTCCACTCGCCTGCTCCCAGTTGGTAACCACCGCGCGGAAGTCCGGCGACAGGAGCAGGGCGTACATGTTCGTCACGCCGCCGAACGAGGCGATCATGCGGTCGGCGGGCCGGTTGGTGCGCAAGAAGCTCCAGTCGCGGTCGACGACGAACGCGGGGAACGGCCAGTGGCGCAGCACCTGGCTCGCCATGAGGTCGAGGGTCGCCTGCAGCTCGGCGCCGTGCAGCGTGCGGGTCGGGTAGGGGTTTCGGAAACCCGACGCGTGGAACAGCGACGCCCGCTGCGCCGCCGTGAGGGGCAGACCCGAGACGATGCGGCCGAGCATCTCGCGCGTCAGCGACGAGCGCCCCGTCTCGAGGAACGACACGTGCCGCTGGGTCGTCCCCACGGCGTGCGCGACGGCTTCCTGGCTGAGGGCGAGCGCACCGCGCACCGCGCGCAGCGCGGGGCCGAAGTCATCGGAGTGATTCATCGACATTCCCTCCAGCGGAATAGAGATCATTCCCGCACCGAGGTACAAGGCTAGCACCCCGGCGCACCCGCTGCCGGGCGTCGCCACGGCGAACCTCTGGAGGACCCATGACCATCTCGCTGATGTCCACCCTCGGACTGCTCTTCTGCCTAGCCCCCGCCGCCGTCCACGGAGCGGAACTCGTCTCCCCGATGCTCTCGCGGTGGGTGATCCGGTTCGTCCTCCCGTTCTTCGGCCCCGGCGTACCGAGCACTGCCTCCGCGCTGACCTATCAGGAGCAACTCGCGATGCTGGACGCGGCGCGGAGCGCGGGACCCAGCGGGAAGAAGCAGGCGGTCGAGGACTACGTCTTCCTGATGCTCTTCGAACAGCGGCAAGGCGCGCTGGCCTTCCTCGCCGTCGCCGTGGGGGTCGTCTACGCGATCGGGCTTCCGCTCGAGGCGCGGGTGCCGCTCCACCTCGTCTTCGGCGTGATGGCGGTGTTCTTCGCGCTCGTGAACGCCAACCACGCGGGGGTGCCCTTCCTCGGTCGCCACCCCCGGGTGTCGCGCCACGGCAAGCACGTCGGCATCGTGTTCGCCGCCTTCTGGGCGGTCACGGCGGGGCTCAACGGCCTCGCGTTCCTCGGCGGTACCGCGTGAACGAGGTCACGACGCCCGCACGACAGACGGCCGCGACGGCACGACGTCCGCTCGCCCTCGCGATCGCCACCGTCGGCCTCCTCGCCGCGCCGCTTCCTGCGGCCGTCGCCCAGGTCGACGCGCCATCGGCGGCGGCGATCCGCAGCGAGGGCTACGCGTTCGTCTGCGAGAACGAAGGCATCGGCCTCAGCATCGTCGACGTCCTCCGAGCCAGCGGAGACCACGGCACCTTCCTCCGCTTGACCGCCGAACACGATCCCGAGGGCTTCGCGATCCTCGCCGACCCCGAGCTCGCGGACAAGACGGTCTGGGCGCCGACGGACGCGGCCTTCTCGGAGCTCGGCGAGACCCTGGTGAGCCTGTCGGAGACCGAGATCAGGCGGGTGCTCGGGTACCACGTCACGCCCCCGAGAAGAACCCCCGAGGGTCCGTACCCGATCGTCACGCCGCAGTTCCTCGCCGATGGCGGCGAGGTCGTCCACCAGACCCGCACCGGCATCCTCACCGGCTCCGATCAGCGCGTGCGCACCCGAGTGGAGGGTGGCGAGCTCACCGTCGAGGACGCCGTCATCTTGCCCACCTCGTGGTGCACCCAGGCGGGTTCCGTGTTCTCCATCGACCGGGTGATCGTGGATGCATCGCCGCCGTCCCTGGTGGAACGCGTCATCTACGCCGTGTTCTTCCGACACCCGTACGCCTCCCTGGTCGGATTGGGCGCCGTCATCGCCGGCCCCATCCTGCTTCTGCGAAAGCGGAGGAGGGCGGTCGATCCTCCGAGGTGACCCGCGAGGCGATCCGTTCGGTGGTGGGCTCGCCCGGCGGCTACAGCCGGATCACCCGCGCCTCCCACCCGCGCAGCGTCGCGCGGTCGCCCGGCGCGTCCTCCGGACGCAGGTTGCCGAGCAGCAGCTGGGCCCCGTCGGGGATCGCGACGCCGGTGCCGGCCAGCGGCAGGTCGGCGTCCGAGAGGTTGGCGACCACGAGCAGCGCTTCGTCGCCAAGCCGTCTCTCGAAGGCCCACAGGCGCTCGTGCACCGCCGCCAGCAGCCGGAAGTCGCCCAGCGCCACCACCGGCAGGTCGCGCCGGAGCGCGATCAGGCGGCGGTAGTGGTGGAACACCGAGTCCGGGTCGGTGCGCTGCGCCTCGGCGGCGAAGGTCGCGTGGTCCGGGTGCAGCGGCAGCCACGGGGTGGCGCTGCCGAAGCCCCCGTCGGGCGCGGCGGTCCAGGGCACCGGGGTGCGCGCGTGGTCGCGGCTCTTGGCGTTCAGGCGCTCCAGGATCACCGGATCGGGCAGCCCCAAGGCGCGCGCGATGCGCACGTAGTTCGTCGACTCCACGTCTCGGAAGGCCTCCAAGCTCGCGAAGGGGTGGTTGGGCATCCCCAGCTCCTCGCCCTGGTAGACGAACGGGGTGCCGCGGTGCAGGTGCAGGACGGTCGCGAGCGCCTTCGCGGAGCGCTCGCGCCAGGCGGGGCGGTCGTCGCCGAAGCGCGAGACGGCGCGGGGCTGGTCGTGGTTGCCGAGGTAGAGGCTGTTCCAGCCGCGCTCACCGAGCGCCTCTTGCCAGCGCGCCAGCGTCCCCTTCAGGAGGGGCAGCGGTAGCGGCCGCAGGTCGAACTTGCTGCCCGGTTCCTGGTCCAGGGTCACGTGCTCGAAGGTGAACACCATGTCCACCTCGCGGCGCTCCGGGTCGGTGAAGGCGACTGCCTGCTCGGGGGTGACGCCGAGCATCTCGCCCACGGTCAGGAGCACGGCGCCGGCGCTGCCGAGCACCTCGCGGTGCAGCTCCTGGAGGAACTCGTGGATGCGGGGGCCGGACTCGACGAAGGGGAAGCCGTTGCCCAGCCCGTCGGGGCCGATCTCGGTGCCGTCGCGCAGCGGCAGCTCCTTGCTGACGAGGTTGATGACGTCCATCCGGAAACCGTCGACCCCGCGCGCGAGCCACCAGCGGAGCATGGCGTACAGCGCCTCGCGCACCGGCGGGTGCTCCCAGTTCAGGTCGGGTTGCGAGGTGTCGAACAGGTGCAGGTAGTACGCGTCGGTCGCCGCGTCGTACGTCCAGGCCGGGTCGCCGAAGTAGCCGCGCCAGTTGGTCGGCTCGGCGCCGGGCTCGCCGCCGCGGTGGCCGGGGCGCGGCGGGCGCCACCAGTACCAATCGCGCTTGGGGTCTTCGGGCGAGCGGCGCGAGGACCGGAACCACGGGTGCGCGTCGGAGGTGTGGTTCAGGACCACGTCCAGCACAAGCTTCATGCCGCGCGCGTGCAACGCGGCGATCAGCGCGTCGAGGTCGTCGAGGGTGCCGAACAGCGGGTCGACGCCCTGGTAGTCGGCGACGTCGTAACCGCCGTCGCGCATCGGCGAGGGGAAGACGGGGGAGAGCCACACCGCCTCCACGCCGAGCGCCTCGAGGTGGTCGAGGTGCGCGAGGACGCCGCGCAGGTCGCCGACCCCGTTTCCATCGGTATCCGCGAAGCTGCGCGGGTAGACCTGGTACACGGTGGCGCGGGTCCACCACGGGGCGGTCGTGGGGTCGAAAGCCATGCGCCACGGTACCAATGGCCTCGTCGCGGCGGCCGGGATGGGGGCCCGACGACCGATCCCCGCAAGGGGTGCGGGGTAGCCTGCGCCTCGAACATGCGTGAACCCGCCGTCGACCTCCTGCCCGTCTTCCGCATCGTCGCCCACCTCGAGGCCGTCTCCTGGACCGGCCTGCTGCTCGGCATGCTCTTCGAGCGCGTGCTCACGCAGTACGCGGAGCTGGGCGATCGGCTGGTCGCCGGCTTCGGCTCCGTCCACGGCCTGCTGGTGCTCGCCTTCGCCGGCCTCGGGATCGCGCTCGCGGTGGCGCGCCGGTGGCCGCCGAGCATGTACCTGTGGGGGTTCCTGGCCGCGCTGCTGCCGTTCGCGACCATCGTGTTCGACCGCTGGGCGTTGCGGCACGGTCGGTACGCCGTCCGCCTGGCCCGCGCGCGCTAGGCCCCGTCGGTCGTCGTCAGGCGTCGTCGTGCGCGAAGCGCTCGCGGCACCAGCCGACGTACGCGGTCGCGACCTCGCCGAAGGCGGTGAAATCCTCCGGGCTCGAGACGGTGCGGATCACCTAGCTCGCCGCGTCCGCCGGGCCCGCACCGATCTGGCGGGCGTAGTCCGCGGCATCGAACCAGCCGCGCGACGCGGTCACCTGCAGTTCGCCGTCGAGGTCCCACTCCTCCCAGCCGACGACCCGCAGGGGCCGACCGCTGCCGGCGTGCGTGCCCGCGAAGGTCCACAGGTACACGACGTGGTCGCCCGCCGTGCGGACGCCGTCGCACGCGAGCGCGAGGTCCGGGACGTCGGCGAAGAAGCCGGCCGCCATCTCGGCCACCCCGGCGCGACCGTCCCACGGTCGGCCCCGGTTGATGACGATGCCGCCATCCGGCGCGTAGCAGGCGGCCACGGCCTCGGGCGAGCCGCTGTTCCAGGCCGCGGTGTAGCGGGTCGCGAGCGCGTCGAGCGCGCCTTGGTCGATGGTCGCGGGCGGGGTCTGGGCCATGGGCGTCGCCTCCAGGGGACGGGCCGCTCGCAGGGAGCAGCCGGGTCGCGTTCGGTCGAGGATTCGCGGAGGCTAGCACGCAGCAGATTCGGGCGGCGGGGACGGCCACCGCCGGGTAGCATCCTCCATGCCCACGACGACGCCGTTCGACGCCGCGGCCCGCGCGCTGCACCCCGATCTGGTGGCCTGGCGCCGCCACCTGCACCGCCACCCCGAGCTCGCCTTCCGCGAGGCCGCGACCGCCGGCTTCGTCCGCGAACGCCTCGCCGCGCTCGGCCTCGAGGCGAGCGCCCCCATGGCGGGCGGCACCGGTCTGACCGCGCTCGTCCGCGGCCGCGGCGACGGCCCCACCGTCGCGCTGCGCGCCGACATGGACGCGCTCCCGATCCCCGAGGACACGGGGTCGGACTACGCCTCGACGGTGCCGGGCGTCGCCCACCTGTGCGGCCACGACGCGCACACGGCGATGCTCCTGGGCGCCGGGGCGCTGCTCGCGCAGCAGCCGCCGGCCTTCGGGCACGTGAAGCTGCTGTTCCAACCGGCCGAGGAGGACGGCGGCGGGGCCGAGAAGATGATCGCGGACGGCGCCCTCGAGCGCCCCGACGTCGGCGCCGTCTTCGCGCTGCACGTCGATCCGCGCTTCCCGGCGGGGCGCACCGGCGTGGTCGTGGGGCCGGCGAACGCCGCCGCCGACGGGCTCGACGTCGAGGTGGTCGGCGCGGGCGGGCACGCGGCGTACCCGCACCTGTCGGTCGACGCGGTGACCGTCGCGGCGCAGGTGGTGACGGCCCTGCAGCACGTCGTCAGCCGGCACTCCGACCCGCTGAAGCCGCTGGTGCTGACGATCGGCACCATCCAGGGCGGCTTCGCGCGCAACGTGATCGCGCCGTCGGTCACGCTCTCGGGCACCTTGCGCAGCTTCGATGCGGAGCTCCGCATGGGGCTCCCCGCGCTGGTCGAGCGGGTGGTGCAGGGGGTCGTCGCCGCGCACGGCGCGACCGCGCACGTCGCGTACACGATCGGCTACCCGGCCACGGTCAACGACCCCGCCCTGGTCCCCACCTTCGACGCCGCCGCGGGCGCGGTGCTCGGCGCCGACGCGCACGCCCACCTCGCGCCCACCATGGGCGCCGAGGACTTCGCGTACTACGCCGAGCGCGTCCCGGCCGTGATCGGCCGCCTGGGCGTGCGCGACGAGGCGCGGGGCTTCGTCCACCCGCTGCACCATCCGCGCTTCGACCTCGACGAGGCGGCCCTGCCGCTGGGCGCGGCGCTGCTGGCGGAGGCGGCGACGCGCTGGTTGGGGGCGCAGGCGTGAGGCGCTGGGCGGCGTCGGCGCTGTTCGCGCTGCTCGCGGGCGTCGCGTGGGGGCAGGGGGCGTGGTCGGTGGACCCGGCGGGTCGCGGCGCGGTGCTGCAGCCCTTCGCGCTGCCCGCCGGAGTCGCCGTGGCCGACGCGGCGCTGGTCGTCTTCTGCGACGCGGACGTGCCGGGGGGTCTCAACGTCAACGCGTGGCTCGGTCGCCCGCCCGGCGTCGTCTGGCCGGCGTCCTTCGAGGCCGCGACGCGGCGCGACCAGGACGCGGTGCGCCGCGACCGCTGGTCGAGCGACGGCGACCGCCTGGCGGCGCCGTCGTTCTACGGCGAGGTCGGCCGGGTCCTCGCCGACCTCCGGCGCGGGGGCACCTTCGCGCTGCGGGCGTTCGTGCTCGAGGGCGTCGAGGACGCGGCGCAGCCCACCTACCAGTTCTCGGTCGACGGCTTCGCGGTGGCCGAGCGTCGGTTGGCGTGCGCGGCGGAGGCGGTGCCGAACCCGCCGGCCGCCTCGCCGCCGCCCGGGCCCACCGCACCGGCCGCCCCCGAGGCCCCACCGGCGAGCACGCCCTCCACGCGCTCGGCGCCGCCGCCGGCTGCGCCGCCCGCGTCCGCGCCCCCCGTCCCCGCTCCGACCCCCGTCCCACGCCCGGTCGTTGCGTGGGACGCGCTATCCCTCGGCGCCGAGTCGTACGTGTACGCCTTCGGGCAGGACGCGGGCCTCTACGTCGTGTGCGAGCGCGGCGCTCCCACGGTGCTCTTCGAGGTCATCTCGGGCCCGGCGTTCGGGCGCGACTTCGATGTGCGCCTGAGCGGGTACGCCCGGCTGCTCGATCGCGAGCCCTTCGATGGGCCGGTGGACGTGCTCGTCGACGGCGGCGATCCCAGCTTCGGCTTCCTTGCCCTCGACGTCAGCGCGGCCGCCGACCTGCCGATCGAGGTCGAGGCGGTCTTCCCGGACGGCAGCGCCGTGCCGCTGCTGGTGGTCGAGGGGGGCGGCGGCTTCTACGCAGCGCTCGACCTTTTGCCGTGTGGGGCGATCGGGGCGTCGCCGGCCGCCGTCCTCGTCGCGACGGGATCCTGGGTGAGCGTATTGGACGGCGCCGGCCTCGCCTACGACGACCCGGCGGTCGACGCCTACCTCTCCATCGCGTGCTTCGAGAACCTGCCGGGCGTCGTCTTCGTCGACCCCTCCTTCGACCGACCGCGCGGCGAGGTCGTGCGGTTCCGCTTCGCGGGCCGCGCCGTCGCGGCTCAGGAGTACCCCTTCGTCTCGCTGGGCAGCGGCCGCTATTCCGCCGAGTCCCTCGTGAGCCTGCAGATCGCGTATCAGGCCTTCTTCGAGCACGCCGTCGGGGTGTCGTGGGTCGGCGACCCCGAGGGCCGCACGCGCCTCGTCTTCAGCGGCGGCGACGCCTTGCGGCCGCGGTACGAGGCGCTTCCCTGCACGGGCGAGTGAACGGAATCACGCTGGGGTGGGGTCTGGACGCCGCGGCGTCCGGACCCCACCCCCCGAGGCGCGGCGCCCGTCAGAAGGCGACGCGCAGCGAGGCGGTGGCGCCGCTCCGGCCGCGCCAATCGCCGAAGCGGGTGCCGTCCGCGCCGTAGGCGATGACCGCCTCGAGCGTGCCGGTGACGCCGCTCGCGAAGTCGTAGGCGACGCTGGGGCGCACGAGGCCGCTGCCGTCGAAGTCCTGGACCCAGGCGGCTTGGAGGTCGGTGCGCGCGTTCACCGCCTGGTTGAGGATCGCCATGGTGCGCCAGCCGAGCTCGACGCCGCCGAGCGTGCCGTCGGGCGCCGCGTCGCGGGTGGTGCCGTCGAGCACCAGCTGCAGCACCACGCGGGGTCCGCCCGGGATGGGGGTCTCGCCGCCCACCACCACCTGGAAGCTGGGGTTGCCGATGGTGGGGTCGGTGCCGTCGGGGTCGCGGGTGAAGGTGTAGGCCGCCTCGCCGCGGAGCACGACCGAGCCCAGGGCCACCGAGCCGTCGAGGCCCACGACCTCGATGCGGTCGTAGCGCAGCACCGGCTGCAGCGCCACCTGCCCGGGGGTGCCGGTCGGCACGACCTCGGCCGAGGCGGTCGGGGTGTCGCGCAGGAGGTGCAGGTAGCTGACCGCGAGGTCGAAACCGGCGGGGCGCCACTGCGCGCGGGCGGCGAACTGGACGTTCGCGAGCGCCGCCCCCGGACGCTCGTCGCGCACGGGGCGGGTCTCGACGACGGTCACGCCGGGCGGGAGCATCGGGGTGGGGTCGCTGCGCCAGGCCGCGTCCGGCGGCAGCGACGGGGTGAAGACGGGGAGCAGCGCGGCCTCGAGGGCGACGTCGCCGTCGAGGTAGGCGCGCAGGTGGACCATCGGGGTGGCGAGCTTGACGGCGTCGATCGGGACGCGCAGGTCGCGCGGGTTGAGGCGGTCGACTGGGTTGACCGCGTCCGTCGAGCCCCATGCCAGCGTCTGGTTGCCGGCGGTGAGCTCGACGTCGCCGAGGAAGAGGTGCGCCCAGGCCTCGCCCAGGCGGATCTCGCTGCGGCCGAGGGCGGCGTCGGCCTCGAGGTCGAGGGCGACGCGGAAGGCGGCGGTCGGGAAGAACTCGCTCCCGACCGTGCCGTCGAGCGCGCCCTGCGCCCGCGCGCCCGCGGCGCTGAGGTCGCCGTCGATCGCCACGCCGAAGCGGGCGTCGAACGAGCCGCTCCACTCGGTGCGCACCTGCGCGAGCGCGGCGGTGCTCAGGGCGACGAGCGCCAGGGTGAGAACGGTGCGGCGCACGTCAGCGCCTCAGGAAGCGATCGGTGAAGACCTCGTCGGGCAGATCAACGTCGAGGGCGACGTCGCTCTGGCGGATCACGGTGACGGAGCCGCGGTCGAGCGTCTCCATGCGGCGCTCCATCGCGAACAGGTAGTCGCCTACCTGCTGGACGTCGTGCACGGTCAGCTCCTTGATCGCCTCGTCGCCCCGGTAGTAGACGACGCGTTCGGGGATCAGGGTCGCCTCGGGGACCTCCAGGATCAAGCGGTCGTACGTGGAGCCCGAGGCCTCCGTCGGGGTCGCCTCGATCACGTAGCGGGGCCCGTCGTCGATCCGCAACAGCACGTAGGTGTAATCGTCGGGGTCGATGCCCTCGACGTCCTCGTAGGCGAAGTCGGAGCCGAAGAAGGACTCGCCGCGCTGGCCGCCCGCGACGCGGCGGACGCGGTCGAGCGCGGGCAGGTAGACGAGCGTCTCGTCGACGGTGCCGTCGTCGATCCGCAGGAAGCCGGAGCCGGCGATGTCGGCCGGGGCGGTGAACTTGAGCAGCCGGCGTTCGCCGCCGGTCGACCAGGAGCGCATGGCGCGCGTGAGCGACTGGCCGGCGGCGTTGGTGATCGTCATCTCGAGGGTGGCTTCGACGGTGGCGGGCTCGGGTCGGGCCTGGACGGCCGCCATCAACTCGTCGGCGGTGGCATAGGTCTGGGCCGCCGCCGGGGCGCCGAGCAGGGCGAGGGCGGTGGCGAGCCCGAGGGCGGTCGCGAGCGGGGCCGTCGGGCGACGGACGGCGGTGGCGGTGCGGGTGGGGGGCGGGGTTCGGTTCATGCGGGGTTTCCTCCGGGGGTGGCGGCCTGGCTGGCGGCGAGCGCGGCCGCGCGCCCGCCCGGGTCGCGGAAGGCGACGAGGGCGACGGCGGGGAGCAGGGTCAGGGTGGCGATGCCGACGAGCGCGACGGTCAGGACCATCAGCCAGCCGAGGGTGGCGACCGGGACGAAGTCGGCGAAGGTCAGCGCGAAGAAGCCGACGCCGAGGGTGGTGGCGGTGAAGAGGATCTGGCGCCCGGAGGTGATCACGGCGTGCCCGACCGCGTCCTCGGGGCCGCGGCCGCGGGCGCGCTCCTCCATGTACCGCACGGTGAGGTGGATCGCGTAATCGCCCACCCCGATCGCCAGCGCGCCCATGAGCATCGTCGCGAGGTTGAGGGGGATGCCGGCCCAGCCGAGCAGGCCGTACTGCAGGGCGATGGTGGCGACCAGCGCGAGGATCGTGACCGCGGCGGCGCGGAACGAGCGCACCAGGCTGTCGATGGCGAGCACCAGGACGATCGCGAGCGTCAGGCTGATCAGGAAGTCGTGGCGCATCGCGTCCTCGACCGCCAGCTCGAGCACGGCCTGGCCGGTGAACCCGTAGGTCGCGCGGCCGCCGAGCGTGTCCTCGGCCATGCGCTCGAGGTCGGCGAGGACGGCGCGGCCGCGGGTGGTGGAGCCGGACTGGACCACCAGGTTGACGACGGCGCTCCGCTCGTCGAGGGTGAGCAGCTTGGCGAGCTCCGCCGCGTCGCCCGATGAGGTGTAGAGCAGGAGCTCCTGCGCCGCCGCCTGGCGGGTGGGCGGCAGGCCGTCCTCGCCCGTGAGCGTCTGGTGGATGGCGCGCATCACCTGGGTGATCGACTGGGCGCCGCCGACCTCGGGCAGGGTCTTCGCCTCCGCCTGGAAGGCCTCGAGCGCGGCGAGCACCTCGGGGTCGAGGATGTCGCCGGCGACGCGGACCTGGACCACCGAGCTGCCGCCCAGGGTCTCCTCGACCGTGCGCACGCTCTGGCGCGTCGGGCCGTCGGCGGGGAAGAAGGCGAGGATCGAGGTGTCGGCCTGGATCCGGACGATGCCCAGGAGCGCGCCCAGGACGAGCACGGCGGCGACGCCCATGACCGCCTTCGGTCGGCAGGTGACCAGGGCCGCGAGCCCCGCCAGCAGACCGCGGATGCGTCCGGGCGCCTCCGGGTCGGGGACGCGCTTGGCATCGGGGAGCAGGCGCAGGAGCGCGGGCAGCAGCACCAGCGCGGCGAAGAGCGAGGAGAGGACGCCCAGCGCGGCGACGAGGCCGAGGCCGCGCACCATCGCCAGGTCCGAGAGCAGGAAGGTGCTCATGGCGGCCGAGATCGCCAGCCCCGAGACGAGCACGCCCAGCCCGGTGCGCTCGAAGGTGCGCCGCAGCGCCTCGAGCTTCTCGGTGCCGCGCGCCAGTTCGTAGTCGTAGCGCCCCAGCAAGTGCATCGAGAACGAAGCCCCGACGGCCATGACCGCGATCGGCCCGATCACCGTCAGCGCCATGAGCTCCTGGCCGAGGAGCTGGAAGATGCCCATCCCCCAGACCACGCCGAGGACGATCTGCACCAGCGCGAGCGCGACGCGCCGGCCGGTGCGGAAGTTGACCCAGAGCATGATCAGGATGAGCGCGAGCGCGGTCGCGCCCAGCACCGGCAGGTCGCGCGCGATGATCGCGCGCAGCTCCATGGTGGTGAAGGCCGCGCCGGCCAGGGCGTGCTCGCCGGGCCAGGCGGCGTCGGTCGCGTCGGCCACCGTGCGCGCGTACGCCGCGGCGTCGATCGACCCCTCGTACTCGATGATCAGGCTCGCGCGGCGACCGGCGGCGTCGACGAAGACGACGTCCTGGTACATCTCGGCGCCCTCGAGGTAGCGGCGCGCGTCGGCGATCGCGGTGGCGTCGGTCAAGTCGGCCGGGATCAGGTCGCCGACGATCAGGAAGCCGTCGTCGTCCTCGAGGCGCTTGGCGGTCGCGAGCGAGGTGACGTCGCGGGTGCCCTCGAGCTGGTCGATGGTGCGGGTGAGGTCGCGCAGCGCCGCCAGGCCCGCGGCGCTCCAGACGTCGCCCTCGACGACGAGGAGCAGCCGATCGCCCTGGGCGAAATCGACCGCGAGCTCGTCGGCGAGGATCGCGGCCGCCGATTCGGGCGGGTAGAGCGCGTCGGTGCTGCCGTCGGTGGTCGTCTGGGTCGCACGGGTGACGAAGAAGGCGGTGGCCAGCGCGAAGGCGATGACGACCACGACGGAGTGGCGCAGGGCGAAGGCGGTCAGCGCGCGCACGAGGCGACCTCGGTGGGGCGTGCGGGGACGGGGCGGTGGGGCACGGGGTTCTCCGATCGGCGGTGGGGTCGGACGGTCGTGTTGAGTGGGCGTTCACTCAATACTGGCGGCGGCGGTGCCCGGCTCGGCCGGGTGGGGCAGAGGGTCATGGCGTCGGGTTCTGGGTCGGGTTTGGGGTCGGGGCGAGCGCACCGTGGAGCCAGACGTCGAGCAGTGCCGTCGTGAAGCGCGACGCTTCGACCTGCCAGGCGGCCTCGTCGAGGTCGGCCCGGGTGTAGAAGAACATCAGCAGCGAGGAGAGGAACGAGGCGGCCGCCACCGAGACCGGGAGGTCCGCGCGCAGCTCGCCCGCCGCCACGCGGCGCCGCAGGTAGCCCTCGAGGCCGCCGCGGATCTCGTCGAGCAGCCCTTGGAAGGCCGCGCCGACCTCGGGGTGGGCGTGCGACTCGCTGACCATCGTGATCACCAGGTCGCCCTGGCGGCGCACGAGCTCGACCCACCCGCGGGCGATGAGCGGCATGGTGCGCACCACCGGCGCGTCGCCCTCGTCGCGGAGCAGGGTGCGGACCTGGGTCAGCAGGGCGCTGCGCTGGTTGACGACCTCGACGAGCAGGTCGGCCTTGCCGCCGAAGTAGTGGTAGATGAGGCCCTCGGTGATGCCAGCGGCGCTCGCGATCGCTTTGGTGGTGGTGCCGGCGTAGCCGTGGTGGGCGAAGAGCGTGCAGGCGACGTCGAGGATCTGGCGGCGCCGCTCGTCGGGGGCGGCGCGGGCGGTCGTGGTTCGTTCCGGCATGCTCGGCACCCCCTTCTTTGGATTGAGCGTTCACTCAATAGAGGCACGATAGCCCTCAGCGTGGCCGGTGTCAATCGCAGGTGCGGTGCGGGCGGCCGCTCTTGGTGAAGCCAGGCCACCATCACCCCGTACCATGGCCCCCACGTGGCCCTCGAACCGACCGACGTCCTGGTGCGCTGCCCGCCCTTCGCGGGGCTGGCGGACGACGACGTGCGCGCCCTCGCTGCCATCGCGCGCTGGCGGCGGTACGTGCGCGGAGCCCCGCTGTTCCACGCGGGCGACGCACCCGAGGGCCTGCACGTGATGGCGGTGGGGTCGTGCCGCATCTACGTGCTGGCGCCGCGCACCGGCCGCGAGATCGACCTGGCGACCGAGCGCCCGTACCGCACCGTGGCCGAGCTCCCGAGCTTCGACGGCGGCCCCTACCCGGCGCACGCGCAAGCGCTCGAGGACACCACCACGCTGTTCCTGGAGCAGGCGGCCTTCGACCGGCTGCTGTTCGAGCGCCCGACCCTCGCCGTCCACCTGCTACGGACGATGGGGGCGCGGCTGCGGCGGCTGGTCGGCCTCGTCGAACGACTCTCGTTCCAGGAGGTGGTGCAGCGCCTGGCCGCGCATTTGCTCGAGCGTGCCGCACGCGGCGTCCCCTTCGCGCTCGAGGCCAACGCCGCGATCGCCGCCGAGATCGGCACCGTCCCCGAGCTGGTCAGCCGCAACCTCGCCCGCTTGCACCTGGCGGGCGCCATCGAGCTCGACGGGCGCACGGTGGCGCGCGCCGACCTGGCGATGCTGCGCGAACGCGTCGACCCGGATCGAATCGACCCGGCTTGACCTGGGTCATGGCCGGGCGGGGCGGCCGGGGCCCATCCTGGGGCCATGACGCCCGAACCGCTCCACCGCCCCACCGCGATGCGCGTCGACGAGGACGCCTGCGTGCGCTGCGAGCTCTGCGACGCGCTGCTTCCGGGCGTGCTGCTGGGGCCCGAGCGCATCCCGGTGTCTTGGGTCGCGCTCGAGGCGATGGCGGCGTGCCCGACCGGCGCCATCGTGTGGTGCGAGGACGAAGCGCCGGTAGCGATCGGTTGACGCGCGCCGCCCGTGCCCCGGGGGGACCAACGAAACCGGCGCCCATCCGGGCGCCGCGCTTGCGTTCTCTTGATTTCTCAAACGTACCCCGGTATGCGCGATTCGTCAAGACCTTGCGGCCGAACCGGGTCCTGGGGGTGGGCGAACGCCCGAACCGGGCGTCGAAGACGACCGAATCGAGCCCCGAACGGCCCGATCGCGACCCGGTTCCCTCGCGTACCCTGGCTTCATGACCCAAGGCATCCACCACGTCGCCGTCCGCGTCACCGACCTCGAACGCTCCGTCGCCTTCTACGAGCGCCACTTCGGCCTGCAGGTCGCCAGCCGCCTGAGGCTCGCGAGCGGCGCCGACATCGCCTTCCTCGCGCACCCCGCCGGTGGCGCGCAGCTCGAGCTGATCGCCGGCCTCGACGACCACCATCCGGGCGACGGCCTGGTGCACCACGTAGCGTTCGGTGCCGACGACGTGCCGGCGCTGTTCGCGCGCCTGCGGGCGGCCGGCGTGCCGACGCTCGAGGACGCGCCGCAGACGCTCGCGAACGGACGGCAGCTGTTCTCGTGCCGTGGGCCGGATGGGGAGCGGCTGCAGGTCAGCGGCGGGTGACGCGTCCCCCCCTCGGGGAGGCCAACGAAACCGGCGCCCCTCGAGGCGCCGCGCGTGCTTTGGTTTGATTCCTAGAAG
>JAABSI010000030.1:0-13290 GCA_011390455.1 Trueperaceae bacterium
CGTGCTCGCGAAGCAGGCCGGCGTGGCCGACGTCGACGTCACCCCCCTGTTCGAGACCGAGGACGACCTGCAGGCGGCGCCCGGGGTCATGCGCGCGCTGTTCGCGCTCCCGGCGTACGCCGCCCACCTCGCGGAGCGTGGCGTCCAGGAGGTGATGATCGGCTATTCGGACTCCAACAAGGACGCGGGCTTCCTGGCCGCCAACTGGGCGCTGTACGAGGCGCAGGAGGGGCTCGCCGCGGTCGCCCGCGAGGCCGGCGTGCCGCTGCGGCTGTTCCACGGCCGCGGGACGAGCATCGGTCGCGGCGGCGGCCCGACCGGGCGCGCGATCTTGGCGCAGCCGCCCGGATCGCTCGGCGGCCGCATGCGCTTGACCGAGCAGGGGGAGGCGCTCGCGGAGCGCTACGCCGATCCCGAGCTCGCGCACCGCCACCTGGAGCAGCTGGTGCACGCCTTCCTGCTCGCCAGCGCCCGCGACGCGCGGCCCTTCGAGCCGCTGCCCGACGACTTCCGCGCCGCGATGGGGGAGGCGGCGGCCGCGGCGCGCGGCGCTTACCGGGAGCTGTTGGAGGACGACGGGTTCCTCGACTTCTTCCACACCGTGACGCCGATCGAGGAGATCGCCCGCCTGCGCGTCGGTTCGCGCCCTGCACGACGTGCGGGCGACCGTTCGCTCGGCAACCTGCGCGCGATCCCGTGGGTGTTCGCCTGGACCCAGTGCCGCGCCAACCTCCCCGGCTGGTACGGGCTCGGGACGGGGCTCGCGGTGCTCGATCCGGACCTCGTGCGGCGCATGGCGAGCGAGTGGCCGTTCTTCGCGACCGTGCTCGACTTCGCGCGCATGAGCCTCGCGAAGAGCGACCTGGGCGTGTTCGCCGCCTACCTCGAGCTCGTGCCGGAGCCGTTGCGCGCGCGCTTCGGCGAACGCGTGCGGGCCGAGCACGCGCGCAGCCTGGCGGCACTGCGCGTCGCCTTCGGCGGCGCGGACGGGGTCGAGGCCGACGCCACCCTGCGGCGCGCGATCGACCTGCGCAACCCGTACGTCGACCCGCTCTCCTTCCTGCAGGTGGACCTGCTGCGCCGCTTGCGCTCCCTGCCGGCGGAGAGCGCCGAACGTCCCGCCCTCGAGGACGCCGTCCTGGTGAGTCTGCTCGGCATCTCGGCCGGGATGCGGACCACCGGGTGAACCTCTCATTCGGCTCAAGCGGCCGCTGCGTAGGCTGAACGCACGTGAGGAGCCCCCCATGGACCTGTTGATCAGCGGTGGCGTCGTCCTGTTCGCCATCGTCCTCCTGTCGGTGTACGCCGTGTACCTGTTCCTGGTGCGCTTCTTCAAGCTCGCCAAGGAGCGGCTCGACACCGACGAGCTGATGGCGCGCGTCAACGCGGCCGTGCGCGACCGCGACCTCGACCTGGCGCTCGACGCGTGCGAACAGCACGGCGGGCCCGTCGCGCGGGTGCTGCAAGCCGCGCTGTTGCGCCTGCCGTACGGTCGGCAGGCGGTGGAAGCGGCCTTCGCCGAGGCCTCGCTGCTCGAGGAGCAGTCGCTCACCCGCGGCTTGCGGCCGTTGGCGACGATCGCCCAGGTGGCGCCGCTGTTGGGGCTCTTGGGCACCGTGACCGGCATGATCATCGCCTTCGGCGAGATCAGCGTCGCCGGCACCGGCAACCCGGGCCTGCTCGCGGGCGGCATCGGCCAGGCGCTCGTGACCACCGCGGCGGGGCTCATCGTGGCGATCCCGGTGTTGATCGGGCAGAACTACCTCGCGAGCCGCGTCGATTCGATCCTCATCGAGATCGACCGGCGCCGCGAGGAGTTGATGGCGAACGTGGTGCAAGCCGTGGCGGTCCGCAAGGAGCCGAGCGTGGCCGACGTCGGCCAGCCCGCACGCGCCGAGGCCGCACGCGCCGAGGCCCGCGCGCCGAGCCGAAGCCCGCCACGCGCCGCACCGCGCCGCGGCCGGCGCCGGGTCCGCGGAGCGACGCCCCCGCCACGGACCAGGCGCCGTTGCCCTTCGGCGCCGAGCCGCCGGTGCCGGCTCGAGCCAGCCGACTCCGGGTGGAGCCCGCCGCGGGCGACCGTGAGTTCGGTGCCGGCGCGGCGGTCGGCGACGTCGACGAGCACGACGAGCCGCGCTCGTGACCACGCGGCGCGCGCCGGGTCGGCGGCGGGCGGTCGCGGCGCCCGGCCTCGACCTCACCCCGATGGTCGACGTCGTCTTCCTGCTGATCATCTTCTTCATGGTCTCGACGACCTTCATCACCCTCGAGACCGGTCTGCCCGTCGACCTCCCGCAAGCCCAGTCGGCCCAGGCGCAGCCCTCCGACCTTCCGACGGTCACGGTCACGCGCGACGAACGGGTCTTCCTCGCCGGCGCCGAGGTGCCGATCGCCGAGCTCGCCGTGCTGGTGCAGGCCTCGCTCGAGGCGACCGGGCTCACGACCGTCGTGCTGCGGGCCGACGAGTCGGTGCCGCACGGCTTCGTGGTCGAGGTGATGGACCTGATCAAGCGGGCCGGCGCGCAGCGCATCGCCATCGCCACCGGCGGCTGAGGTCCCCGTGGCGCGCGGTCCCGCTCCCACCGATCGGGCGCGCCGCGCCCGCGGGCGCGCTCGGCGCCCGCCGGCGTGGTGGCGCGACGCCGACCGGCGCCGAGCGGCGCTGCTCTCCGGGGCGCTGCACCTCGCGCTGCTGCTCGTCCTGATCGTCGCCTTGCGGCTTCCCGAACCGGAGCCGGTCCCCACGTACCTGGTGATCGACATCGGCACCCCGGCGGAGGCCCCCGAGGTCGTCGAGGCGGCCGCGGCCGAGGACCCGGCCCCCGCCACCGAGACCCCCCAGGTGGCGGACGATCAGGTCGGCGAGCCGCAGGCGGCGACCGCGCCCGAGCCGACCCCCTCGACCGAGGACCCGGAGCCGCAGACCGCCCAGGACGAGGCGCCCGCCGCGGCGCCCGAGTCCGACGTGGCCGAGACGCCGGACCTTCCGACGCCACCGGTGCCCATGGCGGTCGTGCCCGCCGCGACGGCCCCCGAGGTCCCGCTCGCGACGCTGCCCGCCACGCCGCTGCCGGAGATCGACACCCCCGAGCTGGAGCCGGCGCCCTTGGCCGAGCGCGTTCCGGTGCCGCTGCCGGCCGTGGCGACGGTGGTGCCGGAGCCACGCGCGATCGCCCCGACGCCGCAGGTCACCGTCTCCGCCCCCGCGCCGGTACCGACGCCGGCGGTCGCCGCGGCCGTCGAGGCGGCCGCGCCGGTGCCGCTGCCGTCGGCCGCGGCGGCCGTCGCCCCGGCGCGCCCGGTCGCAACCCCCGACGTCCGCACCTCGGTCGCCGAGGCGCGCGACGTGCGCGTGGCGCCGCAGGTCGCGGTCGCCCGACCGGTGCCGACCCCGGTCCCGCAGGTGCGCGCCGAGGTGCGCGCGCCGCCGGCGCCGGCCGCGCCGGCGCTCGACCCGCTGGCGGCCGCGACCGAGACCGACGTGGCGAGCACGCGCGACGACGACCGCCCCGCCGGCGGCGACGCCGCCAACCCCGGGCAGACCGGCGAACCCGATCCGGACGCCACGGCCTCCGCGCTCGGCGCCGCGGCCGGTCCGGACGGGAGCCCGGAGCCGACGGGCAGCCCGGCCCCGCCGCGTCCCCCGTTCGCGCAGCAGCTCGAGCGGCCCCTCGCGGTCGTGGTGGACAACGTCGGCGGGTACCCGCAGAGCGGCCTGCGGCCGGCCTCGTTGATCGTCGAGATGCCCGTGGAGGGCGGCTTGACGCGCCTGATGCTCGTGTTCGACCGCACCGACCCCGAGCGCGTCGGCCCCGTCCGCAGCGCGCGCGAGTACTTCGTCGAGCTCGCCTCGCGGCTCGACGCCGTGCTCGTCCACGACGGGGGTTCGCCGGGGGCGCTCGCGGCCATCGAGGCGTCGCCGATGCCCACGATCAACTCGTTCACCAGCGGTGCGTTGTTCGCCCGTGGCGACGGCCAAGCCCCCTACAACCTCTTCTCGCAGGGCGACGCCTTGCGCGCCGCCGTCAACCGGCTCCAACTGGCGCGTGGCCGCACCGTCGCCACCACGATCTACCGCCCGTCGGACGACCTGCCCGCGGCGACCTCGATCTCGGTGCGCTACGGCGGGACCTACGCGACCGCCTTCCGCTTCGAGCAGGCGCTCGACGCCTACCGCTGGGTGCGCAACGGGACCGCCGCCGTCGACGCCGCGGGCGAGGCGGTCCTCGTCGACGCCGTCCTGGTCGGCGCCATCGAGGCGCGCGTGTTCCCGAACGACACGGCCGGACGCCTGAACATCCCGCTGCGGGGCGGGGAGGCCACGCTCTACGTCGGCGGCCGTGCGGTCGAGGGGCGCTGGGAGCTGGAGGACGCGGTGGGGGTCCGCTTCGTCGCCGGCGACGAGGTGGTCGACCTCGCCCCCTTCAAGACCTGGGTGGTGCTGACGCCGACCTACACGAGCCGGGTCGTCTCCGCCGAGTAGCGCGTGGTCCCGGAGCCAGGTGCCGTGGCCAGGTCGGGTGGTACGCGTGCACGTCGCTTCGGCAAACTTGCAAATCGAAAGTCGAGCTTTGGATTTGCAAGGTTCGCGGAGCGTCTGCGAACGAAGCCTCCCCGGCGCCCAGCGGGCTACCGCGCCGACCGTCTGCACGCGAGCCTCAGCGCGACGACGAAGATCGGCCGCAGCTGGGAGCCACGGCCGATCCACGCTCGACCGTCGAGGAAGCTGCTCAGTCGTCGTCGCGTCGGGCGATCAGTTCGTCGAAGAACAACCCGCGCATCCGCACCCGGTACCCGGCGGTCGTCACGTCGACGTCGAGGTACGCGTACTCGTCGCCGTGGCCGTTGGTGTCGAGGAGGATCGCGCGGCCTTGGCTCGCGACGTTGACGCCACCGCGCACCGGCGTGTGCCCGTAGACGCCCATCCGGTACGACGTCCGCTCGAGCACGTCGACGTCCTCGTAGATCCAGCGGCGGCGGTTCTCGAGGTAGAAGCCCTGGTCGAAGGTGTTGTGCTCGGGCAGCGGACCGACGTGCGCCAGGTGCAGGCCCTCGATGACCAGCTCGCGGGGCCAGGAGGCGATCCAGGTCCGCAGGTCCTCCGGCAGGGTGCCGCCGTACCCCGGCTTCCACTCGAAGTGGCTCACGTCGTCCGTACGCAGCGGCCCTTGGGCGTCGTCGATCGCGTTGTGGTCGTGGTTCCCGAGCAGGATGGTCACCCGCCCCTCGGGGGCGGCGGCCTGGAACGCCTGGACCTCGCGCAGGAACGTCTCTTGCGCCTCCTCCGCCTTGCGCAGGTGGCGGGGGTTGTATTCGTCGTACCGCCGCACCTCGGTGAGGTCGGCGTAGCGCTCGCGGCTCTTGGCGTGGACCAGGTCGCCGAGGAGGACGAGTCGGACGTCGTCCTCGCCGGTCAGCCGCTCCGTAGGGCGACCGGCGTCGTCGGCCAGGTCGGCCTCGCGCAGGATCCGCCAGAGCTTGCTCGCTTGCGTGTGGATGTCCCCGACGACGACGAGATGCACGAGGCGGTCGGTCGACTCAGCGCGAGGCGCGCGACTCGAGGATCGGCAGCGGGTCGACCGCCGTCCCGTTCACGCGGATCTCGAAGTGCAGGTGGGGGCCGGTGACGTTCCCGGTGGCGCCGACGCGGGCGATCAACTGGCCGGCGCTGACCGTCTGGCCCTCTTGGACGAGGAGCGCGCTCGCGTGGGCGTAGTAGTACTCGGTGTCGCCCTGGGCGACGATGACGAGGTTCCCGAAACCGCCGCGCCAACCGGAGAACGTGACGGTCCCGCTCGTGGCGGACCGGAGCGGGTCGCCGATGTCGCCGTCGATGTCGAGCCCGTAGTGCATGTTGGTGCCGCTGATGCGCAGGCGGCGGTAGCCGAAGCGGCTGGTGATCTGCCCGACGAGCGGCCAGACCATGCCGTCCGTCGCGCTCGGCGTCGGGGCCAGCGCCGCCGCGACCGCGCCCAGCTCGGGGCCGGGTACGACCCGCAGCGTCTGCCCGACGACCAGCCGGTCGTGCGGGAGCCCGTTGAGCGCCATCAGCGAGGCGACCGTGGTGTTGTGCTGGCGCGCGATCTTCCAGAGGTTGTCGCCCGGCACCACGCGGATCTCCGCCGAGGCGGCGCCACCGACGTCGGCGCCGGCCGCGCCGCTGGTCGCGTGGACCGCCGCGTACTGGCCCGGGACGGTGAGCGCTTGTCCGATCCGGAGGGTGCCGTTGGCGCTGATCCCGTTGGAGGCCGCCAGCGCTTCGACCGTCGTGCCGTGCCGGCGCGCGAGCGTCCACAGGCTGTCGCCGGAGGCGACGTGCACGACGAGCGGGGCCGCGGCCGGAGCGTTGGCCGGCTGCCGCAAGGCGAGCACCTGGCCGGGCTTGATGAGGGTCCCGTCGAGGTCGTTCCAGGCGATCAAGTCGTCGACCGAGACCCCTTGCGCGAGGGCGATCTCGTAGAGCGAATCGCCCGCTCGGACGGTCACGGTCGCCGCCGGCGCGGGGGCCGGTGCGGGGGCCGGTGCGGCGTCCGCGGGGGCGGGCGCGGCCGCTGCGGACGCAGCCGGGGCGGAGGTCGACGCGCTCGGCACGGTCAGTTCGAGCCCCGGGCGCAAGGCGTCGTCGGAGAGCGCGTTGACGGCCATGAGCGAGGCGACGGTGGTGTCGTAGCGGCGCGCGAGCACCCACAGGCTCTCGCCCGGCTGCACGACGTGCGTCGCGGTGGCGCCGACCGTGGCGGCCGCGGCCGTGCCGGCGGTCGGCACGAGCAGCGTCGCGCCGGGGCGTAGGGCGTCGCTCGTGAGGCCGTTGGCGCTCATCAGCGCGGCGACGGTGGTGTCGTAGCGGCGGGCGATCGACCAGAGGTTCTCGCCGGCGGCCACGACGTGCGACGCGGTCGGTGCGGGCGTCGGTGCAGGGCTCGGTGCGGGATCCGGTGCGGGGCTCGGGGCTTCCGCGCGCGGCGCCGCGACCACGGCGTCGGCGGGCGCGGGGGCGATCGCCTCGGAGGGCGCGCTCGGGGCGGCGGGCGCCGCCTCGACCGTCGGGAGCCGAAGCTCTTGGCCAGGCACCAGGTAGTCGGAGTCCATGTCGTTCGCGGCCATCAGCGCCGCCGCGGTCGTTCCGTGCGCGCGGGCGATGGCCCAGAGGTTGTCGCCGGGTCGTACGACGATCGAGTTCGCGAGGGCCACCGGGGCGCCGAGGGCGACGGCCAGGGTGCATGCGTGGACGAACCCTCGAAGGCGTGGCATCGCCGAGGAGTGTATCAGAGCGCGGCTCGAAGTGGCTAGGGATGCGGTCCCGGCCGTGGAACGGAGTGCGATGTTCCACGCCTGGGGGCGGGCGCGCGAAGCGCGCGTCGGTCAGGCGCCGCGCTCGCCGCTCCACGGACCGGTGGGCGCGTCGGGCACGTCGAGCCGGTCGGCGAGCTCCCATTGGACGTGGACGTAGGTGTCGATGTCGTCGGCGCGGGCGGTGCCTTCGATGATGCGGCCTTCGAGGGCCACGGCGACCCGCAGCAGGGCGTCGGTGGATAGGTCGGGAATCAGGTGCCGCATGCCTCCTCCTTTCGATCCGTTCGGTCGCCTCGGCCCGAAGCTTGGGACGCGAACCGGTCGGTGATGGAGCGAGGCTAGCGCCGAGCCACTAACGGAACCCTGGCGCGGCGCACGCGTGGGTCCTACGGGACGAGGCGTGTGCCGGCGGAGCCGGCCTGGACGCGCGCCAGCTCGCCGGAGCGGCGGCCGTCGGCGATGACGGCCGCCGGTGCCCCTTGGTCGAGCGCAGCCAGCGCCGATTCGACCTTGGGGATCATGCCGCCCGCGATCCGACCGTCGTCGATCCGCGCCCGCGCGTCGCTCCGTTCGAGGACCGCGAGCCGCGAGCCGGGGTCGGCGGGATTGTCGAGGACGCCTTCCACGTTCGTCAAGAACACGCACGGCGCGGCGAGCGCGGCGGCGACGGCGCCCGCGACCTCGTCGGCGTTCACGTTCAGCGGCGCCCCGGCGGCGTCGAGGGCCAAACAGCCGACGACGGGCGTGAAGCCCGCGGCGAGCAACGCGTCGAGCACCGCGCGGCGCACCCGCACCGCGCGACCGACCTCGCCGAGCACGGGGTCGGCGCGCTCGGCGCGCAGGAGTCCAGCATCGCGGCCGGTCAGCGCGACCGCGTCGCCGAGCTCGGCGGCGAGCCGCTTGCCGAGCAGGGTCAAGGCGCGCTCCACCGGTCCGATCGCCTCGAGCGTCGTCACCCGCAGGCCCCGTTCGAAGCGGCTCGCGACGCCCGCGGCGACCAGCTCCGCCTCGATGTACGGACCGCCGCCGTGCACCAAGACCGGGCGCCCGTCGGCGGAGCGCACGGTGCGCACGTCGGCCAGGAGTCGGGCGCGCTCCTGCGCGTCGGTCATGGCGTTGCCGCCGTACTTGATCACCCACATGGGGCCAGCCTACCGTTCCCGAGCGCGCGTCGGCCCGAGCGCGCGCCGCGCCGTGGTACGAATCGCCGCATGGAGCGGCTGTCGTTCGGAACCGACGGTTGGCGTGCGCTCATCGGCGACGGGTTCACCCACGCGAACCTGGCTCGCGCGGCGCAGGCCTACGCCGAGCACCTGCTCGACGACGGCGGCGGCCTGGTGTTGGTCGCGCACGACACCCGCTTCGCGGGCGCGCGCTTCGCCCGGGTGGCCGCCGACGTGCTCGTCGCCAACGGGCTCGAGGTGGCGCTGCACCAGGGACCGCTGCCGACGCCGGTCCTATCGTTCGCGGTGCGGCACCTGGGCGCGGTCGGCGGCGTGATGCTCACGGCGTCCCACAACCCGCCGGAATGGCAGGGCTTCAAGCTCAAGGGCGCCTACGGCGGTACCGCCCTCGACCCCGTCTACCGAGACGTGGAGCGGCGCACCGGCCTGATCGACGACGGCGCCGTGCTCCGGCACGCTCGCCAGCCCGCGATCGCGCCGTTCGACGTGCGCGAGGCGTACTACGCCCATCTGGCGACGCTCGTGGACGTGGAGCGCCTGCGGCGCGGATCGGGGCGCATCGTTCACGACGCCATGGGGGGCGCCGGGGGTGGCTGGGTCCTGGGCTTCGCCCGCTGGGCCGGCATCGGGACCGAGGTCGAGGAGCTGCGCGCGACGCCCGACCCGACGTTCGACGGCGTCCACCCCGAACCGCTCCCCGCGCACCTCGCGCGCACCCGGGCGCTCCTGGCCGACCACCCCGGAGCGCGCTTCGCCACGGTGACGGACGGCGACGGCGACCGACTCGCGGCCGTCCTGCCGGACGGTCGGTTCTTCGATCCGCACCAGGTGTTCGCGGTGCTGCTCGACCTGCTCGATCGGCGCGGCGGACCCGGCGCGGTGGTCAAGACCTTCACCGTGTCGCGGCTGATCGAACGCCTCGCGGCCGCTCGCGGCCGCACCGTGATCGAGACGGCGGTCGGCTTCAAGCACCTGGTGGAGCCGCTGCGCAGCGGCGCCGCGCTCATCGCCGGCGAGGAGTCCGGCGGGATCGGCGTCGCGGGGCACGTGCCCGAGCGGGACGGGATCCTGAACACGCTGCTTTTGCTCGAGGCGGAGTTGGCGGCCGACGAGCCGCTGGCCGCGCGCTTCGCCGCGCTGGAGCGCGAGGGGGGCTGGCGGCACGCCTACGACCGCCTCGACCTGCGGCTGCAGGGCGATGGGCTGCCGCAGCGCGTGGCCGAGGCCTTGGCCGTCGACCCGGACGCCTTCGCGGGCGCCGCCGTCGTCGGCGTCGAGCGGCTCGACGGCGTCAAGCTCAACCTCGAGGGCGATCGCTGGATCCTCTTCCGCGCGAGCGGGACCGAGCCGGTGCTGCGCGTCTACGCCGAGGGACCCGACGACGAGGCGGTGGCCGAGCTGCTCGCTGCGGCCACCACCTTCGTCGACGCGCTCTCCGCTCAGAGCTCCAGGTAACCCTTGGGCGCGTGCGAGAGCACCTCGTAGCCGGCTTCGGTCACGAGGACCAGGTCCTCGATCCGCAGACCGCCCACCTCCGCGTCGTACACGCCGGGCTCGATCGTGACGATCATGCCCGCTTCCAACACGTCCTTCGACCGGACGCTCAGCGAGGGCCCCTCGTGGATCTGGAGGCCGGTCCCGTGGCCGAGCGAGTGGACGAAGCGGTCGCCCAGGCCCGCGGCCGCCAACCGGTCGCGCGCGACGGCGTCGGCGTCGACCCCGGACAAGCCGGGCCGGAGCGCCGCGATGGCCGCCTCCTGCGCCTCGAGGACGGCGTCGAACCACGATCGGAGCGGTTCGGCCACCGGCCCGAGCGCCACCGCGCGGGTCATGTCGGCGTGGTACCCGTCGACGACCGCACCGAAATCGAGCGTGACGAGGTCGCCGCGCTCGAGGACGCGCCCGCTCGCGATGCCGTGCGGCATCGCGCTGCGGGGCCCACCGGCGACGATCGCGTCGAACGCCATGCGATCGCCCCCCTCCTCGCGCACGAAGCGCTCGAGCGCCAGCGCCACGTCCACCTCGCGAACGCCGGGGCGCAGCGCCCCCTCCAGCACGAAGGCGTACGCGGCGTCGGTGAGCCGGGCGGCTTCGCGCAGGCGCGCCTGCTCGCGCTCGGTCTTCACGATCCGCAGGGGCCGCGTGAGGTCGATGGCGGCGATCGGCGCGACCTTGGCGGCGCCCTCCAGCGTGCGGGCGGCGTGCCAGGTCAGGTGGTCGGCCTGCACCACCGGCGTGCTGCCGGCCAATAGGTCGGTCGCGACGTCGAGCCAGGTGCGGCCCGCGATCATGCGGACCTCGAGGGCGCTCTCCTGGGCCGCTTGAACCGTGTAGCGGCCGTCGGTGATCAGGACCGCGGCGTCGCGCGTGACCACGACCTTGCCGTCCTCGGGCGAGGTGAACCCGGACGCCCAGCGCACGTCGGCCGGCGCGGAGAGGACCGCCGCGTCGCCGCCCAACTCCGCGGCCCGCGCGCGCAGCGCCTCGAGGCGCTCCGCGATCTCCGCGGAGGCGGTCACGCGCTCGCGGCCTGGGCGATGGCGAGGAACGAGGCGCGATCCAGGCTGGCGCCGCCCACCAGGCCGCCGTCCACGTCGGGCATGGCGAGCAGTTCGGCGGCGTTGCCGGGCTTCATGCTGCCGCCGTAGAGCACCCGGACGTCGTTGCCGACGTCGCCGAAGAGTTCGCGCAGGACCCCGCGGACGACGGCCGACATCGTCTGCGCGTCGTCGGCGGTGGCCGTGCGGCCGGTGCCGATCGCCCACACCGGCTCGTACGCGACGACCAGGTCGGTCGCGGCGGCGACGGGGAGGTCGGCGAGCGAGCCGCGCAGCTGCGCGACGACCACGTCTTCGTGGCGGCCGGCCGCGCGCTCCGCCTCGACCTCGCCGACGCAGACGACGGGGACGAGGCCGGCGCCCATCGCGGCGGCGGCCTTGGCGCGCACGATCGCGTCGCTCTCGTGGTGATCGGCGCGGCGCTCCGAGTGGCCCACGACCACGAGCCGCGCACCGACGTCCGCGAGCATCGCCGCCGAGACCTCGCCGGTGTGGGCGCCGTCGGCATGGGCCGAGACGTCCTGGGCGCCGAGCGCGACGGCGGTGCCGCGCAGCACCGGCGCCAGCGGCGCGAGGTGGGTGAACGGGACGTGGAGGGCGAGCTCGACGCCGGGGACCGGGCTCCCGGCGAGGTCCTCGAGGAAGGCGCGGACCCAGGTCACGGCTTCGGATGGCGTCGTGTGGAGCTTCCAGTTTCCGGCGATCAGGGGGGTGCGCATGGCGCCAGGGTACCGCGGCAACGACGAAGCCCGCGGTACCGGTCGTGCGGTACCGCGGGCTCGGTGGCGCCTCGAGATCAGGCTTGGGCTGCGGCGGCCGCCTTGGTGCGGCGGTTGCCGCGCTTGCTGGGCGGCACGTTGCGCTCGAGCGCCGCGAGGCCGCCGACGAGCGCGATCTCGAGGACCTGGTCGAGGTCGTCGACCTCGTGCAGCGACAGCGACTTCTTCATCGGCGCGGCGATGTCCTTCATGTCCGCCTGGTTCTTGGCCGGGTAGATCACGTGCCGGATGCCGGCGCGCTTGGCGCCGAGGATCTTCTCGCGCAGGCCGCCGATCGGGAGCACCCGGCCGCGGAGCGTGACCTCGCCGGTCATGGCGACGTCGCGGCGCACGGGCACGCCGGTCAGCGCGCTGATGAGCGAGGTGGCGAGCGCGATGCCGGCGCTCGGCCCCTCCTTGGGCGTGCCGCCCGAAGGGACGTGGATGTGGATCTCGGAGTCGTCCAGCGCCTCGTGGGTGATGCCGAAGCGGTCGGCGTTCGCCTTGGCGTACGTGAGCGCGGCGCGCGCGGACTCCTTCATCACGTCGCCCAGTTGGCCGGTCAGGACGAAGCCGGACTTGCCCTTGGTCACGCTCGTCTCGACGAACAGGATGTCGCCGCCGACGGGCGTGTAGTACATGCCGGTGGCCACGCCGACCAGGTCCTCTTCGTTCTCGGACTCCGGGGTGTAGCGTTCGGCGCCGAGGTACCCCTCGAGCGAGCGCTCGGTGAGGCGCACGCGCTTGGCGTCGCCGTCGGCGATCTTGCGCGCGGCCTTGCGGACCAGCGTGCCGATCGTCCGCTCCAGCTGGCGCACCCCCGCCTCGCGGGTGTAGGCGCCGATCACGCGCGTGAGCGCACCGTCCGTGATCGTGAACTGGTTCGGCTTGAGGCCGTTCTCCGGCAGCTGGCGGGGGAGCAGGTAGCGCTTGGCGATCTCCTGCTTCTCGATCTCGACGTAACTGGAGAACTCGATGGGCTCCATGCGGTCGTAGAGCGCCTCGGGGATCTGCTGCGCGTAGTTCGCGGTGGCGACGAACAGCACCTCGGAGAGGTCGAACGGGACGCCCAGGTAGTGGTCGACGAAGGCGTTGTTCTGCGCCGGGTCGAGCACCTCGAGGAGCGCCGACGAGGGGTCGCCCTGGTACGAGACGCCGAGCTTGTCGACTTCGTCGAGCAGGAAGACGGGGTTCTTGGTGCCTGCCTGCCGGATGCCCTGGATGATGCGCCCGGGCATCGAGCCGATGTAGGTGCGGCGGTGGCCGCGGATGTCGGACTCGTCGCGCGCGCCGCCGAGGCTGATGCGCACGTACTCGCGCCCGAGCGCCTTGGCGATCGACTTGGCGATCGACGTCTTGCCGACCCCGGGGGGGCCCACGAAGAGCAGGATGGGGCCCTTGCGCACCTCGCCCGGGTCGATCTCGCCCTTGGCCGCGCGCTCGCTCTTGAGCTTGCGCACCGCCAGGTACTCGAGCACCCGGTCCTTGACCTTCTCG
>JAABSI010000030.1:13559-14939 GCA_011390455.1 Trueperaceae bacterium
CAGCGCCTTGATCTGCTCGCGCAGGAAGTACTCGCGCTGGTTGCGGTCGATCTCGTCCTTGACCTCGCGCTGCAGGCGGCGCTGCGTCTCCTGGAGCTCGAGCTCGGTGTCGAGCAGGACGAGCGCCTTCTTGAGCCGGTCCGCGACCGACGGCGCCTCGAGCACGGCCTGCTTGTCGCCCACCTTGAAGTCGAGGTGGTACGCGACGTAATCGGCGAACTGCCCGGGGTCCTCGAGGTTGAGCACGAACTGGGCGACCTCGGCCTGCAGGCCGCGACCGCCGTGTTCGACGAGGTCGCTGAACTTCTCCTTGAGCTCGCGGAACGCGGCCTCCAGGAGCACGGCGTCGCCGTCGGGCACCTCGAACGGGTGCACGTCGGCTTCGATGACGCCGCCGTCGGCGGTGTACTCGTCGACGCGAACGCGGGCGACGGCGCGCACCAGCATCTGGATGCTGCCGTCCGGGTTCTTCTTCATCCGCATGATGTGGCAGGCGGTCCCGACCTGGTACAGGTCCTTGGGGCCCGGCTCCTCGATGTCGCGATCGCGCTGGCTGACGATGAGGATGGTGCGGTCGCGGTCGAGCGCGGCGTTGATGGCGCGGATCGAGACGGGCCGGCCGGCATCGATCGGCATGACCATGGTGGGGAACAGGACCGAACCGCGGACCGGACAGACCGGGATGGGGTGGTCGAACGCGGTGGGGGTGGTGGCGTCGTCGGCCATGGGGGTGGCTCCTTCGCCGTGCGGCGGCTGGACAGGGTGTGAGCGTTCAGGTTCAGGCAACCTGAGTCTTGTGTTGTCAAGTGTACGGGAAGACGCGTGCGCCATCGGCTCCTGGGCGACGCTGGTTCGTCAGTCTACACCCCGCTCTGGGCGACACCGTGGCCCCGGTACCGGGTCGGGGCGCGGAGGCGCGCCGCGTCCGAGGCGGCGGCCGCCACCGCCGGTGGTACCCTCGCGACGCCATGACCGACCTGATCCCCGCCCTCCAGGCCGCCCTCCGCGCCGCAGTCCGGCCGCTCCTCCCCGATCCCGCCGCGGCCGACGCGCTCGACGTCCCGGTGCAGGTCGTGCCCGACGACAAGCCGGGCGATTACGGCAGCCCGCTGGCGTTCGGCCTCGCCAAGGCGCTGCGCCGCAACCCGGCCCAGATCGCCGCGGAGCTGGCGGCGACGGCGGCGCTGCCTCCCGGGTTCGCGCGGCTCGAGGCGGTCGGTCCGTACCTCAACGCGTACGTCGACCCCGTCGCCTTCGTGCGCGGCGTGGTCGCCGCGCCGTCGCACCTGCCGCCCAACGGCCGCAAGGTGGTCGTCGAGCACACGAGCGTCAACCCGAACAAGGAAGCCCACGTCGGCCACCTCCGCAACGTGGTCCTTG
>JAABSI010000030.1:15012-32521 GCA_011390455.1 Trueperaceae bacterium
CCGTCAGGCCGCGGAGAGCCTGTTCGCGCGCAGCTACTTCGGCGACGAGCCGCCGGCGGACGAGAAGTACGACCACTGGCTCGGTCGCCTGTACGTCCGCCTCGGCGAGGCGAAGGAGGCGGACGGCGAGGCCATCGAGCGGGGCGTGAGCACGGTCATGCACCAGCTCGAGCGCGGCGACCTGCGCGGCGAGGTGGAGCGGATCGTGCGCGCCCAGCTCGCGACCTACCACGCGCTCGGCGCCGAGTACGACCTGCTCGTCTGGGAGTCGGACGTGGTGGCCTCCGGGTTCCTGCAGCGCGGCCTCGAGGTGCTCGAGGCGCTGCCGAACGTGGCGCGACCGACCGAGGGCAAGTACGCGGGCGCCCTCGTGATGGACGTGTCCGACTTCCTGCCCGGCCTCGAGGACCCGAACGTGGTGCTCGTGCGCTCGGACGGCAACGCGACGTACGTCGCGAAGGACATCGGCTACCACCTGTGGAAGGTCGGGCGGCTCGAGGGCATGCGCTATCGCCCCTTCGCGACCCAACCCTCCGGCGCGACGCTCTGGACCAGCCACCCCGAGGGCGACGCCAGCGTGCCGGGGCATCGCTTCGCGCACGGCGACCAGGCCGTCAACGTGATCGACGCCCGCCAGGCGCATCCGCAGGCGATCGTGCGCGCCGCGCTCGACCTGACGCGCCGCGTCTACGGGGAGGGCGAGAGCGCTCCCGAGGGCCCCGAGGAGTCGTCGCTGCACCACCTCGCGTACGAGGTGGTCACCCTCGAGGGCCAGGCGATGAGCGGCCGCAAGGGGGTGACGCTCGCGATCGACACCGTCCTCGACGAAGCGCGGCGGCGCGCGCTCGCGGTCGTCACGGAGAAGCGGCCGGACCTCGCCGATGCGGCCGCCGTCGCCGACGCCGTGGGCGTCGGCGCGGTGCGTTTCGCGATGCTCAAGAGCGAGGCCAAGCGGGTGATCGACTTCCGGTGGGACCAGGCGCTCAACCTCCAGGGCGACAGCGCGCCCTACGTGCAGTACGCGCACGCCCGCGCGTGCAGCATCCTGCGGGCGGCCCGGGAGGCGGGCGTGCTGGCCGAGGTGGCCGACGGTGCGGCGCTGGGGCCGCTCGAGGTCAAGCTCGCCCAGGCCGTCGCGCGCTTCCCCGACGTGATCGCCGCGGCCGCGCGCGACGACGCGCCGCACGCCGTGGCGCAGTACGCGCTCGACCTGGCGACCGCATGGAACGGCTACTACAACCACCGCGACGCCGAGGGGAAACCCGACACCGCGGTCCTGCGCGCGCCCGAGGGCTTGCGCGAGGCGCGGCTGGCGCTCGTCGCCCGGGTCCGCGACGCGCTCGCGGAGGCGCTGGCGCTGCTCGGGATCGGTGCACCCGAGAAGATGTGACCGAGGGGCCGGACGGTTCGAGTCCGCTCGCCTGAGTGCTGGGCCGCATCTGGGCGACCGTGGTCGTCGCCGGGCGCGACCGCGTGTGGGTGGCGGGCAGGACGCCGTCCTCGGTGTCCGACGAGGGCGCGTGACGTCTGCGTCGGACCCCTCGCCGTCCGTACCATGACCCGATGAAGGCGCGCCTTCGACTCTGCGGTCCCCCGAGCATGCACGAGGGCGGCGCGTGGCGGCCGTGGCCCGTCTCGGCGCCGCGCGCGCTCCTCGCCTTGCTCGCCTGCCGCGACGGGTGGTGGACGCGCGAGGCGCTCGTCGTCCGGTTGCGCCCGGACGCGCCCGAGGTCGACGCGCGGCGCTACGTGCGTCAGGTGGTCCACCGAGCGCGCCACCTTCCGGAGGGGGCCGACGTCGAGGTCGACGGCGACCGGGTCCGGTGGTCGGTCGACAGCGACGTCGGCGCCTTCCGGCGCGCGGTGCTCGCGCTCGACGCCTCGGCTCTGGCGGTCCCGGTCGACCGCTTCCTGGAGGGTTGGCGGGGGCCGGACGCGGCCTACGACGCATGGGTGGAGGAGGAGCGGTCCGACCTCCTCCGGAGCCGACGCCGCGTGGCCCGTGCCCTCGCCGCCGCTCGCGTGGGCGACGGCGACCTCCTCGCGGCCTCCCGGGCCGCCGAGGTGCTGCTGATCGACGACCCGTTGGACGAGGCGACGCTCGTGGACGTGGTGCGCTGGCGTGCGGACGGGGGCGACGGACCCGGTGCGCTGGCGCTGCTCGAGGCGTTCGAGGAGCGGCTGGCCGACGAACTCGGCGAGCGACCTTCGGCGGCGGCGCGCGGCCTCGGCGAGCGGCTCCGGCGGTCCACCGGGTGGGGTCGCGGGCCGGGAGCGCCCACGCCGGCGAGCGGCGCCGTCGGCTTCGCGACGCCCTTCCACGGCCGCGAGCCCGAGCTGCGCCGGTTGGCGGCGGCGCTCGAAGGCGATGGCCCGAGGGTGGTCGCGCTCGTCGGTCTGGGGGGTGCGGGCAAGACGCGCCTCGCCGCGGAGGCGGCGGCTCGGGCGAAGCGCACGGGGTTCGAGGTCGTCGAGGTGTCGCTGGCCAACGCCGATCCGAGGGCATCGGTCGCCGATCGGATCGCGGCGGCGCTGCCGATCGGTTGGGACGTCGTCGACGCCGAGTCGCGTTGGCGCGCGTGGGCCGCGCGCGGATCCGGACTCCTCGTCCTCGACGAGGTCGAGGAGCTGGTCACCGCGGGCGACGCCCTCGATGCATGGTTCGAGGCGGTGCGCCCGACGCTCGGGAAGGTGCGCGTGTGGTTGACCGGACGGGTCGCGCCCGGTTGGTCGGCGCTCGAGGTCTGGCCGGTGGACGGCCTCGCGGTGCCGCCACCGAGCGCGTCCACCGACGAGGTGCGGACCGCCGCCGGTGTCCGGCTCCTGTTGGCGCGCGCCGGGTTCGATCCCGACGCGGTCGGCGACGCCGACGTCCGCGCCGCCGCGACCGTGGCCCGGGAG
Source organism: Trueperaceae bacterium (assembly GCA_011390455.1). Next base: position 17,914 of record JAABSI010000030.1, read on the forward strand.
GTCGGCGGACACCCGCTGGCGCTCGAGTTGCTCGCCGCGGCCACCCGCGGCGTACCCGCGGCGCGCGCCTACGTGGACGGCGTCGCTTCGGTGCTTGCGGGAGGCGCGCACGCAGGGCGCGGGAGCGACCTGCGGGCGGGGCATCGCGACCTGGCGGGGCTGCTGGCCGCCACGTGGGCGGCGCTCCCCGCATCGGAGGCCGTCGCCGCCCGTCGCCTCGCCACCTTCCACGGGCCGTTCGACCTCGCCGCCGCGCAGGAGGTCGCGGGAGCGGACGCCGCCACCCTCGCGCGCTGGTTCGACCGCGCGCTCGTGCGGCGCGAGGCCCTCGACCGGTACGCGCTCCACCCGCTGGTGCGCCGCAGCGCTCCTCCACGCACCGTCGCCGACCTCGACGCCCATGCGCGGTGGGCGCTCGGACGGGTGGCGTCGGCGGGACGTCGACTGCGCACGGAAGGGCACGCGGCGGCCCTCGACGAGGTCGGCGAGCTCGAGGCGGAGGTGCGCGCCGCGTGGCGGCACGCGTTGCCGCGAGCGGCGGCCGTTGGCGAGCCGTACGTCGGGCTCCTGGAAGGGGCGCTCGAACCCCTGGACCACGCCTGGCATGCCGCGGGCCGCCTCGGCACCGCGGCCACGGCCTACCGCGAGGCGCTCGATGCGCTGGAGGCGCTCGGGAGCGCCGGAGCCGACTGCGGGGGCGACGGTGACGCCCGGTTGCGGCTCGGCATCTGGGCCGGTCGCGTGCGGGTGCGGTGGGTGACGGCCGAGCGGAACCTGGGCCGCCCTGAGGCCGCGGCCCACCTCGCCGAGCTGTCCGGCGCCGCCGATCCCGATCTCCGGTTGGAGGCGGTGCTGGAGCGCGCCAAGGCGGCCGATCGGATGGGGCGGCTCGCGGAGGCGGACGCCGGCTACCGAGCGGTTTTGGCGGACCGCGCCGTGCGCCGCAGGCCCGACTTGGCGGGGGCTGCGCACGTCGGCATCGCGCAGCAGCTGTGGACGCACGCCGCGGACGTGGAGGAGGCGCTCGCGCACGACGACGCGGCGCTGGTCGCCGCGCGCCGCGACGGCGACCCCGATGCGCTCGCGATCGCGTTGATCAACGCCGGCGCGGGCGCGTACGAGCGTGGACGCGTGGCCGAGGCCGAGGAGCGCTGGCGTGAGGCCATCGCCATCGCCCACCAGCTCGGCCATCGGGCGCGCGAGGCGGCCGTCTGGAACAACCTGGGGCTGGCGGCCTGGCGCCGCGGGCGAACCGACGAGGCGCGGGACGCCTTCGAGTCGAGCCTCAAACTGCGGCGCGCGCTGGGCGACCGACGGGGGCTGGCCTCGGTGCTCCTGCACCTCGGGCAGCTCGCGGCCGGCGGCGGCGTTGGGGCGGGCGGCCACCTCGAGGAAGCGATCGCGACGTTCGACGAACTCGACGACGTCGAGAGCCGGGCCCTGGCCTACGCGGCCTGGGCCGACGTCGCGGCGGCCGCCGGCGACGGCCGCCGCGCCGCCGGCCGCGCGGCGGCCGCCCTGAGCGACGCGGTGCGCTCGGCGTCCGTGCGGGCGACCCTCGCGGCGCTCTTGGCGCACGCGCGCGCGTGGGCGGCGGCGGGCCACGCAGTGGCCGCGGCCACGCTGGCGTCGTGGGTCGCGGAGCTGGCCGACGGTCGCGACGATGCGGTGCGCGGCGCGGCCGCGACGTTGGCCGCGGCGGCCGTCGCAGACCCGACCGCGCTGCGGTGGCCGGTCGTGGGCCGGAGCCTGGAAGCGCTCGCGACGGCGGTGGGCGACGGCCGGGTGGCGCCTCCGGCCCCCACCGACCCCGAGTGGAACGCTCCTGGAACGCCGCGCCGGTAGCTTCGTCCTACCCGGCGACGGCAGCGCAGCGACGCGCCGCGCCCGGCAGGAGGATTCGCATGGTTCGCTTTGGATCGCTCGCTCGCTTCGCGCTCGCCGCCATCGCGCTCGGTTTCGGGGTCGCCGCGGCGCAGACCGACCATCAGGTGCTGATGCACATCGAGGAGGTGCACGACCGCCCGCTGCCGCTCTTCTACTTCGAGCCGGTCGGGTTGCTCGTGCAGCCGGGGGACACGGTGACCTTCGTCGCGGCCAGCCCCCACCACACCGCGACCGCCTACCACGGCCAACACGTCAAGTCGCACCGCGTCCCCGAGGGCGTCGAGCCGTTCTCGTCCCCGATCGTGCCGGTCGGTCAGACCTGGTCCTACACCTTCAGCGTCCCGGGCACGTACGACGTCTGGTGCGGCCCGCACGAGCAGTACGGCATGGCGATGCGGATCGTGGTCGGCGCCCCCGGCGGTCCGGCCGAGGGCCCCGTGACCGAGTTCGGTCCGGACGGCGTGTTCGGCGCCTCGGCGGCCGTGCTCAACGCGTCCGAGCTGGCGTCCTCGCGCATCGTCGAGCTCGGTGCGGTCCCGTGGGCCGACGTCGTGGCGGCGGTGCTGGCGGTGCCGCTCGACTGACCGCGGCGCCGCTCAATTCGGATCGCGCAGCGCCCGCGCCAACGTCTCCGCGACGTGGCGCGGGCGCTCGCCGGTGCCGTCGGCGACCTGGTGCCGGCAGCTGAAGCCGCAGGCGACCACGTCGCCGGCGCCTGCTTGGGCGTGCGCCCGCACCGCCGGGAACAGCCGCTGCTCGCCGATCGCCATCGACAGGTCGTGGTGGGTGTAGCCGAAGCTCCCCGCCATCCCGCAGCAGCCCGCGTCCACCTCGCGCACGTCGCGCGAGGCCCAACCGAGCACGGCTTTGGTGGCCGCGGTGCCGAGCACCGCCTTCTGCTGACAGTGGCCGTGGAGCAAGACCGGTGCGTCGCCGGCCGCGAACACCGAGGTCGGGTCGAGCGCGCCGCTGGTCCAGCGCTTCGCCAGCCAGGTCTCGAGCGGCCGGACGTGCGCCGCGAGCGCCTCGGTCGCCGCGCCCGGCACCAGGCTGCGGTAGTCGTCGGTGAAGGCGCTGACGCACGAGGGCTCCAGGCCGAGCACCGGCACGCCGCGGGCGACGTAGGGCGTGAGCGCCGAGACGTTCGCGGCCGCCTGCGCCTTGGCCTCGCGGAGCAGCCCCTTCGAGATCAGCGGGCGCCCGCAGCAGCGGTAGGGCACCAACTCGACGCGCGCCCCCACGGCTTCGAGCACCCGCACCGCGGCCTCGGCGGGGGCGGGGTCGTGGAAGGTCGACCACGTGTCGGCGAAGAGCGCGACCGTGGGTGCGTCCTCGGGCAGCGCCGCCGGCGCGCGGCGGGCGAACGAGCGGTCGAAGCGCTCGCGCGCGTACGCGGGCAGCGTCCGGCGACGATCGACGCCGAGCACCTTCTCGGTCGTCCAGCGGACCGGCGCCAGCGGCAGCAGCGCGTTCGCCAGTGGGGCGAGGGCCTGCGCCAGCGGCGCGAGCTTGGCCACGCCGCCCAGCGCGCGCGCGGCGAGCGGCGTGCCGTGGTCGTCGTAGTACGCCTGGAGGAACTCGGACTTGATCTTCGCCAGGTCGACCCGACTCGGGCACTCGGCTTTGCACGCCTTGCACTCGAGGCACAGGTCGAGGGCGTCGTGCACCTCGCGGCTGGTGAGGCCGCCCGGGAGGCCGCCGACCATCGCCTCGCGCAGCACGTTCGCGCGCCCGCGGGTCGAGTGCTCCTCGTCGCGCGTCGCCATGTAGGACGGGCACATGGTGCCCACCCCCTCCTTGCGGCACGCGCCCACGCCGGTGCAGGCCTCCACCGCGCCGAGGAAACCCTCGGCCCCGAAGTCGAACACGGTCGGTCGGTCGAAGCGCGGGTACCCCGCGCCGTAGCGAAGGTGTTCGGTCATGGGCGGGGCGTCGACGATCTTGCCGGGGTTCCACACGCCGGTCGGGTCGAAGGCCCGCTTGACCTCCTGGAAGGCGCCGTACAGGACCTCGCCGAAGAGCTCGCGGTTCTTCTCCGAGCGGATGAGCCCGTCGCCGTGCTCGCCCGACCACGAGCCGCCGAAGCGGCGCACGAGCGCGAACACCTCGTCCGCGATCGCGCGGTAGGCGCCGACCCCCAGCTCGGTCTTGAGGTCGAGCAACGGGCGCACGTGGAGCACGCCGACCGAGGCGTGGCCGTAGAGGACGGCCGGGGCGCCGTGCCGACGGCAGACGTCGAGGACCGCCGGGACGTAGGCGGCGAGGTGCTCGATGGGGATCGCGGCGTCTTCGATGAAGGGCACCGGCTTCGCGAGCCCCTCGACGGTGGCGTAGACGCCGAGCCCTTTGCGGCGGAAGTCGAGGACCTCCTTCTGTTGGGCGGGCGTGACCGCGAGGTAGGTCGCGTAGGCCCGGTCCGCGACCGCGGGGTCGCGCGCCAGCGCCTCGAGGTGGCCGCGGAGCGCCGCGTCGTCGTCGCCGTCGAACTCGACGGACAGCACCACCGCGGGATCGCCCTGCACCCAGCCGACGTCCTGCGCCAACGCCGGGTTGACCTTGGCGAGCTCGAACAGGTCGCGGTCCATGAGCTCCACCGCCGAGGGCGCGTGGCGCACGATCGCCGGCACGGCCTCGAGGCCCGCGACCAGGGTCTCGAAGTGGAGCAGCGCCAGGACCCGCGTGCGCGGTACCGGGTGGAGCGCGACCGTGACGTCCAGGATCGCGGCGAGCGTCCCCTCGCTGCCGCACACCAGCTTGGCGAGGTTGAAGGGCCGGCCGGGGAGCAGCTCGTCGAGGTGGTAGCCGCCGACCCGCCGCATCACCTTCGGGGTGCGGGCCTCGATCTCGTCGGCGTGCGCGTGCACGATCCGGTGGACGGTCCGGTAGACGTCGCCCTCGACACCGGGCGCGGCGAGCTTGGCCGCCAGGGCCTCGCCGTCCTGCGCGCGGAACTCGACGACGCTGCCGTCGGCGAGGAGCGCCGTCATCGCGACCACCTGGTCGACGGTCTTGCCGTACTTGATCGAGCGCGTGCCCGCGGAGTCGTTCGCCACCATGCCGCCGACGTTGGCCCGGTCGGTGGTCGAGACGTCGGGCGTGAACTGCAGCGCGTGCGGCGCCAGCGCGGCGTTCAGGTGGTCGCGGATCACGCCCGGCTCGACCTTGGCGGTGCGGGCGGCGGCGTCGACCTCGAGGATCCGGGTCAGGTGGCGCGACACGTCGACGACGATGGCCTCGGCCACCGTCTGACCGGCGAGGCTGGTGCCGCCGCCGCGCATCAGCAGCGGGACGCCGTGCGCGCGCGCGACGTCCAGGGCCGCGCGGACGTCGTCGGCGTGCTTGGGGAAGACGACGCCGTGGGGAGCGATCGCGTACGGGCTCGCGTCGGTCGCGTACAAGGTGCGGCCGACCCGGTCGAAGCGGACCTCGCCCTCGAGGCGGGCGCGCAGGTCGACCTCCAGGCGGGCGCGCAGGGCGCGCCGACCCTCGTCGTCGTGGGCGATCAGGCGCGCCGGCGCCGACGCGGGCGTCGCGGCGACACCAGGGGGGTTCGGGGCGTCCGGCGACGCGGCTCGTGGCACGGTCATGCAGCAGTATCGCATCCGCCCCGGACCGGTTTTGCGGCGGGCGAGCTCACACGGAGGAAGCCAACGACGAAATGCCGTCGGAGGTTCGTGGCCACCTGACATCGCGTTCCGGCACGGTTCGCGGTTTACTCCGGTGATGCCTCACTCCCTGAACGAGGCGCATCGCGTGGCCATTCTCGAGCACGCGGAGGACGCGTTGATCGTCACCGACGCGGACGGCGTCCTGATGTACCTGAACGCGGCCGCGGCGCGCCTCTACGGGTTGGATGTCGGCATGGGGGCACACCGCGAGCACCTCGACATGCAGCGCCACGCACGCGACACCTTCGAGCTGCGCACCCTTGCAGGAGATTCCGTGCCGGACGACGACCAGCCCTTGGTGCGAGTCCTGCGGGGGGAGGCTTGCCAGAACGTGGAGCTCCTCGTCCGACACCGGAAGACGAACGCGTTGAGGATGTTCGTGTTCAGCGGGCGGACCATGGACGCCGACCCTCCCATCGGCGTGCTGCGGATCCGCGACGAGACCGACCGCTGGGAAGCCGAGCGCCGCTACCGCGCCGCGTTCGAGGCCGACCCGGCACCCACGCTCATCGCGCGCCTCGAGGACGAGCGGATCCTTCAAGTCAGCGCCGGCATGCAGGAGATCCTAGACAGCGACGCGAGCGACATCATCGGACGCTCGCTCTCGGAGCTCGAAGGGCGCTTGCACGGCGCGTACCGGTCCAACAGCCTCGATCGACTGCGCGAAGGGGAGCGGATCCACAAACACAAGACGACGCTCAACCACGCCACCAACGAGGACCCAGTGGATGTGCTCGTCTCCGCTCGCGCCATCGAGATCGATGGCGCTCCATGCGGCATCTTCACGTTCATCGACATCACCGAGCTCGAACGATCCCAACGGCACAACGTCGAACTCCTCGCTCGGGAGATCGTGATGCACGCCGATATGGAAGCCGCCTACGAACAGAGCATCGATGGTTGGGCCAGAGCCTTGGAACTTCGCGACGAGCACACGGCGGGTCACAGCCAACGGGTGACGGACATGACGGTGGCCTTGGCCATGCACTTCGGGATCTCGGGAGCACCGTTGGAGGGCGTGCGCCGGGGCGCGCTGCTGCACGACATCGGCAAGATGGGTGTCCCGGACGCCATCCTGCAGAAGCCGGGACCTCTCACGCCCGCCGAGTGGAGCCAGATGAAGGGCCACACCGAGCTGGGGCGCGACCTGCTGCAATCGATCGCCTACCTCGACTCCGCGATCGACATCCCATCCTCCCACCACGAGCGGTGGGACGGCACGGGCTACCCGAGGGGCTTGAGGGAAGAGGAGCTGCCGCTGGGCGCCCGCATCTTCGCCGTGGTGGACGTGTACGACGCGCTCATGTCGGACCGTCCCTACCGCGACGCATGGCCCCGCGACCGGGTCCTGGAGCACCTGCGACGAGGAGCGGGAAGCCACTTCGATCCTGAAGTCGTCGCAGCGTTCTTCGACATGCTTGGCGGCCAAGGCGCCAGCGCTACCAGCGAAGGGCAGCCACCGCCGAAGGCCTAGTCCGTGCTCATCGGTCGCGCAGGAGCGGCAGCGCACCGTCGCCGAGCAGCGACCGCACTGCGGCGTCGAACCCGACCTCGTCCAGGTGCCGGTAGGCGTGCACGAAGGCGCGCAGCGCGTAGCGGCGGACGAGGCCGGCGCGCAAGCGTTCGCTCGCATAGGGTTCGACCTTTCGGCCGCGGACCCCGCGGCCGCGGGCATCCACCAAGCCGAGCTCCTCCAGCACCGCGATCGTGCGGTCGGCGAGCGGGCCGTCGAAGGGCGGACGGCGGCCGCGGCCCAGCGCCACCCACGCCGTACGCACGTCGCTCACGGTCGGCCAGGCGTCGGCTTCGCCCTCGAGGCGCGCGAGCGTGGGCGCGTCGGCGTGCACGCGGACGGGTCCGTGCGCGAGGGCGGCGCGGAGCGCCGCGAAGGGGTCGTCGGCGGTGGGGTCGACGGACGCCGTGGGCGCCGTGCCGCGGCCGCGCTGGAGCGCCGGCGTCGAGGCGTCGGGGGTGCCGTCGACGACCAGCGGACCGGCCGCGCGCACCGCGTGGGCTTGGAACTCGATGGTCGTGCGCCCGTTCCATTCGTTCGGGACGAGCACCGCCGCGGCGTCGACCGCCGCCGCGGCCCCGAGCGCGTCCGCCAACGCCCCGAGCCTCCAGGCGACCCCCTTGACCTCGGTGCCGTTCGCGTCGCCCAAGCGGAGCTGCAAGTGGGCTCCGGCGCTGCCGACGGCGCGGACCGATCGCGCCCCGCCGCGCAGGAGAAGCGTGGGGGGCGCGTGCCCCTCGCCGTAGGGCTCGAGGGCCTGCAGCGCCGCATGGAGGTCGGCTCCGACCTCGTCCAGGCCGACGATCGCGTCCGCCACCACGCTCGGCACCGGGGTCGGGTGCTCGCCGACGAAGGCGAGCACCGCGTCGCGGAACGCATCGAAACGCTCCATCTCGAGCGCGAACCCGGCCGCTTGCGGGTGCCCGCCCCACCGGAGCAGATGGGGTGCCGCGGCGGCCAGGCCGCCGACGGCGCTGATACCGGGCGTCGAGCGCACGCTGCCCTTGCCCTTGGCGACGATGTACACGGGCTTGTAGAAGCGCTCCAGCAGCTGGCTCGCGACGATGCCCATCACGCCCGGATGGCCCTCCGGGTCGGCGACCACGATCGCCGGCGCCCCCGGGTCCACGGTGGGCGCCAGGCGGTCGAGCATGTCGTCCTGCACCTTCTTGCGGTCGCGGTTGCGCTGATCGAGCAGCGTCGCGAGCTCGAGCCCGCGGCGCTCGGAGGCGGTGGTGAGCAGTTCGAGCGCCAGCTCGGCTTCGCCGAGGCGACCCGCGGCGTTGATCCGCGGAGCGAGGACGAAGGCGACGTCGCGCGCCGTCGGTGCGCCGCGCAGCCGCGCGAGCGACAGCGTCGCGCGCACGCCGGGCCACGACGAATCGCGCAGGCGCTCGAGGCCGAGCTTCACGAGCGCCCGGTTCTCGCCCAGGAGCGGCGCGACGTCGGCGATGGTGCCGATGGCCGCGAGGTCGGCGTGCTCGATCGGGTCCGGGAGCCCGAGCTTGCGGTGGATCGCCCACAACAGGTGGTAGGCGACGCCTGCGCCCGTCAGCTGCGGCAGGCCCCGCTGCGCGAGCGGCGACGTCGCGGGGTGGACGATCAGGCAATCGGGCAGGCGCGTGCCGGGTGCGTGGTGGTCGCTGACGATCACCTCGAGGCCGGCCCGCTGCAGCGCCTCGATCTCCGCGAGGTTGCCGATCCCGCAGTCGACCGTCAGCAGCAGGTCGGCGGCGGCGACGTGCTCCGCGACGCGCTCCGGATGGATGCCGTAGCCATCGAGGATCCGGTGGGGGACGAACGGCTCGACGCGACCGCCGAGCGCCCGCAGCCCGAGCGTGAGCAGCGCGGTGCCCGTGATGCCGTCGGCGTCGTAGTCGCCGTGGATGCGCACGCGACGTCCGCGCTCGAGCGCGTCGATCAAGCGATCGGCCGCCCGCTCGAGGTCGGGGATCTCCGTGGGCGCGAGCGGCGGATCGAGGTGGTCGGCGGCGTCGTCGCGCAGGCCGCGCGCCCAGAGCATGGCCGCGAGGTTCGGGTGGATGCGCAACGTGGCCGAGAGGCGCGCGACGGCCTCGATCGGCGCCGGCGCGCGGACGCGCCAGACCGGGGTCGGTGCGGAGGTCGCGGGTTCCGGTCGGTCCGGCAGCGGGTCCGCGGACGCCGCCGCCGACCCGGCGTCAGCGGTCGCCGAGCCGGACGTCACAGGTAGTCGGTCGGGTCGTCGCCGCGCCGGACTCCGGCGGCGTCGCGATCGGGGATCACCGGGTCGCTGGGTTCGCCGCGCCGGGCGCGGTCCATCTCGCCGGCGAGCACCTGGCGATCGGCCTCGGCCCGCCGCAGGCGGCGCTCGAGGTTCCAGGTGCGCGTTCGACCGGGGAGCCAACCCACCAGCCAGGCGACGAGGATCGCGAGGACGACGACCAACGAGGGGGGCACCGAGATCAGGAGCGGCAAGCGCACGGTCTCGGGGTTCGCGTAATGGAACAGGACCAGGTACACCGCGACGAGGACCAGGGCGACGAGCTGGATGATCCGGAGCGCTTTCACGAGGTACCTCCCGACGCCAGTGTAGCCCGTGTCCCGGGACGCGCGCGGTCGGCGGTAGACTGCCCGTCGATGGCTGCCGCCGACGTTCCCACCGCCACGCCCAAGGTCCTCGCCGCGATGTCCGGCGGGGTCGATTCGTCGGTCGCGACGGCGCTCCTGCGCGACCAGGGCTTCGACGTGGTCGGCTCCATGCTGCGCTTCTGGCCCGACGATCGACCGGCGGGCGCCTTCGACGTCTGCTGCAGCCCGGAGGCCGCGTTCGACGCGCGGCGCATCGCCGACAAGCTCGACGTGCCGTTCTACCTGCTCGACGCCCGGGAGGACTTCGAGCGCGTGGTGATCGATCCCTTCGTGCCGGCGTACGCCCGCGGCGAGACGCCCAACCCGTGCGTGTGGTGCAACCGCGAGATCAAGTTCGGCGGCATGGCGGAGCGCGCGCGCAAGCTCGGCTGCACCTTCTTGGCCACCGGCCACTACGTCCGGCGCGTGGACGGCCCCGAGGGCGTCGAGCTGCACCGCGGCCGCGACGACGACAAGGACCAGACGTACTTCCTGTGGGCGTTGCCGCGCTGGGTGCTGCCGTACCTGCTGTTCCCGCTCGGCGACCTGACCAAGGCCGAGGTGCGGGCGCTCGCCGTGGAGCGGAAGCTGCCGGTGGCCTGGAAGCCCTCGTCCAACGGCCTCTGCTTCATCGCCGACGACGTGCGCAGCCACCTGACCGAGCACCTCGAGCCCCGTCCCGGGCCCGTGGTCGACGTGTCGCAGGGCGACGCGGTCGTCGGCGAGCACCAGGGCGTCGGCTTCTACACGATCGGTCAGAAGCGCGGTCTCGGCCTGTGGAAGTCGCACCGCCCGCGCTGGGTGGTCGACCTGGACGCCGAGCGCAACGTCGTGTCGGTCGGTCCGCGCTCCGCGTGCACGTGGACCTCCGCGACCGTCGAGCAGGCCAACTGGCTGGTCGCCGACCCCGACCGGTTGCCGCGTCGGGTTCAGGCGCAGGTCCGCTACCGCCAGCGGCCCGAAGCGGCGACGCTCGAACTCGAGCCAGGGGGGGACGCGTTCCGACTCGAGTTCGACGCGCCGCAGTTCGCGGTGACGGTCGGTCAGTCGGCCGTCGTGTACGACGGCGATCGTCTGCTCGGCGGTGGGGTGATTCGCGCGCGCTCCGGGCAGGGGCCCACGGTAGACTGACCGCGGAGGTGGCCGCGTGTCTACGCTCATCATTCTTGCCGTCCTGGCTGCTCTGGTCCTCTACGGGATCAACATCTACAACCGGATCATCACGTTGGAGAACCGCTACCAGAACGCGTGGAGCCAGATCGACGTCCAGATGAAGCGGCGCAACGACGTCGTCCCGAACCTGGTCGAGACCGTCAAGGGCTACGCGGCGCACGAGCGCGAGGTGTTCGACAACGTCGGCAAGGCCCGCGCCGCGATGACGCAGGCCAAGTCCGTCGACGAGTCGGCCGAGGCCGCGAACATGATGACGGCCGCGCTCGGCCGGCTGTTCGCGATCTCCGAGGCCTACCCCGACCTCAAGGCGAACCAGAACTTCCTCATGCTCCAAGAGGAACTCGCCTCGATCGAGAACAAGATCGCGTACGCGCGGCAGTTCTACAACGACGCCGTGCTGCAGTTCAACACCGTGATCACGACGGTCCCCGGCACGTTCTTCGCGGGGCCGATGGGCAAGACCAAGCACGTCTACCTCGAGGTCCCCGAGGAAGAGAAGGCCGTCCCGCAGGTCTCCTTCGGCGCGCAGGCCTGATCCGGGGCCCTGGATGGGCCGATGACGACCCCGAACGGCGCCACCCCGCGCCGCCTTCCCGATGCGATCACCGACCCGGCCACCGGGCGGCGCATCAGCTTGCTGGACTGGGAGGCCGCCAACCGCCGCGCCTCGTGGGTGCTGGGCGGTTTCATGGTCGTGCTGCTCGCCGCGATCGCCTACCTGATGGCGCTCGCCATCGATCCCGCCGCGGCGGGGACCTTCGTCGTGATCGCCGTGGTGCTGGCGGTGGCGCAGTCGTTGGCGGCGTACTGGTTCTCGGATCGACTCGCGCTCGCCGTGTCGGGCGCGCGGCCCGCGAACGCCGAGGAGCACCGGTACCTGGTCAACGTGACCGAGGCGGTGGCCCTGGGCGCCGGCGTCCCGGCGCCCAAGGTGTACGTCATCGACAACCCCGCGCCCAACGCCTTCGCCACCGGCCGTGATCCGCGGCACGGGGCGATCGCCGTCACCACCGGGCTGATGCAGCTCCTGGACCGCCAGGAGCTCGAGGGCGTGGTCGCCCACGAGATGGCGCACGTCAAGAACTACGACATCCGGTTCGCCTCGATGCTGGCCGCGACGGTCGGCGCGATCGTCCTGCTGCGCGACGTCGCCTGGCGGGGGATGGTCTACGGCGGCCGCTCGCGGCGTTCCTCCTCGGGAGGCGGCAAGGGGCAGGGGTTGGCGATGGTGTTGCTCATCGTGCTGCTCGTCTTGGCGCCCATCCTGGCAACGATGCTGAAACTCGCGGTGAGCCGTCGTCGCGAATACCTGGCGGACGCGACGGGGGCGTACATCACGCGCAACCCGGAGGGCTTGGCCAGCGCGCTCACCAAGATCCGGGACTACGCCGGCGCCCCGCTGGAGGTGTCCGAAGGCGTGCGCCACCTGTACTTCGCGAACCCGGTGAAGAACCTGAACGCCGCGGTGTGGCTCTCGACGCACCCGCCGATCGACGACCGGATCTCGCGGCTGCGCCGCATGTAGCCGCACGCAGCGAGCCTCCGGCGGAGCCGGAGCGAACCTCGAGCCACGAAACGAAGCAGGGGCGGGTCCGAATCGGACCCGCCCCTGCTCGATGCGGTCGTACGTTCGATCGTGCTCAGGCGTTCCGGTCGGCCTCTTCGGCGTCGTCGTCGGCCTGCGCGGCCGCCTCGGCCGCGTCTTCCGCAGCGGCTTCGCTGGCGGCGGCGGCGTGCGCGGCGTCGTGGTCCGCGTCCTGTGCAGCTTCCGCCACGGCTTCGGGCGCAGCGGCCGGTGCATCGCTGGTCGCCTCGGCCTTCGCCGGGCGCTTGCCGTCGCGGAAGGCCGCCGTGAGGAGCGCGGCCGCTTCGGCGGCGTCGATCGCGTTCTCGGCGTCGACGGGCGCTTCTTCGCTCGCCGCAGCCTTGGGCGCGGCGGCCGGCTTGGGCGCCGGGGCAGCTTCGCCTTCGGGCTTGGCTTCGGTCTTGGCTTCGGTCTTGGCCTCCGCCTTGTCGGCCTTCGGCTCTTCCTTCGCTTCGCTCAGGCCGAACTGCGCGAAGAGGTCGGCGTAGACGTCGCCCAGCTTGGTCGTCGCCTTACCGCCACCCGCTTCGGACGCGGCGTAGCTGTAGTCGTAGTCGATGCCCTTGCTGCGACGGCCACCGCGACGACCGCCCTGGCGGTTGGCGGAGGGACCGCGCGCCGCGGGGCCGCCCGTACCCATCTCGTCGTACCCGCCGGCGCCCGCCGTGAACGGCAGGAGGCGCTTGCGCGAGAGGCTGGCGCGCTGCTCGACGGGGTCGATGTTGAGGATGACCGCCGTGACTTCGTCGCCGCGCTTGAAGTGCTCGTTGATGTCCTCGATGTGCTCGTGGGCGAGCTCGGAGATGTGCACCAGACCCTCGATGCCCTCTTCGATCTCCATGAACACGCCGAACTCGGTGATCCCGGTGATGGGGCCGGTGATCTCGGTCCCCGGCGGGTACCGGTCGGGCAAGCTGCTCCACGGATCGGGCTGGGTCTGACGGAGACCGAGCGAGATCCGCTGCTGCTGGGTGTCGATCTTGAGGATCATCGTCTCGACCTCGTCGCCCTCGGTCACGATTTCCTTGGGATGACGGACGCGCTTGGTCCAGCTCATCTCGGAGACGTGAATGAGGCCCTCGAGGCCGGGTTCGATCTCGACGAACGCGCCGAAGGGCGTCAGGTTGGTGACCTTGCCCGCCACGCGCTGGCCGATGACGTAGTTTGCCAAGACGTCCTGCCAAGGGTTCGGCAGCAGCGTCTTCATCGACAGGTTGATGCGCTCGCGCTCGAGGTCCATGTCGAGGATCTCGACCTTGACCTTCTCGCCGACCTTGACGACGTCGCGGGGGTGGTTGAACCGCCCGTGCGTGAGTTCGCTGCGGTGGACGAGGCCATCGATGCCGCCGAGGTTGACGAAGACTCCGAAATCGGTGATCTCGACGACTTCACCTTCGGTGCGGTAGCCGGGCTCGAGATGCTTGAGCGTCTCGGACTTCTGCTCGGCGATCTCGGTCTCGAGGATCGCGCGCCGCGAGATGATCACGCGGTTGCGGCGACGGTTGAGCTCGATGATCTTGACCTTCATGCGCTGGCCGACGTAGGGGTCGAGCTCGTTCACCCGACGGATGTCGACCTGGCTGGCCGGCAGGAAGGCGCGAACGCCGAGGCTCGCCACGAGGCCACCGCGAACCTTCTCGATGATCTCGACTTCGACCGGCTTCTCCTTCTCGAAGACCTCTTGGAGCAGGTTCCAAGCGCGCTCGGCATCGGCACGGCGCTTCGAGAGGATGATCGTGTTGTTCGGGACGTCCGAGCGGACGACGTACACCAGGACGGAGTCGCCAGGCTTGAGGTACTGCGCGGCCTCCTCTTGGTTGCTGTCGTGCTCGAAGATCTGGTTGTACGGGAGCAGGCCCTCGATCTTGGCGCCGACGTCGACGACGATGCCGTCCTGGGCGAGCATGATGACCTCGCCTTGGGTGATCATGCCGCGGTGCACCGGCTTGCGGGCCAGTTGCTCGTCGGACGCAGCGAGAACGTCTTCCATCGTGATCTCGTCGTCGGAGAGATCCGCGATGGTAGAGGCACCCGCTGGGGCGGTCTGGTCGGACGGGGACGCGGCAGCGGTAGGGGACGACTCGGTGGGGGTCGATTCCGCTACAGCGCCGGTGCCCTGCTCAGCAGCCGCAGTGGGGTCCTGGGAGACGTTCGTCTCTTGGGTGGGGTCGG
>JAABSI010000031.1 GCA_011390455.1 Trueperaceae bacterium
CACGACCGCGTCCGCAGCGACACCATCGACAAAGCCGGCGTCGTCACCTTGCGCGTCAACGGCCGCCTCCACCACATCGGCGTCGGCCGCACCCACGCCCACCAACGCGTCATCCTCCTCGTGCAAGACCACGACATCCGCATCGTCGACCCCAGCACCGGCGAACTCCTCCGCCACCTCACCCTCGACCCCACCCGCGACTACCAGCCGACCGGCGCGCCAAAAGGACCCAAACCCAAAACGAAACAGACCGAACCGTAGGTTCAGTCTGTTTCCGATCTCCTGAGAGATCACATGGCTCGGCGGGTAGGAATCGAACCTACGACCAATCGGTTAACAGCCGATCGCTCTACCGCTGAGCTACCGCCGACCGAGCGCTCGCGACCACGACCGGCGGATCGCGCCGCGAGCGACCGATAGGCTACCAGAAGGGCCCCGACGCTGTAAAGCGAACGGGGTCGCTCGGCGGAGGCGCGGACGCGTCAGCGGTCCGTCCCGGTCGCGGGCATCTCGCCTTGGCTCTGGTCGTCGGTGAGGTCGTCGCCCAGCGTGCGCCGCAGGCCGGCGAGCGCCGCGGAGAGGACGGGGTCGCGCTCCGGCTCGGTGATCGCATCGATCAACTCCAGGGCCTCCACCGGGCCCTCGGTGCGGATCGGGACGTCCGGCGTGAGGCCCCAACCGTCGATGCTGCGTCCGTCGGGCAGCGACCATCCGAAGGTCACCAGGCGCAGCTCGCCGCCGTCCGACAACCGCACGCTCGTCTGGCCCACCCCTTTGCCCGCCGTCACGGCGCCGTACAGCCGTGCCCGCCCGTAGGTCTGCAGCGCGCCGGCGACGATCTCGGCCGTGGACGCGGTGGCGCCGTCGACCAACACCGCGACCGGCAGCACGACCGCGCTCGGGTTCGCGAAGCCGAGCGGCACGCGGGTCCGCGCGCCCACCCGGTACCCGAGGACCTCGTCCGACAAGAAGCGATCGAGCACCTGCAAGCCCGGCAGCACCAGGCCACCGCCGTTCCCCCGCAGATCGAGGACCAGCGCGCGGGCGCCGCGCACGAGCAGGCCGTCGAGCTCGGTCGCGAACCGCTCACCGGCGCGCTCGCTGTCGAAGGACGTCACCCGCAGGTAGCCCAGGTCCCCCAAGACGCCGGTCACGACGACGTCCGGGTCGCGGCGCGCCACCGCGTCCTCGGCCACCTCCTCCGGGTTCAGGTACCGGACGTACGGGTCGTCGAGCGCGGCGACCAAACCGCGGAGCGCCCCCTCGAGCAGGCGCTCGGCGTCGACCTCTCCGCGATAGTCGCCGAGGATCGCCCGGTACGCCTCGAGGAAGGCCTGGCCCGCCGGCTCGTCGAGCAGCTCCGCGACGGCGCGATCGAGCCGCGGCGCCGTGGCCCCCTGCGCGACCCCGACCGCCGCGCCCGCGAGCAGCGCGAGGGTGGCGAAGCTGCGCGCGAGGGTGGCGAGCGATGCGTTCACCCCTCCACGATGCCGCACGGCGGCGACGACGTCCGCCGCCCGCGACACACCCGGTGCCCTGGGGCCGACCGCGGCCCGGCCGGGTAGCCTGCGCCATGACCCTCGACGACTACCAACAGGGCGCGCTGCGCACCGCGCGCTACCCGGACGCCGCGCGCGTGCTGTACCCCACCCTCAAGCTCGCCGGCGAGGCCGGCGAGGTGGCCGAGAAGCTCGGCAAGCTCATGCGCGACGCCGGCTGGGCGCCCGGCGAACCGCTCGACCCCGCGCAGCGCAACGCCTTGGTGAAGGAGCTCGGCGACGTGCTCTGGTACGTCGCGGTGCTGGCGCGCGACCTGGACGTGCCGCTCGAGGAGGTCGCGCGAGCGAACCTGGTGAAGCTGGCCGATCGCGCCGCGCGCGGCGTGATCGGCGGATCGGGCGACGAGCGCTGACGACGCCCACGAGGACGGCCGCGGCGTGCTGCCGCGGCCGTCCTCGTGCGGGCGCGTGCCGTTCAGCGCGCGCCCTCCCTCACCCGCACTTGCTGTAGCCGCAGGAGGCGCACTTCATGCAGCCCTCCTCGAAGCGCAGCGGGGCGCCGCAGTCCGGGCACCCCTTGCCGCGCTGCAGCAGGTTCTCGACGCCGGCGGTCTCGAGCGCGACCGCGATCAGGTCGGCGCGGCTTGCGACCAGGCGCCCCTCGTAGGAGCCGTACATGCCGCCGTTGATGCCGCGCAGCGTCTTGACCAGCGCTTCGGCGGGCACGCCGTACTGCAGCGCGATCGACACCACCCGTCCCAGAGCCTCGGAGTCCGCGTTGGCCTCGTCGCCGGCCTTGCCGCTGGTGATGAAGACCTCGACGGGCAAGCCATCTTGCTTGTTGACGGTGACGTAGAAGCCGCGCTTCTCGCCGCTCGGCAAGGTGAGCTTGACCGCGTCGGTGAACCCGGTCAGGCGGGTGGGGCGGTCGAACAGGGGTTCGCTCGGCAGCCGCTCGAAGCCCATCGGGGCCGCGACCCGCACCTCGGTGGTCTTGGCGGCCGCGGCGACCTGGGTGCCGGCCTTCGCGTCCTTCGCGCCCTCTTGGCCGTCCTCGCTCTTCTTCGACGACGTCGAGAGCACCTGGAACTGGCGCGAGCCGTCGCGGTAGACGGTGATGCCCTTGCACCCGGTGTCGAACGCCAGGCTGTACGCCTCGTGCACGTCGTGCACGGTCGCTTCGTTGGGGAGGTTGATCGTCTTGCTGATCGAGTTCGCCACCATCTCGCCGCCGGCGTCGAAGGCGCTCTGCACCGTGCCCTGCATCCGGACGTGGTCGGCCGGCGCGATGTCGTGCGCGCACACCAGGACCGCCTTCACGTCGTCCGGGATGAAGTCGAGCCCCTGGACGCTGCCGTGCCGATCCTGCACCGCCTGGACGACCTTCTCCCAGTCCCAGCCGCCGTCCTTGGCGTAGTCCGGGTGCGGGGCGTGGCGCTCGAGCAGCTCTTGGAAGAGCGGGGCGATGAGCGCGGCGTAGCTGGTGCCGATCTTGCGGTACGTGAACGGCGCGAAGATCGGTTCGACCCCCGAGGAGACGCCCATGAGCATGCTGGTGGTGCCCGTCGGGGCCACCGTCAGCAGCGCGACGTTGCGCCGCGGCGCGCCGAGCGAGGACTGGTGGAAGCCGGGGAAGGCGCCGCGCTCCTCGGCCAGCGCGCGGCTCGCGTCCGTGGCGGCCTCGCGCAGGTGGGTGATCATGTGGTGGACGGCGCTCCGGCCCTCGTCGCTGTCGTAGCGGAAGCCCATGCGGATGAGCGCGTCCGCGAGGCCCATGATCCCCAGCCCCAAGCGACGCAGGTAGTGGCTCATCTCGCGGTTGTCCTCGAGCGCGAACTTGTTGACCTCGAGGACGTCGTCGAGGAAGCGCACCGTGGTGGCGACGTCGGTGCGGAACGCGCCGACGTCGAAGCCGTCGAGGCCGACGCGCTCCTCGCGCACGTACGCGGCCAGGTTGATCGCGCCCAGGTCGCACGGCTCGCCGGGGAACAGCGGGATCTCGCCGCAGGGGTTGGTCGAGCGGATCTCGCCGAGGCTCGCGCGCATGGGGTTGAACTCGTTGATGCGATCGACGTAGATCAAGCCGGGTTCACCGGTCTGCCAGGCGTGCTGGGCGATCTCCCAGAGCGTGCCCTGCGGGCCCTCGCGGCGGGCGCGGCGCATGAAGTCGTCGGTCACGAGCACCGAGATGTTGAAGGTGCTGATGTCGCCCTCGGCCTGCTCGCGCTCGAGGTCCTTGGAGGTGATGAAGTCGTGCACGTCGGGGTGGGTGATCGACAGGGTCGCCATGCCGGCGCCGCGGCGGGTGCCCCCCTGGCGGATGGCGCGGAGCGTGGGCGCGAAGACGTAGCGGAGCGTGGCCACCGGGCCGGCGTGCTCGGCGCCGCCGAGCGCGGCCCAGCGCGCGAAGTTCTCGAAGACCTCGACGGCGAACGACGACGGGCCGCTCGACGTGCCGCCCGAACCGTTGACCGGCGTGCCCTCGGCGCGCAGCGAGCTCAGGTCGAGCAGCAGGTCGTCGCCGGCGAGCAGCGTGGTGACCAGCTGGGCGGCCGAAGCCCAGATGTTCTCCACGGAATCGCCCACCTGCACCACCGGTACGCCGGTCGGCGCCTCGTGGTACTCGACGAAGCGCGCCGCCTGGTAGCCGCGGGTCGTGTAGGAGCCGTGCACGAGATCGAGGAAGGTGCCGTCGCGGACCTTCTCGTAATCGGGGTGGCTGGGCGCGATGGTCAGGTAGAGGCGACCGACCGGCGCCGTGTACGGGCGCTTCGCGGGGATCGGATCGAGGTTCAGCCCGTTGCCGCCCCCGACCTTGGTCACGACCGCGAGCTTGCTCGCGAGCCGCAACACCCAGGCGTTGCCCCCCTCGATCTCGGGGCGACCGTCCTGGACGAAGCAGTTGAGCACGTTCCCGTGCGCGGTCGCCGCACCCGCCAACACCCGCCCCCCGGGGCAGAAGCGCTTGCCGATCATCAACTCGAAGAAGCGATCGGCCTGCGCCGCGCGGCGCTCGGCCGGTTCGGGCTGCGCCACCCAATCGGCGACGCGCCGGAACATCGCCAGGAGGTCGGTGTCCGCCTCCTGGAAGTACTGCCGCTTCGCGATCGCGACCGCATGCGCGTCGAACGCGGCGAGGGCTTCGGGGTTGGTTGCAGGTACGACGTCGGCCACGCTGGGGTCCCCTTTCGTGCACCGAAGCCCAGGCGTCGATCGGGCCCTGGGCTTCGGATCGGTACGCATTGGTACCAGATCTTGTATGCCTCGTCCCCTTGGATACTAGATATGGGGGACGGATCGTGCGGTTTCCGCCACATGCGCGACGTCCTCGTCGTGCGTCGAACCGGGGGTCTCCGCGATCACGGCGTAGGAGCAAGCCTAGCATGGGTCCGCGCGACCGGTGCGTGGTCGGGTACCAGATGTGGTGCTTCGAGCCCCGAGCTCCGCCACCGCTGGTACCGACTGAGCGGCGGACCGCCGTCAGGGACGCAGCGACCCCATACCCTCGCCGGTCCGTGGACCCTCGCCGGTCCGTGGACCCTCGCCGGTCAGTGGCGGAAGTGGCGCCGCCCGGTGAACACCATCGCGAGGCCGTGTTCGTTCGCGGCGGCGACCACCTCGGGATCGCGGACCGAACCGCCCGGCTGGATCACCGCCGTCGCCCCGGCCGCCGCGGCGGCGTCGAGCCCGTCGCGGAACGGATAGAAGGCGTCCGAGGCGCAGGCGCCGCCGACGGCGCGCCCCGCGGCCTTGCGCGCGGCGATCTCGGCGGCGTCGACGCGGCTCTGCTGGCCGGCGCCGATCCCGACCGCGCGGCCGTCCTTGACCAACACGATCGCGTTCGAGGCGACGGCGGCGCACACGACCCAGGCCATCGTCAGATCGGCCCACTCGGCCTCGGTCGGGGCACGCTCGGTGGCGACCGACCAGGCGCTCCGATCGACCGCGACCTCCTCCGGCGTCTGCAGCAGGAAGCCGCCGTCGATGCGCCGCAAACCGAAGCGCTCCGGGCCCGGAGCGGGCGCCTCGAGCACGCGCATCGCCTTGCGCTTGCTCGTGAGGAGCGCCCGGGCCTCGGCGTCGTAGCCGGAGGCGATCAGCACGTCGGCCTTGGGGTTGGCCACCAGCGCCTCGGCGAGCGTCCGGTCCACCCGTCCGCGCAGCGCCACCACGCCGCCGAAGGCCGACTTCGGATCGGCTTCGAAGGCGCGCTCGTACGCGGTCGCGAGGTCCCCGGCGACGGCGACGCCGCACGGGTTGGCGTGCTTGACGACGACCGCCGCCGGCCCTTCCGGGAAGGCATGGACCAGCCGCCATGCGGCGTCGGCGTCGAAGAGGTTGAGGTACGACAGCGCCAACCCACCGTGCTGGACGACCCCGTCCCACCATCCACGGCGACCCGCCTCGCGGTACCGGGCTCCCTGTTGGTGCGGGTTCTCGCCGTACCGCAGCACCTCGGCCCGCGCCAGCGTGACGTGTTTGGTCGGCGGCAGCGGGTCGTCGCCGTCGAGGTAGCCCACGATCGCCGCGTCGTAGGCGGCCGTGTGCGCGAACGCGGCACGCGCCAACGCGCGGCGGCGCGCCAGCGGCACGGGACCGGCCGCGAGCTCGGCCGCCAGCGCCGGGTACTCGGAAGGGTCGACCACGACCAGGACCGCCGCGTGGTTCTTCGCCGCGGCGCGCACCATGGTGGGGCCGCCGATGTCGAGCTGCTCCATCGCCTCCGCGTCCGTCACGCCGGGTTTGGCGGCGGTGGCCTCGAAGGGGTACAGGTTCACGGCCACCAGGTCGATCCGCGACAGGCCGTGGGCCTGCAGTTCGGCGTCGTGCTCGGGGGTGGGCGTCGCGAGGAGCGCCCCGTGGATCGCGGGATGCAGCGTCTTGACGCGACCGTCCAGGATCTCGGGGGCGCCGGTGACGTCCGACACCGCGCGCGCGGCGAGGCCGGCCTCCACCAGCGCCCGGTGGGTGCCGCCGGTGGCGACGAGCTCGAATCCGAGGTCGACGAGCGCGCGCGCGAAGTCGACGAGACCGGTCTTGTCCGAGACGCTCAGGAGGGCACGGGGCATGCGGGCAGGGTACCAACGCGACGGGGCGGCGGGGCCCGATGCCCCGCCGCCCCGCGCCGTCCGCGCCGCGGTCAGTCCGTCGCGGGGGTACCGTCCTCGGTCGCGTCCTCGTCGTCGGCGGTCGCGGCGTCCTCGCCATCTGCGGCTGCGTCGTCGTCGCCGATCGCGTCCGTCGGCGCCGGCTCGTCGCCGAAGACGAACGGCGCGTCGGCGCCCTCGACCAGCGACTCCTCGACGTCGACGCGCTCGCGCAGCTCGGCCAGCCACGCGTCGCGCAGCTCCGCGCGCTCCTGCGCGAGCACGGTGGTGCGGACCTGCGCCCGCACCTCGTCGAGCGGCCGCAGGCGCTCGGGCGTGCGCTGCGCCACGAGCACCACGTAGCGCTCGACGAACGCCGGGGCCGCATCGCCCTCCTCGGCCTCGCTCTCGGTGTCGACGGCGTCGGGCAGCGCCTCGGCCTCCACCTCGTCGGCGATCGCGAGCACGTCCGAGATCGACCAGACGCCGTCGGGAAGCTCGGTGAACGCCTCGGTGCCGAACAGCGTGGTGTCGAGGATGCCCTCGAGCTGCCCGGGGCGCACGGTCCCGAGCTCCTCGATGCCGGCCTCGAGATCGCCGGCGACCTCGAGGACGTCCTCGCCCGCGAGGGTGCGGGTGCGGAAGGCCGCGGCCGCGTCGATCGACCCGAGGTCGACGCGCAGCACGTCGGCCGAGGCCGGCACCGTGAACTGCGCCGGGTTCTGCTCGTAGTAGGCGACGATGTCGTCCTCTTCGGCCTCGGCGTCGCGGGCGACGTACGCCAGCGCGCTCTGGGCGACCTGCGAGCGCGTGCCGACGAACGGCACGCCGAGTTCGCTGGCCCCTTGCGCGGCGAGCTCCTGGTCGACGAGCTGACCGAGGATCGCCGGCTTGAAGAAGGCGGTGATCAGGATCGCGCTGTCGGGCGAGAGCGACTGCTGGATCTGCGGGTTCGTGTACGTCGCGCGCACCAGCTCGGAGCGCAGGATGTCGACGTCGCCGACGCGCGCGACCGGCTCGTCGTCGAAGCTCAGGCTGCTGGTCGCCGGGAACTCGACGCGGGCGGCGTCGACCAGGTCCTCGACGGCGCGCTCGAGCACGCCGACCTGCTTGGCCCCGAGCGCGTCCTCGCGCACGGAGGCCGCGACCTCGTCGAACGGGCGGCGCTCGGCGGCGAGGTAGTCCTCGACGACCACGACGTGGAAGCGGGCGTCCGCTTCGACGACCTCGGTGACGCCGGGACCGCCCAACCCGAAGGCCGCGGTCGCGACCGGCGTCGGGAGGGCCGGTCGGCCGACCGGACGCGGGTCGGTCTCGCCGGCGGCGGCGCCGAGCGCCCCGTCGCGATCCGCCCGCTCCACCGATACCTCGCGCGCCACGTCGGCCGCGTCCTCGCCGGCGAGCACCCGAGCGCGCGCCTCGCTGGCGGCCTCGAGCGACTCGGTGACGATGTGGCGGGCTTCGATGCGCTCCTCGCTCAGGTAGGCGTCGCGGTTGCCCTCGAAGAAGGCGCGCGCTTCCTCGTCCGACACCTCGATGCCCTCGACCAAGGAAGCCTCCCAGCGCTGCTGGCGCAGCTGCTCGCGGAGGTACTCGCGGAAGGTCTGGTCGGTGAACCCGGACCCGGCGATCAGGTTGAGGTACGCCTGGTCATTCGAGCGACCGTCGACGCCGCGGCTCTCGCGGAACTCGGCGACCGCCGCACGGACGTCGCCATCGGTGACGCGCTGGCGGGCGGCGTCCTGGCGGACGACCTCCTGGCGGATGAGGGTGTCGACGAGCAAGAGCTCGAGGTCCTCGCCCACCTCGCCCTCGGTGACGGTGACGAAGAGCGGGTTCGAGCGGGTCTGGGCGACCTGGAGCTCGCGGATCGGCTCCCCGTTGACGGTCAGCGCGACCGCGCTCGAGTCGCCCGCGCCGCCGAGGCCACCGAGGCCGCCGAGGCTGGGCGTGAAGGTGATGACCATCCCGAGCAGGAGCCCGATCGAGACGAACCAGAGAATGATCGTGTTGGCGCGACGGCTGAGCTTCATGGGTGTTGACGTCCTCCAAGGGTGGTGCTAGCTTGACGTTTGCGTTCTTGCGGTTCCCGCGCGCCCGTAGCTCAGTCGGATAGAGCGTTCGCCTCCGGAGCGAAAGGTCACAGGTTCGAATCCTGTCGGGCGCACCAAACCGCGGCGTGGCATCTTGGACGACGCGCACGACCGTTCGGCAGCGCCGAAAAGTGTAGCACGCACCCAGGATGAGGAGTTCGCGGGCGGCCCCACGGGGCCGCCCGCGTTCCGTCGGGGCCGCGGGCCGAGGGCCTCAGAAGAACCTCCCGGGCGTGAAGGGCAGCGCCCCCAACAACCGCCGCGCCTCCGCGACCGGCGGATCGACGCCGCGCGCGAGGTCGCGGACGTCGGCGCGCGCCACCACGTCCGGCAGCAAGCCGCCCACGAGCGACGCACCGGTCGGGCTGCGCAGGTCGGCGATCGCCACGAGCACGCGGCTGCCGTCCGGCAGTTCGAAGGCGCGCACGGCCTCGACGTTCCCCGACGTCCGCTCGCCGACGATCCGAGCGCCGAGCACCTCCGCCAGCGCCGCGGCCAGGACCTCCGCGGCGCTGGCGTTCTCGGAGCCGACCAGCACGACGACCGGGCCGGCGAAGCGCACGGGGTCGGCCAGCCGCTGCTCCCCGAACGACGTGCCGTCGCTCCGCCGCAGCCGCGCCACCGCGACCGGGCCCGCGGGCGCCGCCTCGATGCCGGCGGTCGCGCGCCACGCCTCCTCGCCGCGGGCGACCGCGACCGACCAGGTCCCGTCGCCGAACGCGGCGAACGTGAGCCCGGCCTCGAGCACGCGCCCGCCCAGGTTGCCGCGCAGGTCGAGCACCAAGGCCCGCGCCCCGGAGGCGACCAACCCGCGCACGGCCTCGTGCACGTCGGCCGCGACGCCGTCGGTGTTGAACGTGGGGACGTGGAGGTAGCCGATGCCGTCGTCCAGCAGCACCGCGTAGGGGCGCGTGGCGACCGCGGCGAAGTCGACCGCCCCCCCGACCACGTCGAGGTCGAAGCGGACGCGTCCGCGCTCGACCGTGAGCGCCGCCGGTCCGGCGCGCAGCGCCTCGGCCAGCGCGGCGTTCGCGGCGAACAGGCTGCCCACGTGGCGCAGGTCGAGGTCGCCCACCGCCGTGATCACGTCCGCGCGGCGCAACCCGGCGCGGTCGGCGGGCGTGCGCGGGTAGACGCGCTCGACGACCAGACCGCGGTCCTCCACGTAGGCGAGCTGCACGCCCAGACGGACCGGCTCCGCATCGCTCGGCGACCTCGGAGCGGGGGCGGCCGCCGCCGCCGGGCGCCCCAACCAGCTCGAGTGTCCGTCGGCGAGGGCCCGCAGCATCCGCTCCATCACGGCGTCGAAGGCGGCCCGGCCGTCGGCTGCCGCCGCGGCCTCGCGGTACTCGGCGCCCCAGCGGGCCCAGTCGCGCTGCTCCGGCGCGTGGTACTCGGCGGCGAAGAGGTCCACCACGGCGTCGACGACCCGTGCGCGCCCCTCGGCGGAGTCCCACGCCGAGGCGAGCGGGGCCGAGGTCGCCGGGGGCTGCGGGAGCGCGCTCGGTTGGGCCCGCGCCCCCGGCGTCGCGAACGCCAGCAGACCGACGGCGATCAGGGCGACGGTGTGCATCGCGCACCGGCGACGCCCGGGGGCGCCCCCCGCGCCGGTCACCACCGCGGCAACGCCCCGTCCGGTCGACGCCAGGGCCACGCCACCATCACGCCCTCGCCGCCCCACGCCTCGAGCGCGCGCCCGTCGACGCGCACCTCGACCGCCGACACGCCGCCAGGTTGGGTCAACGTGTACGTGAGCTGCGCGATGCGCCCGATCATCGAGGCCGTGCCGCCCCCCGCGGCGACCGCCGCATCGAGGTCGACCACCAGCACGTCGCCCGCCCAGCGAACGCTCCGGACGTCGGTGCCCGGCGGCACCTCGCTCGCCAACCCGCGGGCGGCCTCGGCCGCGGTCGGTCCGGCGGCCAGCGCCTCCACGGCGGCCCGCGCGGCGTCGAGCGCCCCGTCGGGACGCAAGCGCCGGGCGACCGCCTCGAGCGTGAACGAGCCCCCCTCGTCGCGCACCAGGTAGACCACGGTGTCGGGGAGGCGCTGCATGGTGCGCGTCGCGAGCACCCCGAACACCGCGAGCAGCAGGAGCAGCGCCAACGCCGCCACCCGCAGGACGACGGTGCGCATGGTCACGGCTGCTCGGCGTCGGGTTCGGCGTCGAGGTCGGCGTCGGGATCGGGCTCGGCGTCCGGATCGGCGTCCGGATCGACCTCGGGCGCCGCCCGGAAGGCGGCGTCCTCGGCGAACCAGGCGACGTCGGCATCGTCGGGCAGCAGTTCGGCGGCGCGGGCGTAGGCGGTGGCGGCGGCCGCGAAGTCGCGCACGGTGTACGCGACGCGGCCGAGCCAGCTCCAGGCGAGACCGGAGTCCGGATCCGCCGCGACGACCGCCTCGAAGCGCGCCCGCGCCGTCGCCAGATCGGCGGCCTCGAACGCCGCCACGCCGCTCGCGAACGCGGCCGCGACCTCCGGATCCGCGTCGCGGCCGTACGCGAGTTGCTCCCGGAGCCGGTTCCGGAAGAAGCGGGCGCGCTCGTCCGCCGGGTCGAGCTCGACGACGCGCGCCCAGGCCGCCTCCGCCGCCGCGAGCGCGCCCGCCTCCTGCAGGCTGCGCGCTCGCCACACCCACGCCTCGACGAAGCCGGGGTTCGCCTCGGTCGCGGCGCCGAAGAGCGCGCCGGCCGCCTCGAGGTCGCCGCGCTCGTAGGCGGCCAACCCGTCCAGGAAGGCGCCCCCCGCTTCGACCCCGAAGTCGCGCTCCAGTTCGGCGGCGCGCAAGAAGTACGCGAGCCCGGCGTCCTCGGGACGCAGCGCCGCCGCCGCGGCGAAGGCGGCGACGGCGCGGTCGGGGTCGCCCGACTCCAGCGCGACGCGTCCGGTCCAGGCGTGCGCGTCGGCGTACTCGGGGGCCGCCTGCCGCGCCTCCTCGAACGCCGTCGCCGCGGCCTCGAGGTCGCCCGCTTCGTACGCGGCCAAGCCGCTGCGGAAGGCCGAGCTGGCGACGACCCCGACGCGCTCGCCCAGCTCGGCCTCGGTCACGAAGTAGGCGGCCTCCGGGGAGTCGGGCTGCAGCGCCGCCCAGCGACGCAGGTGCGGCAGCGCCGCGACCGGGTCGCCCCCCTCGAGCAGCACGCGCCCCAGCCAGCGGTGGGCGTCGGCATCGTCGGGTACGAGTTCGACCCAGCGGGCGAAGGTGGCACGGGCCGCCTCGCGGTCGCCCGCTTGGTAGCGCGCGAAGCCGTACTCCCGCAGCGCCTCGGTGGCCGCCTCCAGGAGGGTGCCCGGAGGCGCGGGCACGGGCGAGGCCGGTTCCGCCCACGGGTCCTCGGGGCGCGCCGCCTCGAGCGCGTCGACGGCGGCCACCGCCCGCACCCACCAGCCCACGGCCACATGGGTGCGGAGCGACGCCCGCAGCGGCACCGGATGGCCTGGGGCGGCGGCGACCGCCCCCCGGACCGCCACCAGCGCGGTGCGCCAGGCGGGGGCGTCGGGCGTCCACGGACGCGGCGAGCCGACGGCCTCCTCCAGCGCGTCGACGGCCCCCGCCCACGGCGCCGCAGCCGCCGCGGGCAGCGGCGGATCGCCCGGGGCGAACCCCACCTGCGCCGCGACGCTCCCGAACAGGCACGCGCCGACGAGGCACGCCAGGAGCGCGCGACCGAGGGGGCGGCGTCGCGTACGGTGCATGCCCCGTTGTACCGGAACGCGATGAAGCGCGCGTGGGGCCGGCGACCAAACGGGACGGCCGATCGCCACGGGGTGCGGCCGCTGCGATTGACCCTCATCGTCCGCGTGGGTACCCTGGGCGCCCGGACATCGCGCACGCACCCGCGACCGGCGCGCACCGGCCCGTGCAGGAGAGGATCGACCCCCATGTTCCAGAGCCTCGGCGATCGACTCCAGAACGTCTTCGACGGCCTCCGCGGCCGCGGCAAGCTCAGCGAGGCCGACGTCAAAGCCGCGCTGCGCGAAGTGCGCGTCGCGCTGCTCGAGGCCGACGTCAACCTAGAGGTGGCGAAGGACTTCGTCGCGCAGGTCCAGGAGAAGGCGATCGGGTCGGAGACGCTCCTGTCGCTGAACCCCGACCAGCGCGTGGTCGCGATCGTCCACGAGCAGATGGTGGCGACGCTCGGCGGCAAGGCGGCCGTCCCCAACCTGCGCAACGACGGCAACGTCTGGATGCTCGTCGGCCTGCAAGGGGCCGGCAAGACGACCACCGCCGGCAAGCTCGCCTACCGCTACAAGGCGCAGGGGCGCCGACCGCTGCTGATCGCGGCCGACACCCAGCGCCCCGCGGCGCGCGAGCAGCTGCGCATCCTCGGCCAGCAGATCGGCGTGCCCGTGCTCGAGGTGGGCGACGACGAGCCGGTGCGCGTGACCAAGCAGCGCCTGGACGCCGCGCTGAAGGCCGACTTCCGCGACCTGATCATCGTCGACACCGCGGGGCGCCTGCAGATCGACGACCGCCTGATGGGGCAGCTCGAGGAGCTGCGCGACGCGCTGCAACCGACCGAACGGCTCCTGGTGGTCGACGCGATGACCGGTCAGCAGTCGCTGCCGGTGGCGAAGAGCTTCGACGAGCGCGTCGGTCTGTCGGGCCTGATCCTCACCAAGATGGACGGCGACGCGCGCGGCGGGGCGGCGCTGTCGGCCAAACACGTCACCGGCAAGCCGATCCTCTTCGCCGGGATGAGCGAGAAGATCGACGGCCTCGAGCCGTTCCATCCCGACCGCATCGCCGGCCGGATCCTGGGCATGGGCGACGTGCTCACCCTCATCGAGAAAGCCAAGGCGCTCGAGGGCGACGACGACGGCGCGCTCGAGAAGGGCAAGGGGCTCGCGGACTTCTCGCTCGCCGACATGCTCACCCAGATGCGTCGCATCAAGCAGATGGGCTCGTTCACCGACGTGCTCGGCATGATCCCGGGGGCGAACAAGCTGCTCCCCGCCGGGGCGGAGGTCGACGAGCGCGAGATCGGCCGCGTCGAGGCGATCATCTCGTCGATGACCGAGCGCGAGCGGCGCGACCCCAAGCTGCTCAACGCCAGCCGCCGCAAGCGGATCGCGCGCGGTTCCGGCACCACCGTGCAAGACGTCAACCGGCTCATGCGCAACTACGAGGAGATGCGGACGATGATGAAGCGCATGGGCAAGCGGCCCCCCGGGCGCGGCGGCCGCAATCGGCCGCGCTTCTGAACCCCGGCCCGGATCGATTGGACAGCGCACCCTGGGTCGTGTAGCATTCGAGGTTGAGACGCTCGACCCGGGTGCCGCCGCGCGGCGCCGCGGCTCGTTCCCCGGAACCGAGGCACGCCAAGCGGCACCGCCGCGCCCGGGGACGCACCCCAGGAGGGACCCCACGATGGTCAAGATCCGCATGATGCGCATGGGCGCCAAGAAGAACCCGCACTACCGCATGGTCGTCGTCGACGCGCGCGTGAAGCGCGGCGGCGATTACATCGAATCGCTCGGCCACGTCGACCCGCGCGCCGGCGACGGCGGCACCATGACGCTCGACGCCGAGCGTGCCGCGCACTGGCTCGCCTTGGGCGCCCAGCCCACCGAAAGCGCGCTCCGCCTGCTCGAGAAGGCCGGCATCCCCGTGCCCGACGTCCAGGCCAAGCGCTCGCGCGGCCACATCGCCCGCGCCGCCGCCGCCCAGCAAGCCGCGGCCTGAGTTCCGACCGCATGCCGCGCGAACTGGTCGCCTACGTCGTCCAGAACCTCGTCTCGGACGTCGACGCCCTCGACGTCCGTGAGGTGGTCGACGATCGCGGCGGCGTGCGCATCGAGATCCGCTGCGACGGCGCCGACGCCGGCCGCGTGATCGGGCGCGGCGGGCGCGTCATCAACGGTCTCCGAACCCTCGCGCGGGCCGCCACCGACGGTCGCCAGCGCGTCGACGTCCACCTGATCGAGTAAGCGCCGGTGCCCGAGCACCACGGACCCGCGCGGAGCCCGCATCCCGCCGCCCCACCGACCGGATGGGTGCGGCTCGCCCGTTTGGGTCGGCCGTTCCAGGTCCGCGGGTCGCTCAAGGCCGAGCCCGTGAGCCCGAGCGCCGCCGCCGCGCTCCGCGCCCTGGCGCACGAGCTCGGTCCGGTTTGGGTCGACGGCGTGGGCGCCACCCGGCTGCGCGAGGCGCGCACCGTCGGCGCCGGGCTGGTCGTGGCGGTGCAGGGGATCTACACCCCGGAGCGGGCGCGACCGCTCACGCATGCGCACGTCTGGGCCGATCCCGCCTGGCTGCCGGAGCCCGACCCGGACGACGATCCGGACGCCGTCGACGTCGCCCGCCTCGAGGGTGCGCCGGTGCTTCGGGACGGCGCCCC
Organism: Trueperaceae bacterium; assembly: GCA_011390455.1. The sequence continues at coordinate 15,020 of JAABSI010000031.1, forward strand.
GTACGGTCGCGTCGCCTACGTGCTCCTGGGCGCCCAGGACCTGCTCGCCATCGACGGACCGGAGGGCGAGCGCCTGGTGCCGTGGGCGGCGCCCTACGTGGAGTGGGACGGGACGACGGTCGACCTCGTCGACGTGCCGCCGGGTCTGCTGGACGGCGACGCGTGACCGGCGCCCGACCGTGAACGTCGGCATCGTCACCGCCACCTTCGCCCCGTCGCGCAACGGGGTCGCCACGTCCACCGCCCTCTTCGCGCAGGGCCTGCGGCGGCTGGGGCATCGGGTCCGCGTGTTCGCCCCGGACCACCCCGGCGCGGTCCCGGAGGACGGCGTGCATCGGCTGCCGGGGCTGCGGTCCGCCGCCACCCCCGACTACCCGCTGCTGCTGCCGGTCGGGCCGCTGGCCAGCCGCCGGCTCCCCCTCGACGACCTCGACGTGCTCCACACCATGCACCCGTTCGTGGCCGGGTTCGTCGCGCACGCGTGGGCTCGCCGCATCGGCGCGCCCCTCGTCTTCACCGCGCACACCCAGTACCACGCCTACGTCCATTACGCGCCCACCCCGGCGCGCGTCACCGAGTGGGCGACCAAGCGCCACGTCGCCAGCTTCGCGCGCGAGGCGGACGTGGTGCTGGTGCCCGGCGCCGCGATGGTCGACGTGCTCCGGGGCTACGGGTACGACGGCGCGATCGAGCGGATGCCGAACCCGGTCGATCTCGGCCGCCACGTGGGCGCGCCCGACCCCGAGCTGCGCGCCCGCTTCGGGGTCCCGCTCGACGCGCCGCTGCTGCTCTACGTCGGTCGCATGGCGCCCGAGAAAGGGCTCGTCGGCTTGCTGGAGGCGGTCGCCGAGGCTCGCCGCACCGAACCTCGGCTCCACCTGATGATGGTCGGGGACGGCCCCTCGCGGGCGACGCTGGCGGGCCGCGACGACGCGAACGTGCACTGGGTGGGTCCGGTCGACCACCGCGAGGTGGCGAACTACGTTCGGACCGCGGACCTGTTCGTGTCGGCCTCCACGACCGAGGTCCAACCGATGACCTTCCTCGAGTCGCTCGCCGGCGGCACGCCGGTCGTCGCTGCCGACTCCTCCGCCGCCCGCGAGCTCGCCGGACCCGGTCTGACGGTCTGCGCTCCCGGATCCGGCCCGTTGACCCACGCCATCCTCGAAGCCTTGCGCGCGCCGGATCCGGCGGGCCGCCGCCGCGCCGCTCGGGAGGCCGTCCGTGCCTTCGACGTCGACGTCCGTGCCGCGGAGCTCGTCGACGTGTACCGGCGCGCCTTGGGGGACGGACCGAAGCGCCGACGGCCCCTCCCGCCGGGCGCCGTCCGCCCGGCGGCCTAGGGCGCCGATGCGCATCACCGTCTACACCCTCTTCCCGCATCTGATCGAGGCCTGGCGCAGCGAGGCGCTCGTCGGGCGCGCGGTGGCGCGCGGGCTGTTGCACCTCGAGGCGCGCGACCTGCGCCGCTTCGCCGGCAACCGCACCGGCCGGGTGGACGACGCCCCGTACGGCGGCGGCGCGGGGATGGTCGTCCGGGTGGACGTCGCCGCCGCGGCCATCGACGAGGCGCGCGCCGACGACCCCCCGCCCGACGAGGTCGCGCTGCTCTCCCCCGCCGGGACGCCGCTCACCCAGGCGGTGGTCGAGGAGCTCGCCACCCGCCGCCACCTGGTGCTGCTCTGCGGGCGCTACGAAGGGTTCGACGCCCGCACCGAGGCGCTCGTCGACCGCGAGGTGTCGATCGGCGACTTCGTCCTGATGGGGGGCGAGCTGGCGGCGCTGTGCGTGGTCGAGGCGACCGCCCGGCTGCTGCCGGGCGTGCTCGGCGATGCCGACAGCCATCGGCAGGACTCGTTCACGACCGGTCTGCTCGACTACCCCGAGTACACCCGGCCGCTCGAGTACGGCGGCGCCGGCGTACCCGACGTGCTCCGTTCGGGCCACCACGCCGAGGTGGCCAAGTGGCGCCGGCGCGAGGCGCTCCGGCGCACCCTCGAGCGGCGCCCCGACCTGCTGGAGCGCGCCCCCCTCGACGACGACGACCGGCGCTGGCTGGATCAGCTCAGCGCCGGTCGCGATGTCGATCTCTGATCGCGCGTTGGTTCAGCGCAGGTTGCCTGCGCCCGCAAGACGTCGGCGGCCCGCGTTCACCGCGCGGTTTCGCGCAGCGAAACCGCAACGGCGCGGCTGCGCCCTACTGCAGCCGCGCCGCGACGGCCTCGGTCAGATCCAACCCCTCCGCCGCGTACACCACGAGCCCGTTCTCGGCCGCGGCGCCGATGTCCATGACCACGGCGATGCCGGCCTCGTCGGCGACGGCCTTGATCGCGGCGTTGACCGCCTCGATCGCGGGCTGCGCGGCCTCGGCGATGTCGGCCTGGTAGCGGGCCTGGACCGATTCGTAGGTGGCGCGGAGCAGGTTGAAGCGCTCCTCGTCCTCGGGGCTCAGCGTGCCCCCTTGACCTTGCGCGCGGGCGACGAGCTCGTCGAGCTGCCCGCGCAGCTCGCCGATCTCTTGGGCCGCGAGTTCGCGCAGGTCGTTGGCGGCGCCGCCCGAAGGGTGGGCGGCGATGAGGGCTTGCGAGTCCACGAAGGCGAGGCGAGCGGGCGCGTCTTGCGCACCGAGGTTGGCGCCTAAGGTCAGCGCGACGGCGAGCGCGGCCAGGAGGGAAAGGGTGAGTCTCTTCATAGCGACAGGGAGCGTAGCATGGGCACCATGAGAAGCCTGTCCCCATGCCGTCTCCTGCCCCTCGACCCCCCACGACCGAAGCGCGCTTGAGCGCGTGACCGCCGCTTGGATCGCGCTCGTCGCCGTCCTGGGCGCGCTGATCGGGAGCTTCGCGAACGTCGTCGTGTACCGCTGGCCGCGGGGCGAGTCGGTCGTGGCGCCACGCTCGCGCTGCCCGAGCTGCGGCCGGACGCTGGCGCCGATCGACCTCGTGCCCGTCCTCTCGTGGTTGGCGCTGCGCGGCCGCTGCCGCACATGCGGGGCGCCGATCGCGCCGCGGTACGCACGGGTCGAGGCTTTCTTCGCGCTCGGCTTCGGGGTCCTCGCCTGGGCCTACCCGGTCGAGGTCCACGGAGCGACCGTCCTGCCGCTGCTGGTGCTGTTCGCGATGCTCACGACCGCGGCCCTCATCGACCTCGACACGTTCTTGCTCCCCGATGCGCTGACGCTGCCGGCCGCCCTCGTCGGGGTGGCCGGAGCCGCCCTGTACGCGCGCTCGAGCGGGCTGCCGACCGTCACCGAGGCGCTGGTCGGCGCCGCCGTCGCCAGCGGCGTGCTCGTGTTGATCAACCGCGTCGGCGGCTTGGTGCTGCGGCGCTTCGCGGATACCGAGGAGCGGCTGTGGCCCTTCTCGCTCGACGCCGTGAACGTCGCCGCGCTCGCGGGTGCCGTCGGCGGCTGGCGGATCGCGCTCGCGGCGGGGGCCGCTCAGGTCCTCGCCAGCGCCGTCGCCCGCCGACCCGTACGCGCACCGGAGCCGCTGCTCTACGCCCTCTGGCTCCTCGCGCTGGTGCTCGCTGCCTCCGGCTGGTTCCTCGGTTGGGGCGTGGGCGTGGTCGAGAGCGTGGCCGGCACCGCGATCGGGGCCGGGGCGTTCGCGTTCCTGGGCGCCGTGTGGTGGTGGGGGGCCGAGATCGCCTCCGGGAAGCGGACGGCGCCGCTCGACGAGGCGGGGGCGCCGGAGGACGACGACGGCGAACCGGTCGCGATGGGCTTCGGGGACGTGAAGCTGGCGGCTGCGCTCGGCGCGATGCTCGGCTGGGACGGCTTCCTGGTGGGGCTGCTGTTCGCGGTCGTGCTCGGCGCGGTCGTCGGGGTGGCGCAGCGGGCGCTCGGCGGCTCGCGCTTCGTCCCGTTCGGCCCCTTCCTGGTCGTCGGCGGCTTCCTGGCGCTGGCGTTCGCGGACGCGCTCGTCGGCTGGTACCTGGGGCTGCTCGGCGTCTGATAGCCTGACGCCCCATGGAACTGCCCATCGTCGACAGCCTGCGCGGCCGCGACCTGTTGTCGCTCGCCGACCTATCCACCGAAGAGTTCCACGGGCTGCTCGATTCGGCCCTGTGGCTCAAGCGCGCCTGGAAGGCGAAGGTGCGTCCGCGCCCGCTCGAGCACAAGACGATCGCGATGATCTTCGAGAAGCAGTCGCTCCGCACCCGCAGCACCTTCGACATCGCGATGGTGCAGCTCGGGGGCCACTCCGTGCTGCTGTCCCAGAACTACATCGGGTGGGGCGTGCGCGAGACCATCAAGGACGTCGCGTACAACCTCGAGCGCTGGGTCGACGGCATCATGGCCCGCACCTACGGCCACGCGACGCTGACCGAGCTCGCGCACCACGCCGACGTGCCGGTCATCAACGGCCTCTCCGACCTCCTGCACCCGTGCCAGCTGCTCGCCGACTACCTCGCCCTCAAGGAGTCCTTCGGGGAGCTCGCCGGGCTCAAGGTGGCCTTCGTCGGCGACGGCAACAACGTCTGCCACTCGCACGTGAACGCGGCGATGCACGCCGGCACCCGGCTCACGATCGCCTGCCCCGAGGGCTACGACCCGGACCCGACGATCCTGGCGCACGCCCGCGAGCGCGGCGCCGACGTCACCGTCGTGCGCGACCCGCGCGAGGCGGCCGAGGGGGCCGACGCGCTCTACACCGACGTCTGGATCTCGATGGGCCAGGAGGAGGACACCGAGCGGCGCCGGCAGGCCTTCGCCGGCTACACCATCGACCCCTCGTGGTTCGACGCCCTCTCGCCGCGCGGCGTCTTCATGCACGACCTGCCGGCCCACTACGGCGAGGAATGCACCGAGGAAGCGGTCTACCACCCGCGCTCGATCGTGTTCGAGCAGGCCGAGAACCGCCTGCACGCCCAGAAGGGCGTGCTGTTCCAGCTGTTGCGGGACGCCTGAAGTGGCCCTGCGCGTCGGGGTCCTCGGCGCGAGCGGCTACGGCGGCGCCGGCCTGATCGAGCGGCTCCGGCGGCACCCCGAGGTCGAGCTGGTGGCGCTCGCCTCGCGCCAGTACCTGGGCAAGCCGGTCGACGCCGCATGGCCGCACCTGGCCGGGCTCGTCGACCTGCGCTTCGTCGACACCGACGACGTGCTCGCGGCCAGCGAGGTGGTGTTTTGCGCCACCCCGCACGCGGCCACGGCGCCGATCGTCGACCAGGCGCGGGCGGCGGGCCTGCAGGTGATCGACCTGTCGGCCGACTTCCGCCTCGACCTCGCCGACTACCGCACCTGGTACGGCGAGCACCCGTGCCCCGAGCGCCTCGGTGAAGCGATCTATGGGCTCCCGGAGCTGCACCGCGCCGAGCTCGCAGGGGCCGCCATCGTCGCCAGCCCCGGCTGCAACGCCACCGCCGTCACGCTCGCGCTCGCGCCGCTCGCGGCCGCCGGGCTGTTGGGCGCCCATCCGGTCGCCACCATCGTCACCGGTGTCTCGGGCGCCGGGCGCGCCACCGACCTCGGCTTCCACTACCCCGAGCTCGACGAGAACGCGCGCGCCTACAAGGTGGCCGGCACCCACCGCCACACCGGTGAGATCGAGGCGAACCTCGGTCGCGTCGCCCGCCACGGCAAAGCGGCGCGCACCCATGGCGAGCGCGCCCCGGTGGCGCTGGCGTTCAACCCGATCTTGGTGCCGATGGCGCGCGGCATCCTCGCGACGACCGTCGCGCACCCCGGCAGCGACGACCTGTCGGACGCCGCGCTGCTCGAGCTCTACCGCGATTTCTACGCGGGCGACCGGCTCGTGCACGTGCAGGACGAGCTGGTGCAGACGAAGGCGGTCGCCGGGTCGGACCGCGCCCACCTCACCGTGCGGTGGGACGCGCGCAGCGGCGCCGTGGTCGCCTTCGCCGCGATCGACAACCTGGGCAAGGGCGCGGCCGGCCAGGCCGTGCAGGGGTTCAACGTGGCGCGGGGCTTCGAGGAGACGCTCGGCCTGCGCCTGGAGGGTCAGTGGCCATGAAGCTCCCCATCGGGTTCCAGGCCGCCGGCGTGCGCGCCGGCATCAAACCGTCCGGCAAGCCCGACCTGGCGCTGCTCGTCGGCGAGGGTCCGCTGGCGTGGGCGCTCGCGTCCACCGAGAACCTGGTGCGCGCGCCCTGCGTGGTGCGCAACCGGGCGCGCGCCGCGTCGGACCAGCCGGTCCGCGCGCTGCTCGTGAACGCCGGCAACGCCAACTGCGCCACCGGCGACGTCGGCGTCTGGGACAACGAGGACATGGCGGCGGCGGCCGCGTCCGCCCTCAAGCTCGAGCGGCCGCAGGACGTGCTGACCGGCTCGACGGGCGTGATCGGCCGGCGCTTGCCGCTCGATGCGGTCAAGCGCGGGGTGCCGCTCGCGGTCGCGGCGCTCGGCGCCGAGGTCGCCCCCTTCGCCGAGGCGATCCTCACCACCGACCTGGTGCCCAAGACCGTCGAGGCGACGCTGCCCGGCGGCGCGCGCGTCGTCGGCGTGGCCAAGGGCTCGGGCATGATCCACCCGAACATGGCGACCATGTTCGCCTTCGTCCTGACCGACGCCATCGTCGAACAGGACTGGCTGCGCAGCGCCTGGAAGCGGATCGTGCGCCGCACCTTCAACCAGCTCACCGTCGACGGCGACACCTCGACGAACGACATGGCGATCGTGCTCGCCAGCAACCGGCTGCGCGCGGAGGGGGACCACCTGGCCGCCGCGCTCGAGTCGGTCGCCGCCGACCTCGCCCGCGCGATCGCGCGCGACGGCGAGGGGGCCACCTCGCTGCTGACGGTCGAGGTGCGCGGCGGGCGGAGCGAGGCCGACGCCATGGCGGCCGCCAAGGGCGTGGCGGCCTCGAGCCTCGTCAAGGCCGCGGTGCACGGCCGCGACCCCAACTGGGGCCGCGTCCTCTCGGCCGTGGGCCAGTCGGGCGCCGTCGCCGACCTGGGGGCGGTGACCGTGGCGGTGCAGGGCACGGAGGTGTACCGCGGGCAGCCGCTCGAGTTCGACGCCGCCGCGCTCTCGCAGGCGATGCGCTCGCCCGACGTGCTCGTCGAGGTCGACCTCGCCGCGGGCGCCGCCACCGGCACGGCGTGGGGCTGCGACCTGTCGGCGGACTACGTGAAGATCAACGCGCTGTACACGACCTAGGGGCCGTCGCGAGCGCACGAAGCGAGGGCGTCGTCCGCGACGCCCTCGCTTCGGTGTCGGTCCGCCACCGCCGTGGCGACCGGATCGGCTACTTCCGCCGGTTCGAGACGTGGATCGCGCGCGATCCCGCCACCGCCGCGGCGGCCGGACCGGCTACTTCCGCCGGTTCGACACGTGGATCGCGTGGCCGAGCGCGTGCTCGGCGGCCTCCATCAAGCCCTCGGACAGCGTCGGGTGCGGGTGCTGCGTCGCGGCGAGGTCCTCGAGGGTGGTGCCCATCTCCATCGCGAGCGTCGCCTCGGCGATCAGGTCGCCGGCGCCGGGGCCGACCAGGTGGGCGCCCAGCAGGAGGCCGGTCTTGGCGTCGGCGATCACCTTGGTGAGGCCATCGGTCGCTTGCATGGCCATCGCCCGCCCGGAGACCGCGAGGGGGAAGGTACCGACCTGGACCTCGAACCCGGCCTCCTTGGCCTCGGCCTCGGTCATGCCGACGCTGGCGAGCTCGGGGTTGGTGTAGATCACCGCGGGCACCAGGGTGTCGTAGGCGGCGGGCTTGCCGGCGGCGTGCTCGGCCGCGACCAACCCCTCCTTCATCGCCTTGTGGGCCAGCAGCGGCCCCTTGGCGACGTCGCCGATCGCGTAGACGTGCGCCACCTCGGTCTGCATGGTCTCGGACGTGGGGACGTACCCGCGCTCGTCGACCGCGACGCCGATCGCCTCGAGCCCGAGGTCCTGGCCGTTGGGCCGACGGCCGACCGCCACGAGCACCTTGTCGACGACCAGCGTCTCCTGGCCGCCGTCCTTGGCCTCCAGCGTCACCTCGGTGCCGGCTTTGGTCTTCTTCTGCCCCACCGCCTTGGTGCCGGTCTTGAACGTGATCCCGCGCTTGGCCAGCGCCTTGTGCAGCGCCTTGCTGGCGTCGGGATCGGCGGTCGGGACGATGCGATCCATGAACTCGACCACCGTCACCTCGCTCCCGAGCGCGGCGTAGATGTCGGCGAACTCGAGGCCGATCGCCGAGCCGCCGAGCGCCAGGAAGCGCTTGGGGACCTCGGCGACGAGCAGCGCGCCCGTGGAGTCGACGATGCGGTCGCCGTCGGGCTCGAAGCCCTTGAGCTCGATCGGCCGCGAGCCGGTGGCGACGATGAACTTGTCCGCCGTGACCTTCCGGTCGCCCACCTCGAGCGTGTGGGCGTCGGCGAAGCGCGCCTCGCCCTCGATCAGGTCGACCTTGTTCCCCTTGAGGAGCTGGCCCACCCCGCCGGTCAGCTTCTTGACGACCCCGGCCTTCCACTTCTCGAGCGCCTTCAGGTCGACCTTCGGAGCGTCGAAGGCCACGCCGTACTCGGCGGCGTGCTTGCTCTCCTCCAACGTGTGCGCCACGTGCAGAAGCGCTTTGGTCGGGATGCAGCCGACGTTGAGGCATACGCCCCCGACGGCGCCCTTCTCGACGACGGCGGTCTTGAGGCCGAGCTGCGCGGCGCGGATGGCGGCGTGGTACCCGCCGGGGCCGGAGCCGATGACGATCAGGTCGTAGTCCATGTGCCTCCTGGCCGACGGCCCGACCGGTCGTGCCGGGCGCGCGTGCGCCCGAGCGGTCCCGACGCCGGCGTTCGGCGCCATCCTACCGCGGGGGCCCTCGCGGCCCCGTACCATGCTCCGTGCCCGAGATCGCCTCCGTCCCCCACCGCGCGCTCACGTCGCGCGACGTCCCCGACCCGCGCGCCGAGTTCGACGACGTGGTCGTCTTCGCCTACACGTACGACGGCTACGCGCGCTTCGGCATGGAGGGCTGCGGGGCGCTCGCCAACGCGACCGTCGCGCGCTTCCTCGCCGACCGCACCCTGCCCGACGACCTCGACGAGCTGCGGGCCTGCCTCTTCTTCGAGGCGCGCCGCTGGATCGTGCTCGAGCAGGAGCCCGACGCGCGGGCGCGCCTCTACGTCGGGGCCCTGCTCGACCACCTGGCGGGGCGGCTCGACGCAGCGCACGAGGGGGCGACGGAACTGCCGAGCGCCTGAGCGCCCGCGGCTCAGCGCTCGCCGTACCCCATGTCCTGCAGCGCGTCGCGCGCGCCGGCCAGGGCCCCGAGGGTGGCCGCGCGCAGGTGCACGGGCTCGCCGATCGGCCGGCGCGTCGCCGACGTCAACAGCCCCGCCAACGCGCTGCGCGCCGGCGCCACCGCGTCGGCGGCGACGAGCGCCGCGTCGACGTCGCGCACGAACGCGAAGCGCGCCCAGGCGTCGCCCTCGGCCGGCAGCCCGCCGTCCGGGTCCCAGAACGGGTCGGCGCGGTCGAAGGCGACGAGCGCGCCGCGCACGAGGCCGGACGCCGTCCAGTAGAGGTCGGCGTCGACCCCGACGAGCGCTTCGTCGCCGCGGACGCCCGCGTCGAGCGCGTCCAGCTCGGCGAAGGCCGGTTCCGGTCCGGCCGCGGCGTCGAGCAGGTCCACGAGCTGCGCGAGGCGGTCGCGCACCGGCACGGCGACGTCGAGAAGCGGCAGGGTCGTGGCGGGGTCGATCGGGAACGCGCCCCCGTCGAGGCCCAGCGCGCGCTCGAGGTCGCCGACGCGGCCGTTGAGCAGGAAGTCGAGCTCCTGCCAGGTGGGCAAGTCGGCCAGCGTCTCGAAGGCCTCGTCGAGGTCGTACCAGAAGCCGTCGATCGCCGCGGGGCACGTCGGGACCCCGGGGTACTCGGCCGGTCCACCGTCGCGACCGGCGCACGGCACGAGCAGGACGCTCGACTGGCCGGCCCGACCGTCGGCCTCGACCCGCAGCCACAACCGCAGGGAGCGCCAGCCCCCCGAGCCGTCGGCGAAGTCGGCGTCGTCCACCTCGAAGGCGAGCGGCGTCGTCCCCTGGACGAGGGCGGCGTCGGCCAGGTTGCGCCACGACGCGGTCGCGCCCGGCAGGCCGTCCGCCCCGCAGCGCGGCAGGCTGGCGTACCCGCGCAGCGTGTACGGCGGCACTTGGAGCGCAGCCGGGTCGATCTCGAGGTGCTGCACCAGCCGCGGCGGCGCCACGATCACGGCGCGGGGCCCGAGGACCGTTCGACCGGTGAGCGGCACCGTGCGGACGTCGCGCAGGTTGGCGTAGTCCGTCGTGACCGAGAGCGAGTCGACGAGCGCCTCGAGCTCCAGCACCCCGGTGCAGTACGGGTCCGCGGCGCGGAACGCGAGCTCCTCGCCGGACGCGCTCTCGAACGCCCACTGCAGCGTCCGCTGGCCGGGGACGAAGTAGGTGGCGAGCCATTCGATCGGCAAGGCGGCGACCTGCGGGTCGGGGGTGGTGATGCGCGCGCGCATCGGCACCGGATCCTGCGCGGGGCGCGACTCGCGGTCGGCCGGCTCCTCGATCACCACGGTCGGCCGCACCCGGACCTCGAGGCGGTAGCCGAGGTGCACCTGGATCAGGTCGGTCTCGGTGTTCATCACCAGCACGGAGACCTCGGTGTCCGCGCCCCCGGCGGGGACGAACGCGTTGAACGAGGCGTCGTCGCCGATGCGCGCGCACGCCGCGGTACCGGACGCGTCCGGCCCGCTCTCGTACGAACGGACGCGCAGGACGCCCGTCCGATCCGGGACGACCCGCACCTCGACCTCGTACGCCACCGCAGGGTCGGCGGCGAACACCAGGTCGTGGCGGTGGGCGGTGAGGCTCGGGAGCACCCCTTCCGCGAGGCCGTTCGACGCGTTCGCCGTGAAGCTCATCGTCCGCGGGACGGCGACCGTCGGTTGCGGACCGCAGGCGGACGCCGCGAGGGACGAGTCGTTCATCGCCTGGTGGCGCACCCACCGCCAGTACATCTCCGCCAACCCGCCCTCGACCCCCAGGCTCTCGCGCAGGGCGGCGTCGACGTCGGCCGTGCGGGCGCCGCGTTGGAACACGAAGCGCAGGTACTCGAGGCCCCGCCCGAGCTGCTGGCCGGCGAACACGAAGAAGTCCTGCGCCCGGTACTCGTCCAGGCTGGCCTCGGACGGCAGCGGCACGTCGATGGCGCGCGCCCTCCGCGACGCGTCGCGGACCATGGTCGCGAGCGAGTTCTCCGACGCCACCGCGGTGCCCTCGATCACCCAGAGGTCGAGGCCGCGGCCGTAGTCGGCGATGGGCGGGTACGCGAACTGGACCGCATGGAAGTACTCGTGCCGCGCGGTGTCCTCTGCCGAACCCTGAGGACCGGGGAAGCCGCCCCCTCCGATGCAGACGAACAGGGTCCCGGACCCCGAGGCGTAGCCGCCGTTGTTCGCGACTCCGTTGGGCGGGGGCTGCACGCCGCACCCCCACGTGTCGGCGCCGGCGGCGACCGGTCGGTACGGTCGCAGCTGCGCTTCGTAGGGTCCGTAGACGATCTCGAAGACCCCCGCCTGGAGCGACGCCGAGCTGAACTCCACGGAGACGGAGCGCGCCAGCGCCGGAGCGCGGAAGCCGATGCCGCCGTAGTCGGCGTAGGCGGTCGCCATCGCGGTCTCGAGGTTCGCCACGTCGGCCGCCGTGCACAAGGTGCCCGAAGGGTTCGTGACGGCGGCGCCCGGTCCGTCGAACTCGACGCAGGCCGCCTCGAACGCCACCGCCTGGCTCGGCGCCACCGGTCCTTCCGCCGCCGTCCGCGCCGCGAGCCGCGGTGTGTCGATCCCGTCCCCCACGACCACGACCGCGAGCCGCCCCGCTTGCGCGAGCCCGCGCACCGAGGCCAACACCACGGCGCCTTCGGCGTCGAGCACGCTCGTGAGCACCTCCCAGACCGGCGCGGTCAGGTAGCGGCCGGTGGCGTCGCCGGGTTCGATCCGCACCGCGATCGCCGCGCGCTCCGGCTCCTCCCCCGCCGGGACCGGCAGCCCGATCGCCAGCGGGGCGGCGCCCGCGCGCACGTCGGCGAGGGCGCCGAAGCGCACGGCCTCGCCTGCTGGCCGGACGCCGGGTGGGAACGCGCCCTCGGCCGCCCCGATGGGCTCCGCGTAGGCGTCGATCGGTGCCTCGAGAGCCCCCGCGGGGGCCACGACGACCGCCCCTTCGGGGAACGTGGCGAAGCCCCCGGGTACGACCCGCACCGCGTCCTCACGCGGGGGGTCGACGGCGCCGCACGCGGCGAGGCCGAGGATGAGGACGAACGCGAGGACGGCGCGCCTGCCTGGGGCAAACCATGGGTGCGTCATGCCGGCAAGCTAGGCCGCGGACCGTTTGTCCGGCGTTACACTGCTCGGACGATGGAACCGACCCCGATCGCGCCCCCCGCCTCCGAGCGTCCCGACGCGCGCCCCGACGAGCGTTTCGAGCGCTACGACCCCGCCGCCGTCGAGCCGAAGTGGCGCCGGGCCTGGCGCGACCAGGGCCTCTACGAAGTCGACCTGCACGACCGTTCGCGCCCCAAGTTCTACTTCCTCACCATGTACCCGTACCCGTCGGGCGACCTCCACGTCGGCCACTGGTACGCCGAGGCACCCGCCGACGCGGCCGCCCGGTACCGGCGCATGCGCGGTTACAACGTGCTCTTCCCCATGGGGTTCGACGCCTTCGGCCTCCCCGCCGAGAACGCGGCCGTCCGCGCCGCGCGCCAGGGCGAGAAGGTGCACCCGGCGACGCTCACCTACGAGCGCATCGCGCGCATGGAGGAGCAGTTCGATCAGATGGGGGCGATGTTCGACTGGTCCAAGAAGGTCGTCACGTGCGACCCGGAGTACTACCGCTGGAACCAGTGGGTCTTCGTCCAGATGATGAAGCGCGGGCTCGCCTACCGCAAGGAGAGCACCGTCAACTGGGACCCGGTCGATCAGACCGTGCTGGCGAACGAGCAGGTGATCGACGGCCGCGGCGATCGCTCCGGCGCGCTCGTCGAGAAGCGCCTGATGCCGCAGTGGCACTTCAAGATCACCGACTACGCCGACGAGCTGCTCGACTTCTCGAACCTCGACTGGCCCGACAAGGTCAAGACGATGCAGACGAACTGGATCGGGCGCAGCGAGGGGGCCGAGGTCGCCTTCGCCACCGAGGCGGGCCCGATCGAGGTCTTCACGACCCGGCCGGACACGCTGTGGGGGGCGACCTTCATGGTGTTGGCGCCCGAGCATCCGCTGGTGCCGGCGCTCACCACCGAGGCGCAGCGCGCCGACGTCGAGGCCTACCAGGCCGCCGCCGCGCGCATGAGCGACATCGATCGCCTGGCCGAGGGCAAGACCAAGACCGGGGTCTTCACCGGCGCGTTCGCCACCAACCCGGTCACCCAGGAGCAGGTGCCGGTGTGGATCGCCGACTACGTGCTCACCAGCTACGGCACCGGAGCCGTGATGGCGGTGCCGGCGCACGACCAGCGCGACTTCGAGTTCGCGCGCACCTTCGGGCTCGAGGTGCGGGTGGTGGTCCAGCCCGAGGGGGCCGAAGCGCTCGACGGCGCCACCATGGCCGAGGCCTACGCCGGCGACGGCGTGCTCGTGCGCTCCGAGCCCTTCGACGGCCTGCGCGTGGGCAAGGAGGCCGGCAAGGAGGGCATCGCCCGCATCATCGCTTGGCTCGAGGAGCGCGGCATCGGGCGCGGCAAGGTCACGTACCGGCTGCGCGACTGGCTGATCAGCCGCCAGCGCTACTGGGGCACCCCGATCCCGGTCCTCTACTGCGACGATTGCGGCATCGTGCCCGAGGACGAGGCCAACCTGCCGGTGCGCCTCCCCACCGACGTCGACTTCCTGCCGACCGGGCAGTCGCCGCTCACCACGCACGAGGCCTTCCTGAAGGCGGCCTGCCCCGCGTGCGGCGGGCCGGCGCGGCGCGAGACCGACACCATGGACACCTTCATGGACTCGTCCTGGTACTGGTTCCGCTACCTGTCGCCGCAGAAGGACGACGCCCCGCTCGACGCCGAGCTCGCGAAGGCCTGGGCGCCCGTCGACCTCTACACGGGCGGCGTGGAGCACGCGATCTTGCACCTGATGTACGCGCGCTTCTTCACCAAGGTGCTGCGCGACCTGGGGCTCGTCGACCACGGCGAACCCTTCAAGAAGCTCTTCAACCAGGGCATGATCCTGGGCGCCGACGGCGAGAAGATGAGCAAGTCGCGCGGCAACGTGGTGAACCCCGACGAGCTGGTGGCGAACTACGGCGCCGACGCCGTGCGCGTCTACCTGATGTTCATCGGCCCCTGGGACCAGGGCGGCCCGTGGAACTACCAGGGCATCGAGGGGGTCACGCGCTTCCTGCAGCGCGCCTGGACGGCGCTGCTCGAGCCGAGCGAGCCCGGCGAGGCCCCGAGCGCCGAGACGCTGCGCGACCTGCGGCGGGCGGTCCACCAAGCGATCGCCAAGGTCACCGACCACCTCGAGGGCTTCCGCTTCAACACCGGCGTCGCCGAGCTGATGACGCTCCAGAACGCGCTCTCCAAGGCCAAGACGGCGGGCGCGGCGCGCGACGCCGCGGCGTGGGACGAGGCGCGGCGCGCCTTCGCGCTGCTGCTCGCCCCGTTCGCGCCGCACCTGGCCGAGGAGCTGTGGGCGCGGCTCGGCGGCGCGGGCTCGGTCCACCTCGAGCGCTGGCCCGAGGCCGACCCCGAGGCGCTCGTCGTCGACGAGCTGGTCATCGCGGTGCAGGTCTCCGGCAAGCTGCGCGGTGAGGTGCGCGTCCCCGCCGACGCCGATGCCGCGGCGATCGTCGCGGCGGCGAAGGCCGCCGACAACGTCGCCCGCCACCTCGAGGGCATGCAGATCGTGCGCGAGATCGTGGTGCCCGGGAAGCTCGTGAACCTGGTCGTGAAGCCCGCGTGAACGGGCCGCACGCGTAAGCGGGCCGCCTGCGTGAACGGGCCGCCCGCGTAGGCGATCGCGCCCCTCAGGGCGGCGCGATGAGCACGACGTCGAGGGTGGTCGCGAGGTCGACGGCCGGCGCGACCAGGAACGAGCGGCGCAGCTCGTTCGGGTCCTGCGGCAGCACCTCGACGACCACGCCGACGCGCAACCCGCGCGGAAAGAGGCCGCCCACGGCGCTCGTCTCGACGACGTCGCCGACCTCGACGGCCCCTTCGGCGACGAAGCGATCGACGCGCACGACGCCCCCGGCGTCGCCGATCGCCACCCCCTGGCCCCCCTTGCCGCGCACGGTCACGCCGACGCGCGAGCGCGGGTCGAGCAGGGTGCGCACGACCGCGGTGCGGCCGGTGACCTCGGTGACCACGCCGACCAGACCGGCGTCGCTGGTGACCGGCATCTGCGGAAGCACCCCGGCGACGCCGGCGACGGACAGCGTCAGGGTGTCGCCGACGCCGCCGGCGCTGCGGGCGATCACCGGCACGCTCGCGACGGCGGCCGGCGACTGCGCGCGCCGCGCGTCGAGCAGGCGCTCGAGCCCCTCCACCTGCAGCTCGAGGCGCCGCACCGTCTCCTCGAGTCCGACGCGGTCGCGCTGCAACGCCTCGATCTCCGCGCGATACGCGCTCCGCTCGAGCATCGCCGCCATCGTCTCGCGCAGGTGCACGCCCGCGCGGTACAGCGCCGCGTTGGGCAGCGCAACGGCTGCCGACAGCGAGGCCGGCACCCGCCCGACGAAGGCCGTGAGCGCGAAGGTCAGCAGCGCGAGCGCGACGAAGACGTACCAGGCGCGAACGAAGCTAGGCAAGCCGCACCCCCAGGCGCCGCGCCGCGACCACCAGCCACGGCAGCGACAGCCCCACGACGGTGCCGTAGCAGCCCTCGATGCCCTCGATCAGCGCCGCGCCCCGCCCTTGGATGGCGTAGCCGCCCGCCTTGTCGAGCCCCTCGCCGGTGGCGGCGTAGGCGCGCACCTCGTCGGCGTCGAGCGGCCGGAAGCGCACCCGGGTCGTGCGCACCTCGGCCACCTCGAGGTCGCCGAGGCGCAGCGCATGGCCGGTGTGCACCTCGTGCACCCGCCCGGCGAGGCGCGCCACGAACGCAGCCGCCTCGAGGGCGTCGCGCGGCTTCTCGAGGACCGCGCCGTCGACCACGACGGTGGTGTCGGCGGCGATCACGAGCGGCGTGGCGGCGCCGGCGCGGTGCCGGTCGGCGACCGCCGCGGCCTTGGCGCGCGCCAAGCGCACGACCATCGCGGCCGCGTCCTCACCCGGAGCGCGCGCCTCGTCCACGTCGGGTACGTCGACCTCGAAGGCGACGCCGAGGCCGGCGAGCAGCTCGCGGCGGCGCGGCGACCCGGAGGCGAGGACGATGGGGGGCGGGTCGGCGAGCACGGTCACGGCGCTCAGTCTACCCGCGGTCGCCGCGCCGGCCGGGTCGGGTAGATTGGCCGCGACGCGGTCGCGGTTCGGCCGCCTCGAGGGGATCCGATGACCGACGTCGAACGCTGGAAGGCACGCGCCGCGCACGCGGCGCTCGATCACGTCCGCTCCGGGATGACCGTGGGGCTCGGCACCGGGAGCACCGCCGTGCACATGGTGCGCGAGCTCGGCCGGCGCCTGGCGACCCACGAGCTGCACGACGTCCGCGGGGTCGCCACCTCGGTCGCGACCGAGCGGCTGGCGCGGGAATCCAAGGTGCCGTTGATCGACTTGCCCGCCGACGGCGTCGACTTGGCGATCGACGGCATGGACGAGGTCACCACCGACCTCGATGCCATCAAGGGGCTCGGCGGCGCGCTGACCCGCGAGAAGATCGTCGCCGCCGCGGCGAAGCGCTTCCTGCTGATCGGCGACCGCACCAAGCGGGTGGCCTTCCTCGGCGACCGCGCACCGGTGCCGGTGGAGGTCGTCGCCTTCGGCTGGCGGCGCACCGCGGAGCGGCTGCGCGCGCTCGGCGCCGACCCGGTGCTGCGCACCGAGCG
>JAABSI010000032.1 GCA_011390455.1 Trueperaceae bacterium
CCGGCTCAAGAGCACGCTCGAGCAGGAGTACGTGCGCCTCGACGAGGCGACCAAGATCTTGCGGGAGCTCACCGGCTCCAGCGACGACTACGACGACTCCGGGCTCGAGGAGGCCAAGCAGGAGAAGGGCCGCATCGAGAACCGCATCGACGATCTCGAGGACCAGCTCGCCCGCGCGGAGATCATCCACGCGCACGAGGACGGCCGCATCGACCTGGGCGCGACCGTCACCCTTCAGGAGAAGGGCAAGGCCGAGATGAAGGTGCAGGTGGTGTCGCCGGTCGAAGCCGGGGTGCTCGAGGGCGACGTGCCCAAGGTTTCCGACGAGTCACCGCTCGGGCGCGCGCTGATCGGTCGTCGCGAAGGCGACACCGTCCAAGTGACGATCGGCACCAACGCCAAGGCCTACGTGGTGGTGGCGGTCGGCTGACGCACGATCGACCCCCGTACGTTTCGCGCGCCGCGCGCCCTCCTCGGGGCGCGCGGCGTCTTCGTCGGGCGTGATGTCAGGTAGCGGTAGGGCGCTCGGTGAGCGCGTGCAGCGCGGCGCGGGCGTCCAAGGAGCCCAGCACGCGACCCCGCGCGTCCACCACGGCCAGCACCGCGTCGGTGCCGGCCAGCGCCGCGAGGGCGTCCCCGAGCGGGGCGTCCCCATCGATGCGTGGGGCGTCGTCCGGCGCGGCAGGAGCCCGCTGGCCCACGAGGGCGTGGCGCACCTTCAGGACCCGCGAGCGGTCGACGTCTTCGACGAAGGCCCGAACGTAATCGTCCGCCGGCGCGGTCACGATCTCGACCGGCGTGCCGACCTGCACCAACCGACCCCCCTTGAGGATCGCGACCCGGTCGCCGAGCCGCAGCGCCTCGTCTAGGTCGTGGGTGATGAACACGATCGTCTTGTTCAGCTCGCGCTGGAGCTTGGTGAGTTCGCCCTGCATCTCGCGACGGATGAGGGGGTCGAGCGCGCTGAAGGCCTCGTCCATCAGGAGCACGTCGGGATCGGTGCAGAGCGCGCGCGCCAGACCGACGCGCTGCTGCATGCCCCCCGACAGCGCCCTCGGCAGCGCATGCTCGTAGCCCGACAGCCCGACGCGCTCGATCCAGGCGCCGGCACGGCGCTCGCGTTCCTCGCGGGACGCCCCTTGCACCTGCAGGCCGAAGGCGACGTTCTCGAGCACGGTCCGGTGCGGCAGCAGCGCGAAGCGCTGGAAGACCATGCTCATCTTGTGCCGGCGCACCTCTCGCAGCGCCTTGAGGCCGAGCGCGAGCAGGTCGGTCCCATCGAGCGTCAGCGTGCCGGCGGTGGGGTCGATCAGCCGGTTGAGGCATCGCACCAGCGTCGACTTGCCCGAGCCCGAGAGCCCCATGACCACGAAGGTCTCGCCGCGCTGGACGTGGAGATCGATGTCGTCGAGCCCGACCGTGTGGCCGGTGCGCTCCAGGATCTCGTCCTTGTCGACCCCGTCCCGGAGCAGCGGGAGCACCGACTCGGGGTCGGGGCCGAAGACCTTGGTGAGCCCCTGCACCTCGAGGTGGGGCGCGTCGTCGGCGTCGCGCGCGGGAGCGTCGGCGGCCGCCACGTCAGGGCCCCTTGGCCGCGTTGGTCGCGGTGGGGTCGAGGCGGCGGGCGTAGCCGGCGGTGACGCGGTCCATGATCACGGCGACGAAGACGATCGCCAGCCCCGCTTCGAGACCGAGGCCGACGTCGCCGCGCTGCAGCCCGCGGAGCACCTCTTGGCCCAGGCCGCGGGCGCCGATCATCGACGCGACCACGACCATCGCGAGCGCCATCATGATCGTCTGGTTGACGCCCGCCATGATCGTCGGGAGCGCCAGCGGCAGCCGCACCCAGGTAAGCGTCTGGCGCTCCGAGGCGCCGAAGGCGTTGGCGGCCTCGATCACCTCACGGTCGACCAGGCGCAGGCCCAGGTCGGTGAGTCGCACGATGGGCGGCACCGCGTAGACGAAGGTCGCGATGATCGCGGCGACGTTCCCGAGGCCGAAGAACATGACCACCGGGACCAGGTAGACGAAGCTCGGCATGGTCTGCATGCCGTCGAGCAGCGGGCGCAAGGCCCGCTTGAGGCGGTCGCTGCGCGCCATGGCCACCCCCACCGGGATGCCGATCACGATCGTGAAGAGCGTGGCCACGAGCATGATCGCGAGCGTGGTCATCGTCGCTTCCCAGAGCCCGAAGCTGCCGACCAGCACCATGAGGCCGGCCAGCAGAGCGGCCGTGGACCATGATCGTCCGCTCGCGTGCCAGACGAGGACGGCCACCGCCAGTACGACCACCCACCACGGCACCGCGATCAGGAAGCGTTCGACGCGGATCAGCAGCTGCAGCAGCGCGTCGGTGAGGCCCCGGAAGGCGTCGCCGTACTCGAGCAACAGCCAGCTGACCGCGTCGTTGGTCCAGCCACGCAGCGGCAACCGCCACGTGGCCGGGAAGGGTTGGGAGAGGAACTCGAGCATCGACCGGGATGCCCGTGGAGGTCAGGGCAGGGCCGCGCGGACCCGTTCGGAGACGGCCGGGTCGACGTCCGCCAGCCAGGGGCCCCAGACGTCGGGGTAATCGCTCAGGAAGGCGAGAGCTACCTCGCGGATGCTGGCGTCTTCGGCCTCCATGAAGGCGAGCAGCTCGTTGATCGTGGAGGTCTGCAGGTAGAAGGCGTCGAGGAAGGTCTCGATCGGCGCGGGGATCGTGTCGGCGAAGCGCGAGCCGAGCCCGACGGCGGCGACGACGATCGGGTAGTCGCAGGCCTGGGTGGCGAGCTCCGGCGTGTCGGCTTCGGCCATGGCGTTCATGTGCGCGAAGCACTCCTCGTCGTAGGGCGGCTCTTCGAGGCGCAGCATGTCGAGGCGCCCGAGGATGCCGGTGGGCTCCCAGTAGTAGCCGAGCCAGGGCTCGCCGAGGGTGTAGGCGGTCTGCATGGTCGTCTCGATCGCGACGCCGGTGCCGGGGCGGAAGTTGGTGAAGTGGTCCTCGAGCCCGTACACGACCATCTTCACGTTGTTGATGCCCTCGCAGTACCAGCCGATCACGCAGTTGTACAGGCGGCCCTTGTCGGGCTGCTCGGGGTCGCGGAACAGCTCGGCGTACTGCGGCAGGTCGGCCACGCTGCGAAGATCGGGCGCCAGCGGCTCGATGCCGCGCTCGGGGTCGCCCTCGACGAGGTAGCGGGGCACGTAGAAGCCCTGGGCGGCGTCGTCGAAGACGTGGCTCAGCTCGCGCACGTTGCCGGCCTCGACGGCTTCGATCCAGAACTCGGGGGTGTTGTCGACCCACAGCTCCATGTCGACGTCGACGTCGCCGCGGATCATGCCCTGCAGGATCGGCAGGGTGGCGCCGGGGATGGTGGTGGTGGCGCAGCCGAAGCCTTCTTCGAGGACGATGCGGGCGACGTCGGTCATGATGTCGGCGCTTCCGTACCCGAGTTCGCCGAAGACGATCGTGCGGTCGAAGCCGGCGCAGTCGTCGGCCTGCGCGAGCGCGGGAACGCCGGCGAGCAAAGCGACCGCGAGGACGGCGGCGGTGCGGCGGAGGGCGTGGCGAAGATGCATGGGGAACCCCTTCCGGGTGCCCGCGTCCCGAGCGTACGGACGCGGATCGGTGACGTGGCGCGGCCCTGGGGCCCGGAGGCCCGGGCGGGCGAGCGGAGCGAGCGCGACGTCGGTCTCCCTACCGTACGCCGTGGTGCGGGCCCGGTTGGTCGGTTCGCGCACGGTCCGGCGCGTGCGGCCGTGGACGAGCGCGGACCGCCGGTGGCGCCCGTGCCATGCTGTGCGCGTGGAACGAGCTGACCTGGTGCGTCGCGCGCTGCGTCGCCTGTACGCCGATGCCGAGCGGCTGCGCGACGCCTTCGGCGTGGGTACGGACGACTGATGCCGCTCCAGCGCTTCCGCAGCGTCGAGGAGGTGCCGCCCCCGGCGGCCGTCGATCCCGGCGATCCGGTCGCCATGGAGCGCATCTGGGGGGTCCTGCGCTTCGCGACCGAGGGCCTGCCTGCGGCGTTCCCGCCCGGGGTGCGGCGGCACGCCTCGCTCGAGGCCGCGCAGGCCGACCGGCGCGCTGCGGAGCTCGCGCGCATGCGACGGCTCCGTGGAGCGGCCTCCCCGTCCGACGGTTCGCTCGATCCCCGCGGGTAGACTGGCCCGTCATGGCCGAGAAGAGCCTCCAAGAGCAGCGCGAGCAGCGCCTACGGAACCTCGCGAGCCTCGAGGAGCGCGGCTTCGAGGCCTACCCCTACGCCTTCGCACCCACCGCCACCGCGGCGGCGCTGCATGCCGCCCACCCCGACGGGCAGCCCGGCGACGCCTGGCCCGACGAGCGGGTGGTGGTCGCCGGCCGCGCGATGACGGTGCGCAACATGGGCAAGGTGGCCTTCGCGACGCTGCGCGACGCGAGCGGCGACGTGCAGGTCTACCTCCAGCGCGACGCCCTGGGCGAGGCGTACCAGGGGGTCAAGAAGGTCGACCTGGGCGACTGGCTCGAGGTGACCGGGCACCCCTTCGTCACCAAGACCGGCGAGCTGACCGTCGAGGCGAGCGCTTGGCGGCCGCTGGTCAAGTCGCTGCGGCCGCTTCCGGACAAGTTCCACGGCTTGGCCGACAAGGAGGCGCGCTACCGCCAGCGCCACCTCGACCTGATGGTCAACCCCGAGGTGCGCCGCGCCTTCGTGCTGCGCAGCAAGGCGATCGCCTTCATCCGCCGCTACCTCGACGACCTGGGCTTCCTGGAGGTCGAGACGCCGGTGCTGCAGGCGGTGCCCGGGGGCGCCGAGGCGCGGCCCTTCGTCACGCACCACAACGCGCTCGACCACGACTTCCACCTGCGGATCAGCCTCGAGCTCTACCTCAAGCGCCTCATCGTGGGCGGCTTCGACGCGGTCTACGAGATCGGCCGCAACTTCCGCAACGAGGGCATCAGCTACAAGCACAATCCCGAGTACACGATGCTCGAGCTCTACTGGGCCGGCAAGGACTACCTGGACATCCTCGCGTTGGTCGAGGACCTGTACTCGAAGCTGGTGCTCGACCTGACCGGCTCGATGACGATCCCGTACCAGGGCCGCGAGTTGGACTTCACGCCCCCCTGGCCGCGGGTCGACTACACCGGGGAGCTCGCGAAGCGCGCCGGCATCGACTTCTCCGTCATGGACGAGGCGCGCTTGCGGGCCTGGGCCGCCGAGCGCCACCCCGGCCAGGCGGACGGCGCGACCGTGCCGCTCGCGGAGCAGCCGTTCCACCAGCTGCTCGCCAAGCTCTACGACGTCTACGTCGAACCGCACCTGCTGCAGCCCACCTTCGTCATGGACCACCCCGAGGCGATCAGCCCGCTCGCCAAGCGCCACCGCAGCCGCCCCGGCCTGGTCGAGCGCTTCGAGCCGGTCGCCGTCGGCATGGAGCTGGGCAACGCCTTCAGCGAACTGAACGACGCGATCGACCAGCGCCGGCGCTTCGAGGAGCAGGCGGCGCGGCGCGAGGCGGGGGACGACGAGGCGCAGCCGCTCGACGAGGAGTTCCTCGAGGCGCTCGAGTACGGCATGCCGCCCACCGGCGGCCTCGGCCTGGGCATCGATCGACTGGCGATGCTGCTCGCCGACGTGCCGTCGATCCGCGACGTGATCCTGTTCCCGCTCCTCAGGCCGCAGGGCTGACGCGGTGGACTCGGGCCCGATCTGGCTGGTCTTCTCCGCGGTGCAGCTCGCCGTGGCCGGGTACCTGCTCGCGGCGGTGGGGAGCTGGCGTGGTGCGCGCTTTCGACCGGCTCCGGGGCACCCGATCAAAGTGGTGCCGACCGCGCTCCTCGGGGTGGTTTGGGTCGCCGTCGTGGCCGCGATGGTGGCCGTGGGCGACGGCGACTTCTCGCGCTGGGTGGGCACGGGCGGGTTGATGCTGGCGGCGTTCGTGTTGCTGTTCGTGCTGTTGCGCGAGCACGACCGACAGGCTTGACGCCAGGCGCCGGACGTACCGGCGGCGCACACGACCCCGGGCTCGACCCTCTTCGGCCCTCTTCGACCCTGCCCGCTCCTTGCGATCGCCTGAACCGTGGCGCTTCGTAAGTGTTTCGTTACGACCCGGCAGTACGGTGCTCTCGGGTCGCCCGTACCGGCGACCCATGCTTCGGAGGCTTTGATCCCCACTCCTGTATTTGGGCGCTTGGGATGGGTGGAGCCAGTAGCGCAACCGGCCGAGGGTGCGAACGCAGGAACTCCTAGACACGTTCCTGGAACACCTTCGTCAATCCGCAGCACGTTGAGTTGGGTCGGCCCGTTCGAAGGCCGCTCCGACCGGCGATCGACGAAGGGGGGACAGGTTCCGGCGCGCCTAGCGCGCCAAGACGCTGGCACGCCAACGCCTCACGCGAGGCGCTGGGCCGACCGCACCACGTCTCGCTGGCACCCTCGGTGCCGCAGGAGTTCCCATGACCCACCTACGCACCCTCGCTGCAACGGCCCTGGCGCTCGCCGCCCTGTTGGCTGCCTGCGGGGGCCAGAACGTGCCGATCGACGCCGAGTTGGGCGTCGCGGACCACACCGCCGTCTTCGACGGGCAGCCACAGATGCCCGAGATCACCTTCGATCCTCCGGGCGCCGAGATCGGCGCGGAGGTCGTGGTCACGCCCGAAGGCGCTGCGCCGCTCGAGTCCGGCACGTGGCCGATTGACGCCGGCCTCTACACGGTCGTGGTGCGCGCGAGCGCCGACCAAGGCGGCCGGGAGGCCGAGGGCACCTTGACCATCGCGCCGCGTCCGATCGACGTGGTGCCCGATGCGGGTCAGGGCAAGGTGTTCGACGCTGCCGAGCCGCCGTTGACGTTCGCGTTCGTCGATCCGGCGGGCGAGGACATCGTGCCGTCGTCGGCGTCGGGTGCGCTCGTGCGTGAGGACGGCGAGTCGGTGGGCACGTACGCGTTCGCGTTGGGCGACCTGGATGCGGGGGCGAACTTCGCGTTGGCGCTCGTGGACGGCGCGCCGGTCTTCACGATCGCGGCGTCCGACCTCGGGAGTGGGGGCATCGTCGTGACCGACGCGACGGTGACGTTCGACGGTGAAGCGCATTCGGTGGACGTGGCCTTCGATCCGCCGGCGGCGGACGTGGGTGCGGTCGTGACGTACGGCGATCTCGATGCCGGCGTGTTGCCGGTGGACGCGGGGACCTACGAAGTGAGCGCCGTGGCCGGCACAGGCTACGTCGGAACGGCGACGGGCACGCTCGTCATCGCGCCGCGTCCGATCGACGTGGTGCCCGATGCGGGTCAGGGCAAGGTGTTCGACGCTGCCGAGCCGCCGTTGACGTTCGCGTTCGTCGATCCGGCGGGCGAGGGCATCGTGCCGTCGTCGGCGTCGGGTGCGCTCGTGCGTGAGGCGGGCGAGGTGTTGGGCACGTACGCGTTCGCGTTGGGCGATCTGGACGCGGGGGCGAACTTCGCGTTGGCGCTCGTGGACGGCGCGCCGGTCTTCACGATCGCGGCGTCCGACCTCGGGAGTGGGGGCATCGTCGTGACCGACGCGACGGTGGTCTTCGACGGCGAGGGCCGGTCGGTGGACGTGGCCTTCGATCCACCGGCGGCGGGCGTGGGTGCGGTCGTGACGTACGGCGATCTCGATGCCGGCGTGTTGCCGGTGGCTGCCGGCACGTACGCCGTGAGCGTCGTCGCCGGGCCCGGCTACGTGGGCGGTGGCAGCGGCATCCTGACCATCGCCCCGCGCCCGGTGGACCTCGTCCCGAGCGCCGACCAGGGCAAGGAGTACGGCGCCGAGGAACCGACCTACGGCTACGGCTTCGTCGACCCGTCCGGTGCGGGCGTCGTCCCGACCTCGGCGACCGGTGCGCTCGTGCGCAGCGCAGGCGAGGACGTCGGCAGTTACGCCTTCACGATCGGCGACCTCGACGCGGGCGGCAACTTCGCGGTCACGCTGACCGCGGGCACCTTCGAGATCACCCCGCGCCCGCTCACGCTCGCCGGCTTCACCGTCGAGGGCAAGACCTACGACGGCACCACGAACGCGTTCGGCGCGACCTTCCTCGACGACCGCCTCGCGGGCGACGACGTGACCGTCGGCTTCGACGTCGCCTTCGCGTCCTCGAGTGCGGGCGCATCGGTCGTCGCGAACTTCACCGACCTCGCGATCACCGGCGGCGCCGAGGCCGGCAACTACGTGCTCGCCACCACCAGCGGCAGCGCGACCGCGGCCATCGCTCGCCGCGCGCTGAGCGTCACCAACGTCCTGTGGGCCGACAAGGTCTACGACGGCGGCACCGGTGCGACCGCCAGCGCCACGCTCGTGACCACGGACGTCGTCGGCGACGACGCCGTATCCCTCGTCGCCCAGCTCGTCGGCGAGTTCGCTTCGGACGAGGTCGGCACCCATGCGGTGGTGGGCTCCTTCCTGCTCACCGGCGCGGATGCGGCGAACTACGTCGTCGACCCGCAGCCGACCGACAGCGCCGTCATCAAGGCTCGCCCGGTCACGCTCGACGACGCCACCCTCGAAGCGAAGACCTACGACGGCACCCAGGTCGCCTCGGTCACCGGCACGCTTCGTGCCGCGAGCGGCTTCGATCGCGGCGTGCTCCTGCCGGACGTCGCCGACCTCGGCTTCGCGGGCACCTTCGCCCAGGCGGACGCCACCGTCGATCCCGTCGCCGTCACCGTGACGCTCACCGGAGACGCGGCCGGCAACTACGTCCTCGACCCCATCCCCGCCCTGAGCGGCGCCATCGCCCCGGCCGAAGTGACGGTCACGCCCGACGCCGGCCAGTCCAAGGTGTACGGCGACGCCGATCCCGACGCCTTCGGGTTCGCCACGGAAGGGCTCGTCGGCGACGCCACCACCACCGGTGCTCTGGTCCGCGTGGGCGGCGAGACGGTCGGCTCGTACGCGTTCGAGATCGGCACGCTCTCCGCCGGCACCAACTACGTCCTCGTCCTCGCCGACGAAGCGGCCTCGTTCGAGATCACGACCCGCCCGATCACGCTGACGGCGGCCGCCACGAGCACCGTCTACGGTGAGAGCGGCGACCTCACGGCGGCGCTCGCCGAAGGCAGCTCGCTGCCCGACGGCGACGTGCTCACTGGCGAACTGGCGCGCCCCGAACACGGCGTCGGCGACCACACCTTCGGGCTCGGCAGCGCGACGCTCACGGACGGCGACGCAGCCGACATGGCCGGCAACTACGCGGTCACGTTCGCGAACTACGCCGTCACCGCCCGCCCGCTGACGATCACCGCCGACGACGCCGGCAAGACCTACGGCGACCCGCTCGACCTCGGCAGCAGCGCCTTCACGGTGTCGGCCAACGACTTCGGGACCGGCCTTGCCGGCGCCGAGGTCGTGACCTCAGTCGCCCTGGTCAGCGACGGCACCGCGGTCACCGCGACCGTGGTCGACGGTCCCTACGCGATCGTTGCCAGCGACGCCGTCGGTGGCGAAGGCTTCGATCCCGCCAACTACGCCATCACGTACGTACCCGGCAGCCTGACGGTCGAGCCGCGCCTCGTCACCCTCTCCGGGGCTTTCTCGGTCGCCGAGAAGGCGTACGACGGCACCACCGAAGCGGGCACCGTCGACGTATCCGGCCTCGTCCTGAACAACCTCGCGGACGGCGACGACGTGTCCGTCGAGGCGGTAGCGACCTTCGCGGACGCGCTCGTGGGCGACGCCAAGGTGGCGACGCTGAGCGCGGTGATGCTCGTCGGCGCCGACGCCGGCAACTACTCGGTCTCGCTCGAGGGTGCTCCCACCACGACCGGCACGGTGGTGAAGGCCGCCATCGAGTTCGGCATCACCATCGCCGCCACCGACTTCGGCACCGAGGTCGTCTACGACGGCGATCGGACCTTCCAGCCGAACGTGACGACGAGCCCGGCGCCCGCGCCCTTGGACCAACCGGTCGCCTACGACGTCGAGATCACCTACGACGCCGACGGCTCGAGCGTCGCGTCGTTCAACGCGGTCGGCACCTACACGGTGACCGTCACCGCCGCCGACCCGCGGTACGTCGGCAGCTCGACGCAGGTCGTCGAGGTGCTCGCGCGACCGATCACGATCGCCAGCTCGGCGACCGTCAAGAAGTACGGCACCGACGATCCGATCATGACGCCGTCGCTCGCGCACGGCACCACCTTCGGGCGCAACGAAGCGTTCGTCCTCGAGGGCGCGCTCGGCTACGACGCGGGCGACCAAGTGGCCCCGAACGCGGTCGGCAGCTACCCCCTCGAACTCGGCAGCGTCGTCGTACTCCGCGGCCTCCAGGTCGTGACCCGCAACTACGCGATCACCTTCGCCAGCGACTTCGAGATCGTCCCGGCGACCGTCGTCGTGGCACCCGACGCCGATCAGAGCAAGGCCTACGGCGACGCGGACCTCGACTTCGGCTACGGCACCGAGGGCTTGCTGCACGACGACGTGCTGACCGGCGCGCTCCAGCGCGATCCGGGCGAGGACGTCGGCACCTACGCCTTCACGCTCGGCGACCTCGATGCCGGCGCGAACTACACGCTCGTCCTGGCCGACCCCGCGCCGACCTACGAGATCGTCGCGCGCGCCATCACCCTCACGACCGCCACCCCGGCGTACACCTACGGCGACGCCGATGTCGACCTCGTGGCCGTGCTCGCCGAAGGCAGCACGCTGCGCGAAGGCGACGCGCTCGCCGGCGCGGTGGCGCTCTCCGAGACCGATGCCGGCGTGCACGCCTTCCTCCTCGGGTCGGCCGCGCTCACGCTCGACCAGGCCGACGTCGCGTCGAACTACGCGATCGCCTTCGCGGACTACACGATGGCCGCCCGGGCCGCGATCGTGGCGCCCCTCGCCGGTCAAGGCAAGACCTACGGCGACGTAGACCCCATGCTCGAGTACACGGTCGACCTGCTCGACGGCGACGCGCTCACAGGCGCGCTCGGACGCCTGGACGGGGAGGACGTGGGCACCTACACCTTCACCGTCGGGGGTCTCGAGAACCCGAACTACGCGCTCGCCATCGTCGACGGCGCCCCCACGTTCGCCATCGCGCCGCGCACGGTCACCCTGGAGGCGACCGTCGCGAGCAAGGAGTTCTCGACGCCCGATCCCGACCTGAGCCCGCTCCTGGGCGAAGGCACCCTTCGCGTCGGCGACGCCCTCGTCGGCGCCCTCGCCCACGTCGGCAGCGACGTCGGCACCTACCCGCTCGAGATCGGCAGCGTCCAGGTGATGCGCGAAGACGCCGACGTCGGAGGCAACTACACCTTCACCTTCGGGAGCTTCACCATCGACCCGCTCCCGGTCGACTTCGACATCACGAACGCCGACCTGGTCGTCGACGGCGACCCCCGCACGCACGTCTTCTTCGGCGACGGCAGCGAGCCCATCCGTGGCCTCACGGTCGCCGCGTCCCCCGAAGGGGCCACGCCCACCTACCGGCTCAGCTACCGCTGGACCCACGACGCCGACCACGTGGCGTTCTCCAGCCCGATCTCGGTCCAGCGGATCCAGGGCCTGGGCACCTACCAGGTGACCGTGACCGACACGAGCGCCAACCACGTTGGCACGTCCGTCCTCACCGTTTGGGTGACGGACGCGATCGGCGTCGCCTTCGCCGAGCCCACGTACGAGGCGCTCGTCGGCGCCACCGTGAACACTCAGGTCCTCCTCGTCGGACCGGACGGGACCCCGCGCACCGCGGGGCCCGTCCCGATCGCGGTCGACCTGCTCAGCGACACCGCGAGCGTCGCCTTCACGACCGGCGAAGAGCCCCTCTCCGCCACGAGCGTCCAGATCGCCGCGGGCGCCAGCGGCGCGGACGTCGGCGTGATCGCCTCGGCGTTCGAGCCGGTGCCCGCCGTCCTCTTCGCCGACGCAAGGAGCCGGCCTACGTCCGGCCTCGCGTCCGGTACGGCCACCTTCGCCACCACCGCCCAACTCGCCTTCGCGCCCACCACGGTGGCGCACGGCGCCGGAGCCACCACGGCTCCGGTGTCGGTGCGCCTCACGGGCTTCGAGGGGATCTCCGTCCTCGCGCCGTCCGACCTCGTGGTCGACTTGACCGCGACCCCGTTGGGCGTCGTCTTCCGCGACGCCGACGACACCGAGGACGTCACCTTCGTCACCGTCCCCGCCGGCACGAGCGAAGCCGGCTTCCGGATGCGCGCCGAGGTTCCGGGCGCGTACACCGTGGCCGCGGCCCACGACGGCCTCTACACCGGCGTTGCTCCTGGCCTCCTGGAGGTCGCGGTCGCCCCGCGGCCCACGGTCTCGTCGATCGAGCCCGGCACGGCCGCCAAGGCCCAGACGATCGATCTGGTGCTGACCGGCACCGGGTTCGCCGAAGGCGTGACCGTCCAGTTCTCCGGCACCGACGTCGCCGTCGACTCGGTGAGCGTCGACGCCGGCACGCAGCTGACGGTGCGCGCCACGATCGGCGCCACCACCGACGTGGGCACCCGCCACGTCACCGTGACCAACCTCGACGGCGGCACCTCGACCACCGCGGACGCCCTCACCCTCACCGTCCCCACCCTCACCGCGAACGACGACGGCCGCTTCGCCGTCGTCGAGGGGGGCAACCGCGCCCTCTCGATCGCGAGCGATCTGCTGACCAACGACACCTGGACCGGCACGACGGCGTGGGGCTTCGACGGTGTGACCTCGGCCACCGGCGTGACCTACGGGGTCGCCGGCGACGTGCTCACCCTGACCGCGGCCGCCGGCGACGGCGGTACGACGGCCTCCCTCACCTACCGCATCCGCGACGCCGTCTTCGGCACCACGGCCACCGCGACGGTCGCGATCGACGTGACGCTGGCGCCGGTGGACGCGATCCTCTTCACCGACACGCTCGAGTTCGACGACTTCCTCACGACCGAGTACACGGTCCCGACCTTCGCGGACGTGTTCAACACTTGGCCCCGCTTCGACGGGTCGCAGTTCTTCACCTCGGGTCCGTACTCGCCGAACGCCGAAGCGTGGTACCTAGAGGGCGACACCGTGGTGCAGCCGAACAACGTGTCCCCGGGCGTGGGCTTCGTGAGCCCCGATGGCTTCGAGTACTACACCTTCGAGGCGACGCTCTACTCCGGAGGATCCGACAACGATTCCATCGGGCTCGTCATCGCCTTCGGTCAGCCGGACGGCAGCAACCTCGGGCTCGTGGCCCACCGCACGGGCGGGGGCAACCAGCCCTACGCCGGATGGGGCCTCACGCTACTCCAGGGCAGCTCGTACACGACGCTCGTCGAGCCGACCGTCGATGCGTTCACCGCGAACGCCAACTGGCTCGGCAAGGCGTCGCGCGTCCAGGTCGAGCGCATCGGCGACATCGTGCGCATCCAAGCGACCGACTGGTTCACCGAGAACGTCGCCACCGCGACGCCCGCCTACGACCCGCAGAGCCTGATCACGATCGACTTGGCGACCGGGATCGTCACCTACCGCTCCGGTACCGCGTTCGTCGACTACACGCTGCCGAGCACGCAACGCACGGCGGTCGCCAGCCTGCGCGGGCCGCAGTCCTACGGCTACTACACCTACAGCCAGCCGGACTCCCGGTACTACAACATCGTCTTCGAAGGGGGCGCCGCCCAAGACACCGCGATCCTGCTCACCGGCTACGACGTCGGCTCGGCGGCGTACACCGGGAGCGAGGTCTGGCGCTTCCTCGACGGTTCGGGCTGGAGCCAGACGGCCGGCACCATCCAGACCGAGCTCGACTTCCCTCGCGACGTGACCTCGGTCGCTTCCCCCAACCCCGGCAGCGCCTACCCCGCTGGCTACAGCGTGTTCGGCGACCGGTTCCGGATCGAGGCGACGACCGTGGTGCCGCTCGTCGATTGAGGGCGGGACGACGCCCTCGGCAACGGCGTGCGCCGGTGGACCTTCATGGTCCACCGGCGCACGCAGGTGGTGCTCGACCGGCGTCGAGCGGGTTCCGCAGCGCCCCGACCTACCCGTCCCGCTCCATCTCCGCCGCCACCCGCGCCGCCAACCGCCCCACCAGCTCCCGATCGAAGCGGAACTCGATGCCCGCCGCCGCGTACAGCTCGTCGAGCGGTCGCGTCCCGCCCAGCGCGAGCGCGCGCTTGTAGCCGTCCAGGGCGCCGGCGGGGTCGTCGTCCATCCGTTCCCACAGTTGCAGCGCGCCGAGGTACGCGATCGCGTACTCGAGGTAGTAGAAGGGGAACTGGAACAGGTGGATGATGTGCCACCCCTTGGTGCGGGCGCGTTCCAGTCCGGTCCAGTCGACGCCCGTGTCGAAGCGCTCGCTGATCCGGAGCCACGCGGCGTCGATGGCTTCGATCGTCAGATCCTCGGCCGGCTGGGTGTAGATCCAGTGCTGGATCGCATCGATCTGGCAGGCCGACACGAGCAGCCCCAACACCCGGTCGAGGAGCCGCGCGCGCGAGCGGGCGGCGTCGGCGGCGTCGTAGAACCCCCCGTGCGCCTTCTCGAGCACCGGAAAGGTGAGCAGCTCCATCGCCTCCGAGGCGAACTCCGCCGCCTCGGGGCGCCGCGTGCCGTGCTTGAGGAGCGACCACGCGCGCTCGGTGAGCACGGAGTGGAAGGCGTGCCCGGCCTCGTGGCGCAGGGTGAGCAGGTCGCCGTCGGTGCCGACCGCGCTCCAATAGACGTAGGGGCGTCTGGAGACCGGGAAGTAGTTCTGGTAGCCGAGGCCGGGGACCTTGTTGGCGCGCGGCTCCAGGTCCATCCAGCCGTCCAGGAGGAGGTCGAAGGCGCTGCCGAGCTCGGGGTCGAGCGCGTGGAACATCCGCTTCAGTCCGGCCTCGAACTCCGCGACGCTCTCGAACGGCCGCAGCGGCGCCCGGCCGTCCGGGTCGGCGGCGAGGTCCCAGGGGCGCAGGGTGGGCACCCCCATACGCTCCCGGCGGCGGGCGCGCTGGGCGCGCAGCCGCGGCACCACTTCGTGCTCCACGGCTTCGTGGAAGGCGAGCGCGTCCTCGGGGCCGTACTCGCGGCGGTGGCGCTCGCGCCAGGCGTACGCGCGGTAGTCGGGCAGGTCGGCGTTGCGCGCGATCTGCCGGCGCAGCGCGACGAACTCGAGGAAGAGCGCGTCGAGGTCGGCGCGCTGCGCCTCGGTGCCGTCCTCGATCGCGCGCCAGGCGCGTTCGCGCAGCTCGCGTTCGGGCTCCTCGAGGAGGGCGCGCGCCGCCGCGACCGTCACCTCGGCGCCGTCGAGCAGCACCCGCGTGCGCCCGGCGATCGCGCCGTAGCGCTGCTTCAGCTCCTGCTCCCGGGCGTTCAGCGGCACGTTGGCCTCGCGGTAGAGGGTGACCGTCTCGCGGAGATCGGCCCATGCGGGCTCGAGGTCCGGCGGCGGCGCGTAGCCGGGCACGGCGAGCAGCTTGCGGTTGAGCGCGTCCGAGACCGGCTCGAGGCGCGGGAGCACGTCTTGGACGAAGGCGAGGAAGGCGGCCGCGGCGGCCTCGTCGGCGGTGTCCTCGTCCTTGGCGCGCATGAGGCCGGCGTACGTCTCCCACACCTCGCGTTCGACCCGGTCGACGTCGAGGAGGAAGTCGGGGACGTCGGCGGCGGCCAGCGGACGGTCGCGGAGCGCGTGCAGGCGGGGTTCGAGGGCTTCCCAGGTGAGGGGCGTCATGCGCCGAGGATACCGAGCGACCGCTCAGGTCGCGTACACGAAGCGGAAGACGTCCCCCAGCCGCGCGGCCCAGGCCCCCTCGTGGTGCTCGCCGCCGTCGATCACGTCGAAGCGGAACCGCCGAACCCGCGTCGCGAGCATCGCCGCGACCCGGGCGCAGGACGCGCGGTACCTGGCGTTCTCGGCGGCGTCCTCCCATTCGTGCGTCCCGACGTCGACGTACAGCCGCTCGACCTCGCCCAGGTCGCGGCCTTCGATGAAGGCGCTCAGGTCCGGCTCGTTCACCACGGTCGCCGCGGAGAAGGCCGCCGCGCGGCGGAACACGGTGGGGTGGGCGGCCGCGCCGTAGATCGCCATCAGTCCGCCGAGCGAGGCCCCCGCGAGGGCGGTAGCGGCGGGGTCGGTGCGGTAGCGGGCATCGATGGCGGGCTTGAGCTCCGCCACCAACCAGTCCACGAAGGCGCGGCCGCCGCCGCCGTTTCCGATGCCGTCCGGTCGTGGTTCGTGCAGCGGGTCGGTGATCGGCCAGGGCGTGTACTCGTCGCTTCGTCGTTCGCCCGGCGCGGCGTCGATGCCCACGACGATCAGCTCCGGGCCGTGGGCGTCCAGGTGGGTGCCCAGTCGCCAGGCGCGGCCGTGGGTGGCGTCGGCGTCGTCGAACAGGTTGTGGCCGTCGAGCATGTAGAGCACCGGGTAGCGGCGGTCGCCGGTCGCGTGGGTCCCGGGGGTGTAGACGCGCACGGTGCGCGTGTCGTCGGTGGGGGTGAGGTGGACGGGGAAGGCGTCGACCATGCACTCAGGCTACGCCCCGTGGTGCGGCGCTCCCTCGACCTGTGCCTCAGGGTCCGAACGGGTCGCGGACGACCACGCCGTCGAACCGCTGGCCCGGGTTCAGGTCCTCGGTCCACAGCACGCCGCAACCGGCGGTCTGGGCCGCCACGACCACGCCGGCGTCCCAGAGCGTCAGACCGTGGGTGCGCGACAGGTCGATCGCGCGATCGACCGACACGGCGTCCACGGGCACCACGCGGCCGAGGGACAGCTCGCGCACGACCTCGTGCGCGAGCTCGGGCGTCAGCGGCGGTGTCAGCTTGCGGGTGGCGACCCAGTAGAACTCGTTCAGCACCTGGGCGCTGACGATGAGGTCGATGCCTTCGTCGGCGAGCAGCTCGAGCGCCCGCGCCCGCTTGATGGGCTCGCTGGCGTCGAAGGCGTACACGAGGACGTTCGTGTCGACGAACGCCAACCGTGGGCTCGGGTCAGTCGGCACGGCCGCGGTCCGCGTAGAGGTCCTCGCGCGTCCAGGCGCGCCCCGTTCCAGCGCTGCCGGACGTGGCGGCGCGCGCCATGGCCACGACCCGCCGGCGGCCGGCGACGGCGCGATCCTCGGCGTACGCGGCGAGCAGGTCGCGGACGACGGCGTTGACCGACGTGCCCTGCTCCAGCGCGCGGATGCGCGCTCGACGCAGCAGCGCGTCGTCGATGGCGAGCGTCAGGTTGGCCACGGGTTCAGTGTAGCACGGGTCCCGTGAACCTTGGGTCGCCGCTTGGCGAGCGTCGATCGCCGGCTTCGGTACCCTGAGCCATGCCCTCCGACCTGCGCACCCCCGATTGGGTCAAGCACGCCGTCTTCTACCAGGTGTTCCCCGACCGTTTCGCCCGCAGCGGCCGGGTGCCGCTGCAACCGAACGGGCTCGAACCGTGGGACGCGCCCCCCACCGTCCACGGCTACAAGGGCGGCGACCTCTACGGGGTCGCCGAGCGCCTCGACCACCTGCAGGAGCTGGGGATCACGGCGCTGTACCTAAACCCGATCTTCGCTTCGGGGAGCAACCACCGGTACCACACCCAGGACTACTTCACGGTCGACCCCATGCTCGGTGGGGACGAGGCGCTGCGCCATCTGCTCGACGCGGCCCACGCCCGCGGCATGAAGGTGATCCTCGACGGCGTCTTCAACCACGCCAGCCGCGGCTTCCTGCCGTTCCACGACCTCCTGGAGAACGGCGAAGCGAGCCCCTACCGCGATTGGTTCCACGTCCACGGCTTCCCCCTCGGCGCCTACGGGGAGGGCGGGGCCGGCGTCCAGTACGACTGCTGGTGGAACATCCCGGCGCTGCCGAAGCTCAATACCGACACCCCGCAGGTGCGCGAGTACCTCTTCACGGTCGCCGAGCACTGGCTGCGGTTCGGCATCGACGGCTGGCGCCTCGACGTGCCCAACGAGATCGACGACGACGCCTTCTGGCGCGAGTTCCGGCGCCGCTGCCGCGCGGTGAACCCCGAGGCGTACCTCGTCGGCGAGATCTGGGACGACGCCAGCCGCTGGCTGCAGGGCGACCAGTTCGATGCGGTGATGAACTACCCGATCACCAAGGCGATCCTCGGCTTCGCGGCCCGTGCGATCGACCACGCCGAGGTCGCCAAGTGCGGCTACCGGGAGCTGGAGCGCCTGACCGCCGAAGGCTTCGCCAAAGCGCTCCGCGCCGAGCTCGAGCGCCACCCGCGG
Source organism: Trueperaceae bacterium (assembly GCA_011390455.1). The sequence goes on from JAABSI010000032.1 coordinate 18,106, forward strand.
CCGATCACCGAAGCGCAGCTCAACCTGCTCGGCTCGCACGACACGCCCCGGGTGGCTGCGGTGGTCGAGGGCGACGCCAGCGCCGTCGACCTCGCCGTCCTCCTGCTCTTCACGCTCCCCGGTGCGCCGTGCGTCTACTACGGCGACGAGATCGGGCTCGGCGGCGGTCACGACCCGGACTGCCGCGAGGCCATGCCCTGGGATCGACCGGACGTCTGGGACCGCGAGCGCCTCGCTCGGTTCCGCGAGCTGATCGCGCTGCGCCACGCCCACCCCGCGCTGCGCACCGGCGAAGCCGACGTGGTCTACGCGCGCCGCGGCGTGGTGGCGGTGCGGCGCCGGTCGGCGGAGGAGGATCTGCTGGTGGTCGTCAACCAGCGCGACGAGCAGGCGCACGCGCGCGTGCCGATCGCGGGGCTGGCGCCGGGGGTGCGGGCGCCGCTGTTCGGGGCGGCGGCCATCGACGTCGCCGACGGGACGCTCCACGCACGGCTGCCGGGGCGCATCGGGGTCGTCGTTCGGCTCTGAGCATGGGCGCCGCGTTCGCGGGTCGATCCGCCGTGCGGACGGCGGCGGGGTCGGGCGTCGTCGCCTGTAGGATGAGGCGCATGAAGCCCGTCCGGGACGGACCGACCGGCGTCGGTGCGCCGGCGGCGTCCCGCCTGGGCTCGGCGCGCCCGCGCGGACGGCCGGCGTGACCGGTCCCCGGGGCCGCCTGTTGGTCCTGGACGACGACGAAGCCGTCGCGGCCACGATCGCGCTGGTCGCGGAGACGTCCGGCTTCGAGGTCGCGACCGCCGCGGGGTTCGATGCGTTCTGGACGGCGCTCCACGCGTTCGCTCCCACGCACGTGACGCTCGACCTGAGCATGCCCGAGGTCGACGGCATCGTGGTCCTCCAGCGGTTGGCGAAGGACGGGTACGACGGCACCGTGATCGTCTGCAGCGGGCTCGACCGACGGGTGCTCGAAGCCGCGCAACGCTCGGCCCTCGAGCACGGGCTCGAGGGTGTCGGTCTGCTGCCCAAGCCGTTCCTGCCCGCCGACCTGCGCGCGCTCCTCGACGCCCCCGTCGAACGCCGCGCCCGTGGTCGATCGGGCGCGACCTCGATCGGGGAGTCGGCGCTGCGCGCCGTGCTGGCCGAGCGGCGGCTCGAGGTCGCCTATCAGCCGAAAGTGGACTGCGCCACCGGCGAGGTCGTGGGCTTCGAGGCGCTCGCCCGCTGGAACGAGCCGGGCGTCGGACCGGTGCCGCCCGACGTGTTCGTGCCCATGGCGGAGCGGCTGGGCCTCGTCGACGCCCTCACCGAGCAGGTCCTGAACGAAGCGTTGGCCTGGTTCGCGCGCGCAGAGGCCGGCGCCCGCACGCACCTGGCCGTCAACCTCTCGGCGCGCTCGCTCGACGACGTCGCCCTCGCGGATCGGATCGAGCGCGCCTGCGCCGCGCACGGGGTGGCGCCGCAGCGCGTGGTCCTGGAGCTGACCGAGACCGCCTCCTCGTCCGATCCGATCGCCGCGCACGACGTGCTCACGCGCTTCCGCATCAAGGGGTTGGCGCTGTCGATCGACGACTTCGGGACGGGGCACTCCACGCTGGTGCAGCTGGCGCGCCGCCCCTTCTCGGAGCTCAAGATCGACCGCCAGTTCGTCGCGGACGCCGCCACTTCCCGGGAGTCGCGCGTCATCGTCCGCGCCATGCTCGGCCTGGCGCACGGCTTGGGGTTGGTCGCCACCGCCGAGGGGGTGGAGGACGCCGCGACGCTCGCGTTCTTGGCCGAGGTCGGCTGCGACCGGGCGCAGGGGTACCACATCGGACGACCGATGGCGGCCGACGCGCTGCCGGCGTGGGCGTCGGCGTGGGCGCAACGCCCTCGACCGGGCTCCTCCGTGGAGCCGGGTACGTGACCGCCCCCGCCCCGTTGAGCGCGGGGCGCGAGCGCATCCTCGACCTGATGCTCCGAGCGACCGCGGTGCTCGGAGCGATCGCGTACGTGCCGAACGTCTACGCCGCGTACGTGGACGGCGCCACGGTCGTCGTGGTCATGGACACCCTGGTCTTGGGCGTGGCCATCGGGCTGGCGCTGGCGCGGCGCGTGTCGTTCCGGTGGCGCGCGTCGATCTTCGTGGGGGTGTGGTACGCCTTCGCCGGTCTGCTCATCTGGCTCGTCGGACCGATCGGCTCCGGCATCGCCTGGTGGCTCGGGGCACCGGTGTTGGCGACGCTCTTCTTCGGCACCCCCGGCGCCTGGTGGGGGGTGGCGCTCTCCGTGGTGCTCGGGGCGCTCGGGGGCCTCGGCTTCGCGGTCGACGCGGTGCAAGGCGCGACGCGGTGGGCGCCGACCGGGTACTCGCTCCCCGACTGGATCGGAACCATCGTCTCGGTCGCGGTGCTGTCGGCGCTGCTGACGCTGCTGATCGTCCGGTTGATGGAGGGACTGGCGGAGGCGAACCGCACCCTGCAGGAGGCGAACGAGAAGCTTCGGGCCGAGGCCGAGGCCCGCCGGCAGCTGGAGCAGGCGCTCGTGGAGGGTGCCGAGTCGCGCGCGCTCGCGTCCCTGGCCGGCTCGGTCGCGCACGACCTGAACAACCTGCTCGTGCCGTTGTTGGCGGCGGGGACCGACGCGCGCGACGCGACGCAGCCCGGCAGCGTCGACCGCCGTCGGCTCGACCTGGTGGTCGCGTCCGCCGAGCGGGCGCGCGCCCTGGCGCACCGGGTGCTCGTCTTCCGCCCCGACGCCCGGCCCGAGCGGGCGCCCGTGGCCCTCGCGGCCGTCGCGCGCGAAGCGGTGGCGCTGCTCGAGGCCGCGGCGCCCCCAGGGGTCGAGGTCCGCGCCGAGCTCGACGACGCCGTCCAGGTCGTCGCCAGCGGCGGCGAGCTGCATCAGATCGCGATGAACCTGGGGACCAACGCGCTCCGGGCCGTCGGCGCCCGTCCGGGATGCGTGACCGTACGGGTGGCGCGCGACGGCTCGGAGGCCCTCCTGGAGGTCGCCGACGACGGCGTCGGGATCGCGCCCGACCTCGTCGACCGGGTGTTCGATCCGTCCTACACGAGCCACGCCGACGTGGGCGGGAGCGGCATGGGGCTCCCGATCGTGCGGCACGTCGCCCGGTCGCTCGGCGGCCGGGTGGAGGTCCGCTCCGAGGTCGGGCGGGGGAGCACCTTCACGGTCCGCTTGCCGATCGCGGGGCGCTGAGGGCGCCGCGTCCGTGGCGCCCGCGCGACCCCACCGAGGTCACGACGGCGGCAAGCCGAACGCGTCGGCCAGGAGCCTCAGCGACCGCTCGCGGACCCGAGCGTCGTAGGCCGCCATCAGCGACACCATCACCTCGTCCGCGCCCGCTCGATCCGCCAGGGCGGCGATCCGTGCCGCCACGTCGTCCGGTGTTCCCGCGATCACGCGCGCACGGAACGTGTTCGCGATCGCCCGCTCCCGCTCGTCGAAGGCGTACGCGAGCGCGGCGTCGGCGTCGACCCACCCGGCCGGCCGTTGGGTGAAGGTGCGGGCGACGTTGACCTCGAACAGCGCCAGCTGCCGCGCCACGTCGACCTCCGACTCCGCGACGATGACGGCGAGCGTCAGGAGCGCGTGCGGGCGCGCGAGCGTCCCGCGGGCCCGGAAGCCGTCGCGGTACGCGCGCAGCGGCAGCTCGGGGGGCAGGTCGCTGAAGTGGCCGGCGAAGGCGTAGGGCAGGCCGAGGTCGGCGGCGAGGTCGGCGCCGTACCCGCTCGAGCCGAGGATCCACAGCGGCGGCAGCGGCACGTCGGCCGGTTCGGCGTGGACCGAACCGTACGGATGGCCGTCGGGGAAGCCGTCGCCGGCGAACGCGAGCAGCTCGGCCAGCTTCTGCGGGAAGGTGTCGGTGCGCACCGCGTCGGCGGAGCCGCGCAGCGCCATGGCGGTGGCGCCGTCGGTGCCGGGCGCGCGACCCAGCCCGAGGTCGACGCGGCCCGGCGCGAGCGCTTCGAGCATGCGGTAGCGCTCGACCACCTGCAGCGCGGCCTGGTTCGGGAGCATCACGCCGCCCGCACCCAAGCGGATGCGCTCGGTCGCGGGCGCGGCCAGGGCGATCATCAGGTCGGGCGCGGTGCTGGCCAGCTGCGGGTTGTTGTGGTGCTCGGCGTACCAAAGCCGGGTGTACCCGAGCCGGTCGGCGAGGCGCGCGACGTCGAGGCTGCGCTGCAGCGCCTCGCCGGCGCTGGTGCCGGCGGCGCGCGGCACGAGGTCGAGGACGGAGAGGGGGAGGGGCACACCGGACGGTACCGGACGGCGCGGCGGCGGGCGGTCGCGCCATGGCGCGTCCTCAGGCGGCCCCGGCAGCGGACCGGCAGCCCCGCGCCGGCGTCCTTTCGAGACCGCGCTTCGAACCCTTCGTTCGATGGGCGTCGATCGTCACTCGACCGGCAGCACCAGCACCTCGAAGGGGAGCGTCGCCCCGGTCTGCATCCGCCCGAACTGCGCGTTCGTGACCAGCAGGCGGTCGCCGACGAGGGCGGCGGTGGCCGCGCTCGAAAGTCGGTCGTCCCTGAGGACGCGCGTGCGCGTGCCACTCGTGAAGTCGTCCGAGAGCTCGAACACGGTGACCTGATCGGCGCCGTTCTGGACCACGTAGAGCGTGGTGCCGTCCAACACCAGGCCGTCGCCTCCGGGGACCGTCTCGCCCCCGAGGTCGACCGCCGCCACGGCGCGCGTCGCGACGTCGATACGGAACAGCCGACCGGTGTTCGCCTGCACGACGAGCAGGGCGCCGCTGTCCTGGGTGATCGCGATGCCGTTGGCGTTGAAACCCTCGACGTAGGCGAACGGCGTCCCCGCGAACTCGACGAACACGGTGGCCTCGTCGGCGCCGGGCGCGACCTGGAAGAGCGCCGGCCGGTTGGAGTCGGTGACGTAGACCGTCCCGTCGGGCGCGACCACGAGGTCGTTGAAGAAGGTCGCCTCGGTGGGCGCCGACGGGTAGGTGCGGGTCGGGCCGGCCGCGGCGTCGAACGATGCCGCGTCGACGCCGTCGAAGCGCAGCACCTCGCCGCTGCTGCCGCCGGCGACCCACAACGTGGTGCCGTCGACGGCGAGGCCGATCGTCGTGAAGCCGTCCCGGAGCCCCGGCTCGAGCACCGTCGTCGCGTCGCCGGTCGCGAGGTCGACGCGGTAGATCGCGCCAGAACCGGCGCCCGTGACGAAGAACGCCCCGAGATCGGGCGCGTAGGCGACGCCCTCGGGGAAGGTGTTCTCGCCCGGGAGCGGGTAGGCCGTGCGGTCGTCGGCGACTTGGGCGGCGGCGATCGCCGCGGCGAGCAGGAGCGCGAGCGTGGCGAGCAGGCGTCGGGGCATGGGGCACCGTCCTTCGGAGGCGTGGGGCGGGCGTGGTGGCGTGCGGGTCGGACGAGGGGGTCAGGCTAGCGGAGGACCGAGTGCCCGAGCGCACCCCAGCCGACAGACGGGACCGGCGCGTCCCGATCGGGACGCGCCGGCCACCGCGCTCGGGGGACGCCGTCTCAGACGGCTTCGACCGGCGTCAGCGCCTCCGTGTCCTCTTCGCCGGTGCGGATCCGCACGACCCGGTCGAGCGGCTGCACGAAGATCTTGCCGTCGCCGACGTTGCCGGTGCGGGCGGCCCGCACGATCGCATCGATGGTGGCCTGCACGAACGGCTCGGAGACGGCGATCTTGACCTCGATCTTCTCGTGGAACTCCACGACGAACTGGCTGCCGCGGTACTGCTCGGTGATGCCGGCTTGGCCGCCGTGGCCGCTGACGCGGCTGATCGTGATGCCGCGGACGCCGGCCTTGAAGAGGGACTCCTTGACCTCCGGCAGGCGGTCGGGGCGGATGATCGCGGTGATGAGCTTCATGTCGGTACCTCAGTCGCCCGCGCCCATGAGCACGGGGTTGTTGAGTGCATCGGCGTTGCGGTAGGCCTCGGCGCCGTGTTCGGCGACGTCGAGCCCGCCGACCTCGTGGTGGGCGGAGACGCGGATCCCCATGACGGCCTTGAGCCCCATGAAGAGTGCGTACGTGGCGACGAAGGCGACGCCGGCGTAGGCGAGCGTCCCCAACAGTTGCACGCCGAGGTTCGCGCCGCCGAAGATGCCGACCGCGACGGTGCCCCAGATGCCCACCGTCCCGTGCGCCGAGATCGCGCCGACCGGGTCGTCGATCTTGAGCTTGTCGAAGAACAGGATCGAGTAGGTGACCAGGACGCCGCCGATGGCGCCGGCGAGGACCGCCCAGATCCCCTGGATCACGTCGGGGCCGGCGGTGATCGACACCAGGCCCGCGATCACGCCGTTGAGCGTCATGGAGAAGTCGGGCTTCTTGAAGATGCCCCAGCTGAGGAACAGGGCCGCGACGGCGCCGCCGACCGCGGCGAGGTTGGTGTTGAGCATGACCGTCGCGATCGCGCGGGCGTCGCCCTCGCTGCTGAAGGCGAGCTGCGAGCCGCCGTTGAAGCCGAACCAGCCGATCCAGAGCAGGAAGACGCCCATGCCGGCGAGCGGGAGGTTGTGGCCGGGCATGGCGACCACCCGGTTGCCCACGTAGCGACCGAGCCGCGGGCCGACCGCGAGCGCGCCCCCGAGCGCGGCGAAGCCGCCGACCGCGTGCACCACCGACGAACCGGCGAAGTCGTAGAAGCCCATCTCGGAGAGCCAGCCGCCGCCCCAGTGCCAGCTGCCGAGGTACGGGTAGATGAAGGCGGTCATCACGACCGCGAAGATCAGGTAGGCGGGGAACTTCATCCGACCGCCGATGGTGCCCGAGACGATCGTCGCGGCGGTGGCGGCGAAGACCATCTGGAACAGGAAGTCGGCCGCGCCCGGGTAGGCCTCGGCCTCGTAGCCGGCGACGAACAGCGGCGCGCCGTACATGATCGAGAAGCCGACCGCCCAGAAGGCGAGCCCCGCGATCGCGAGGGTGGCGTAGTTCTTCATGAAGATGTTGACCGCGTTCTTGGAGCCGTGGAGGCCCGCTTCGAGGAGCGCGAAGCCGGGCTTCATGTGGAGCACCAGGACGGCGCACATCAGGAGCGCGAAGGTGTCGAACGCGTAGGCGAGTTCGGCGAGCTGGGCGAGCTCGGCGTTCTGCGCGAGCGCGACGCCGAGCGCCAGAAGTAGCAGGGTGACCGTGGTGCGGAGCCACGGAGCCAGGGATGCGCGCATGTCGTTCCTCCTCGGGGGGGCCGAGCGCCGCAGCGGGGCTCGGGATGCGCGCAACGGTACGCATAATCTTGCATGGTGTCAATAGGTTCGTGGCTGAGCGGCTGAAAGTCTGTGTACGTCGCGCACGAAATGTCGACCTGGAGAACCGAGCGTCGAGCGAATCTGTCCGCTTTGGCAAGTTTGGCCGTTCATCGTGCACGCAGAGCGCGCCCGCGTCGCTTCGGGGCGACGCGGGCGCGCGGTCGATCGCAGGGAGGCGCTACTGCGGCAACAGGATCGAGCTCTTGTCGCCCACGATCATGCGGTGCGTGCTCGGGCGCCGGGTCGCGCCCTCGATCACCACGTCCTCGCCGATCAGGCTCGACTGGATGCGCACGTCGACGTTGCGGATGGTCGAGCGGGCGCCGACGGCGGCGTACTCGATCTCGGCGTTCGCGAACGTCACGTCGGCGCCCAGGGTGGTGAACGGTCCGACGTACGCGTCCTCGACGGTGGCGCCGGCGCGCACGAGCGCCGGTCCGAAGATGGTCGAGCGGCGCACGGTCGCACCCTCCTCGACGACCACGTCGCCCACCAGCTGCGAGTCCTCGACCGTGCCGCGCACGTCGCGGCGACGCTCCAGCAGCAGCAGCCGGTTGGCGTCGAGGATGTCGTCGGGTTTGCCGGTGTCCTTCCACCAACCGGTCACCTCGACCGGTGCGACGCGTCCGCCGCGTTCGATCAAGCGGGCGATCGCGTCGGTGATCTGGTACTCGCCCTTGGCGCCGGGCTCGAGACCGTCGATGGCGTCGTGGATCGAGGCGTCGAAGACGTAGACCCCGGCGACCGCGAGGTCGGAGGGGGGATCGGCCGGCTTCTCGACCAGGCGCGTGATGCGGCCCTCCTCGACCACCGCGACGCCGAAGGCGCGCGGATCGTCGACGCGCACCAAGGCGAGCACCGCGTTGACGCCCTCGTCGGGCCGGAACGCATCGACGAAGGGCTGGATGCCGTGTTCGAACAGGTTGTCGCCCAGGTACATCACGAACGGATCGTCCGCCAGGAACTCGTGCGCCACCGAGACGGCGTGCGCGAGCCCCTTGGGCGGGGTCTGCAGCAGGTACGTGCAGCGCGCGTCGCGGTAGCCCTCGAGGGCTTCCTTGAGGTGGTCGATCGTGTCGTGGCTGACGACGATGCCGATGTCGCGGATGCCCGCGTCCAACAGATCGTCGACGGCGTAGTGGATGAGCGGCTTTCCGGCTACGTGGATGGTGGGCTTGGGCCGCAGGCTGGTGATCGGGCGCAGCCGTGTGCCGAGGCCCGCGGCGAGGATGAGTCCTTTCAACGGGAACCTCCGGACCCGACGCTACCGCGCGGGGCGGACCGGCGACGTGGCGCGCGCCGCGCGCGAGCCACGGCGTCCCTCGTCAACGGCGCGACGTCAGCATCAGCACGGCGCCGAGCGCCGCGCTGCCGCCCGCCACCCAAGGAAGCCAGGCCGGATTGCTCGCCGTTTCGACCCCGACCTCCAGATCGCCGATCTCGATCCCGGCGCGATCGACGAACACCCCGCTCGCCTGCAGCACGAACAACACGACCCCAAGCAGCACGAGCACGAGCCCAACGAGCATCGTCGTTTTCATGAGTAGCCTCCCACTCGAGGGTACGCTTCGCGCGCACGGTGCACGGCTTAGGATGCACACCTATGAGCCAGACCTCCGAGATCCGCGTGACCGTCACGAGCGGCGACGACGGCGTGACCGACCTTCGCTGGCAGGCCGACGACGCCCCCGAACCGGGCCCTCAGGCCGCCGAGGCGATGATCCTGGCGCTGTGGGACGGCGAGCACCGCAACGCCATGCGCATCGACCTGTGGACCCCGCGCCTGACGGTCGACGACATGAACGACTTCGTCTACCAGACGCTGCTGTCGCTGGCCGACACGTACCGCCGCGCGACCAACGACGACGACCTGATGGTCGAGATGAAGGCCTTCGCCCGCGCGTTCGCCGAGCGCGCCTCGGCGCGCGAACGGCGGCGCGCCGGCGGCTGAACCGCGGTCGCCGTGGCCGGCGTTCGCGCAAGCGTGGGCGCGCACCCCCCGCTCGGCACCGAGGTGCTCTAGGCTCCGGCATGGAACCCCATCGTTCGCGAAGCGCCCGGGTGCGGGTCGCGGTCCGCGCCTCCGCGCCGTCGTCCGCCCGCAGGACCGCCGCATGGGTGCTGCTCGTCGCCCTCGCGGTCGTCGCCGTCCTCCCGCACGGACGCGCCCAGCTCGCCCCGAACGCGGCGGCGGGGCTGATCGCCTTCGTCGACCTCGACGGCGGCTTGGCGCTGCTCGACCCCGAAACCGGCGCGACGGCGTCCGTCGGTGCGGACGGCGTGCGCAGCGCCTTCCCCGTGTGGTCGAGCGACGGCAACCGGGTCGCGGCGATCGTCGCCGATCAGTCCGGCGTGCGCGTCGACGTGGTGGACGTGGCGAACGGCGCCGAGGTGGCCACCGTGCACCGGGAGGCGGGGCGGAGCCCGATCTACCTCGGTTGGTCGCCCGACGACCGGTTGCTCGCCGTCCTCGTCGGCCTCCCGACGGGCGGGCTGGCGCTCGACCTGGTGGAGACCGCCGGCGGCGACGGCGCCGTGCGCACGCTCGCCGAGGGCGCGCCGTTCTACTGGTCGTGGTCGCGGACGGGCCGCTCGCTGCTCGTGCACGTGGACGTGGGGGGTCCGCGCGCGCTCGCCGGGGTGACGTCGATCGACGCCTTCGAGGTGCGCGAGGCACTGCCCGATCCGGTCGGGTTCCAGTCGCCGGCGCTGTCGAGCGACGACCGCTTCGTGGCGTACGCGCGCCGCGAGCCGGTCGGTCGCAGCGTGGTCGTCCGCCCGAACCCCGAGCGCCCCGACGTCGCCTTCGAGCCGGTGCTGGCCGCCTTCCAGGGCAGCGCCGCTCTGGCGTGGCGCCCGGGGCGCGCGCAGCTGGCGGTGCAGCGCTCCACCGAACCGTCGCCGCACCCCTACGGGCCCATCGACCTGATCGATGCCGAGACCGGCGCGGTGCGCCGGCTCACCGACGAGCTCGTGATCGCCTCCTTCTGGTCGCCCGACGGTCGGCGGCTGGCCACGCTCACGCTCGTGGGCGGGGGCGGCGAGCGCACCATCCAGGCGCAGGACGAGCCCGCGCTTCGGGTCGCGCTGCCGGCGCAGGCGCAGCGCACCACGCTCGCGCTCAAGGTGATCGACGTCGACACCGGCACCGTGCAGCCGCTGGGCGTCTTCACGCCGTCGCCGCTCTTCGTGGCGCAGTACCTGCCCTTCTTCGACCAGTACGCGCGCTCGCACCGGCTGTGGTCGCCGGCCTCGGACGCCTTGGTGCTGCCGGCGCTCGACGACGACGGGGTGCCGACGCTCGTGCGCTTCGGGGTCGACGGCGAGGTGCGGCCGCTGGTGCCGGGCGACCTGCCGGCGTGGAACGTGCGCTAGCGGCGCGCCCCGAGGCGGCGGCTCAGCGCTCCGGCGCGCGCCGCGCGCCGTCGGCGGTGAGCAGAGGGCCGTACAGGTCGGGCCGGCGATCGCGGAAGAACCCGAAGCCCGCCCGGAAGCGCCGCGCCGCGCCCAGGTGCAGGTCGGCCAGGATCAGCGACTCGGACGTGCGGTCGGCCTCCGCCACCTTGGCGCCCGTGGGATCGGCGACGAAGGACGAACCGTAGAAGGTCGCCTCGGTGCGGTCGTCGAGCGAGCGTTCGGTGCCGACCCGGTTGACGCCGGCGACGTAGGTCGCGTTGCTGACGGCGTGCCCCTGCATGGCGCGCTGCCACATGTCCCGCGTGTCGAGCCCGCCCGAGGCCGCCGGTTCGCTGCCGATCGCGGTGGGGTAGAGGAGCAGCTCGGCCCCCTGGAGCGCCATCGCGCGCGCGCACTCCGGGTACCACTGGTCCCAGCAGATCCCCACTCCGACGGTACCGACCGCCGTGCGCCAGGCTTTGAAGCCGGTGTCGCCGGGGTTGAAGTAGTACTTCTCCTCGTAGCCGGGGCCGTCGGGGATGTGGCTCTTGCGGTAGACCCCCAGGGCGCGGCCGTCGGCGTCGATCATCTGCAGGCTGTTGAAGTGGGCCTGCCCGGCCTTCTCGAAGAAGGACACGGGCAGCACGACGCCCAGCTCCGCCGCGAGCGCCTGGAAGCGCCCGAGGAAGGGGTGGCCCTCGACCTCGTGGGCGAGGGCGAACCAGCGCTCGTCCTCGACCTGAGGCCAGTAGAGGAACTCGAACAGCTCGGGGAGCAGCACCAGCCGCGCCCCCTGCGCCGCGGCGGCGCGTACGTGGCGCTCGGCCTCGGCGACGTTGCGCGCCAGGTCGTCGGTGCACGCCATCTGCACCAGCGCGATGCGGAGGGTGGCGTCGGCCTGGCCGGCGGACGGTTCGGACGCCCAGTCGGGGAGCTCAGGCATCGGGCGCCACCTCCTCCGCGGCGATCTCGCCGGCCGGCTGCTGCTGCGTCACGCAGTGCCACGCGCCGCCGCCCGTGATCAGGGCGCGGGCGCGCAGCCCGATCACCTTCCGATCGGGGAAGAGGGGACGCAGCAGGTCGAGCGCGCGGGCATCGTTGGGATCGCCGTACATGGGCACCACCACGACGCCGTTGGCCACGTACCAGTTGGCGTAGCTGGGCGCCAAACGCTGGCCCGCCAGCTCGAGGCGCTCGCGCGGCAGCGGCAGTTCGACCACGTGGTACGGATCGCCCTCGGGCGTGCGCAGCGCGCGCAGGGTCGCGAGGTTGCGCTGCATCGGGTCGAAGTTGGCGTCGCGCGGGTCCTCGGCCACCGCGCAGACGATCGTGCGGTCGCCGGCGAAGCGCACGATGGTGTCGACGTGGCCGTCGGTGTGGTCGCCCTCGAGCCCGTCGTCGAGCCAGACGACGTGGCGCACGCCGAGGCCGGCGCGCACGAGCGCCTCGTACTCGCCCTCGTCCAGTTCCGGGTTGCGGGTGGGGGTGCGGAGGCAGGAGCGGGTGGTGATCAGCAGCCCCTCGTCGTTCACCTCGATCGCGCCCCCCTCCAGCACGTACGGGAAGGCGAAGCGCCGCATGCCCAGGGTGCGGGCGACCGCCTCGGGGGCGCGATCGTCGCGCGCATGGGCGTACTTGCCGCCCCACGCGTTGAAGCGCCAGTCGGTGGCGGCGACGGCGCCGTAGCCGTCGACCACGAAGATCGGTCCGTTGTCGCGGAACCAGGCGTCGTCGAGCGGCACCCGGTGGAAGCGCACGTTCGTCAGGTCCGCGCCGGCGGCGGCGAGCCGGGCGCGCGCATCGGCTTCGGCGGCGGCGTCGGTGACGTTCACCCAGACCGGCTCGAAGGCCGCCAGCGTCGCCACGAGGGCGGTGAACTCTTCACGGACCGCGCCGAGGTGGCCCTCCCACAGCTCGTCGTCGGCCGGCCAGCTGGTCCAGGTGGCGGCGTGCGGCCCCCACTCGGCGGGCATCCGGAAGCCCTGGTCGGCGGGGGTGGGGTGGTCGAGGTGGAGCATGCGGTCTCCCATGGGCGCGCGATGGTC
>JAABSI010000033.1 GCA_011390455.1 Trueperaceae bacterium
ACGCTGGCGGCGCCACTCCAGGCGAGCGCCTGGACCGTGTACGCCGGCGAGCGGACCGAGGGCGCGCAGGTGGACGCGACCACCTTCGCCGCCGTCATGGCCGACGTCACCGACTTCCGCGTGCGCGTCGACCTGAACGACCGCTTCACCGGCGACGAGGTCAACCAGCTCGACGACGTCCGCGTGTACTGAGAGGCGCGGCGCGCCTCGGCGCCGATGTTCAGCCCGCGCCCGCGATCCCGTGCCGCTCCAGGAAGTCGCGCACGGTGGCGACCCACTTGGCGTTCTCCTCGATCTGCGGCGAGTGGCCGGAGTGCTCGAAGACCACGAGCTCGGCGTGCGGGATGCCGGCCGCGATCTCCTCGCTGGCGGCGACCGGCGTGATCCAATCAAACCGACCGACGGTGATGAGCACGGGCACCTGGATCTCGTGCAGACGGTCGGTGAGGTCGTAGTTCGGCAGGTTCTGCGAGAAGGCCTGGTTGTGGGTGTCGGCGCGCACCACCGCGGCGGCGACGCGCGCGGCGGCCTTGGCCGGGTCGGTCTTGGCGTCGTAGAGCGGCGCCACGGTGGCATAGGCGGAGCGCATCGTGGCGTCGTCGGGCACCCGGCCGTCGAAGACCATGTCGAGGAGCTCGGGCGTGATGTCGGGGAACTCCTTGGCGCGCGCGAGGGCGTTGGCCTTGGCCATCACCTCGAACCTGCGCGACGCCGACGTGTCGCGGAGGACCAGCGCGCGCACCCGCTCGGGGTGGGCGAGGGTGTACTCGAGCGCGACGTAGCCGCCGTAGGAGCCGCCCTTGACCACGATCCGCTCGTCGCCGAGGTGGGCGCGCAGCGCGTCCCAATCGGCCACCCACTGGGCGTGGGTGTAGGGCGGCACCGGGTCGGAGGCGCCGGAGCCGCGCGCGTCCCAGGTGACGACGCGGAACGCGTCCGCCATCGGGGCGAAGGCGCGCTTGGGGGTGGCGTGGGTGCCGAGGCCGGGGGCGCCGTGGTGGGCGTAGATCGCCGGCGCGTCGGCGGGACCTTGGACGTCGACGTGGAGTTCGATGCCGTTCACGGGGACGCGCATGGGGGTCTCCTCAACTCGCACCTGCGCCGACGATCGGCGCGAGCGCGGGGGTGGGGGCGTCGTGGCGCGCGGCGAGCACGACCACGGTCAGCGCCGCTGCCGAGATCAGCCCGGCGGCGCTCAGGTAGCTCCCCACCGCCAGGTGGAAGGGGTGGCGGTCGAACAGGTCGTAGGCGTGGGCGGGGGGCGCGTCGGGCGCCTCGGGCGCGGCCTCGGCGGCGCCCAGCATCGCGTGGACGCGCGCCAGGAGCTGGGTCAGCCCCATCCAGCCGAAGTCCTGGTCGGCGCGCGGGGCGTCGTCGAGCCAAGCCGCGTCGTTCCCGTCGAGCGACGGCGCGAGCGCGGTGAGGTCGCACGCCGTGGCGCGCGCGACCCGCGCGGCTGCGGCGGCGTCCTCCGGCCACGCCGTGCGCGCGTCCCGGCCATGGAAGCTGGCGGCGTGCTCGGGAGTGAGCCAGGCCTCGGGGACGTCCGCGGCGAGCGCCTCGAAGCGCGCCGCGGCGCGCTCCAAGGCGGCGGTGGCGTCCGCGGCCAGGTCGGCGGCGGTGCGCTCGGGACGGTCGCGTCGCGCCGTCCAGGAGGCCGCCCCGGTCGTGCGCCCCGGCACGCTCGCGAGCGCCGCCACGAGCAGCGCCGCCGCGTCCGCCCAGCCGAGCAGCAGCGGCCCGAGCCCGAACTCGGGGTGCGAACCGAAGAGCAGCAGCCGACCCGAGCCGACGTCGGCCTCCAGACCCGTGGCGGCCTCGGCAGCGACGCAGCGGTCGAACGTAGTGGCGACGTCAGGGACTCCGGGCAAGAACCGCTCCGCGGGGGTGAAGGCCTCGGTCGCCGCCACCGGCCAGGCGAAGGGCCGCACGCCGGCGGGGGCCTTCGACAGGTCGAAGAGCGGCCCGTTGTAGTGCACCACGTCGATCTCGGGCGGCAACCCGGCAGTGAAGGGGTGGTCCGGGTCGAGCCGCACCCGGATGCGGCCGACGCCCGGCGAGGCGAGCCCGCCCAGCGTCGCGTCGCCCTCGTTGGCCATGGGCACGTCGACCATCCGCAGGCAGCGTGCGAGCGGCAGCGCCTCGTCGGCGGCGCCGCGCAGCGCGAGCGGCAGCACCGACCCCGCGCACGAGGCGACGTAGGTGCCGCCGCCGCGGACCCAGGCGGCGATCGCCTCGGCGCCGGCCTCGCCGAGCGGCGCCAGCAGCCCTGCCATCGCGATCGCGCCGCCGCCGGGGACGATCAAGGCGTCCAGGTCGGCGAGGCGCCCGGCCAGGACGTCCTCGGCGCGGACCGGCACGACGTCCGCCCCGAAGGCGGCGGCGAGCGCCAGGTGGTGCCAGGGGGCGCCGCCGCTGCCGTAGACGCCGATCGTGTGGCTGACCAAAGGGCGGCCAGCGTCGCGTCCGCCGGTCGGCGGACGCGCGGTCACTTCGCCCACACCTCGTCGAGCACGCGCATGATGTTGCCGCCCACCGCCTTGCCGATCTCGTCGTCGCTGTAGCCGTGCGTCACCATCCACCGGACGATGTTCGGGAAGGCCTCCGCGGGGTTCTCGATGCCGTCGACGTACTCGACCTGCGGGTAGGGGGTCGTGCCCTTGCTCGCGCCCAGGCTGAGCGCCTCGCGCAGCGCGTGGTGCAGGCCCACGTGGTCGCCGAAGAGCGCATCGGGGCCGAAGGCGACGTGGTCGATGCCGACGAGCTCGGCGCAGTACTCGAAGTGCTCCATGAAGGACTCGAGCGAGTGCGTCAGCGTCTTGCGGGTGATGGTCGTGTGCGGCGCGGCCTCGATGCCGATGACGCCCCCCTTGTCGGCGCAGGCGCGGATGACCTCGTCGGGCTTGAGGCGCGGCGTGTCCCACAGCGCGCGGGCGCCGGCGTGGGTGATGAAGATCGGGTGCTTGCTCGCCTTGATCGTGTCCATCGAGGTCGCGTCGTTCGAGTGGCTGATGTCGATCGCGACGCCGAGCTGGTTCATGCGCTTGACCGCGCGGTGGCCGAAGGAGGTGAGCCCGTAGTGCGCGGGCTCCTTGAGGCCGGCGCCCAGGGCGTTCCCCTCGCTGTAGGCGATGCCGAGCGAGCGCATGCCCATCCCATAGAGCACGTCGATGCGGTCGAGCTCGTTCTCGATCATCGCCGCGCCCTCGAGCGAGACGACGAAGGCGACGCGGCCGTCGCGCTTGGCCGCGCGGATGTCCTCGGTGGTCAAGGCGAGCTTGACGAAGTCTTGGTGGGCGAGGTCCGACAGGCGCATGCCGATGTCGAAGATCACGTCGTCCCACTTCCAGCCCCCGCGCGAGGTGATCATCGCGGTGCCGTCCATCATCGCGTCGAAGACGGCGTCGAGGCCGCTGTGGGCGAGCCCCTCGTAGGCCGTGAACTCGCGCCCCGAGCGGCGGAACTCGAGGAAGCCCTTCAGGTCCTTGGGCGCGACGAAGCAGTGGTCGTGGAGCGAGATGACCAGGTGCTCCTCGAAGATCTTCTGGACGCGCGCCTCCTCGGCCTCGGTGGTGGCGACGCGGGTGCTGGGGACGCGGTCGAGTTCGGGGACGAGCTCGACGTTCGGGTAGTCGCCTTCCTCGAGGTACTGGAAGGACGTGTAGCCGGCGTAGCGTTTCTTCTGCATCAGTGGGCTCCGGTTCTTCGGCTCACGCGCGCGGGTCGAGCACGTCGCGCAGCGCGTTGCCGAGGAGGTTGAACGAGAGGACGGTCACGGCGATGAACAGGCCCGGCCACACGGCCAGGACGGGGGCGCGCCAGAGGTACCCCTGGGCGTTCTGGAGCATGTTGCCCCAGGAGGCGAGCGGCGGTTGGATGCCCAGCCCGAGGTAGCTGAGCGCGGCCTCGGTGAGGATCGCCCAGCCGACCCCGAGGGTCGCGAGGACGGTCGCTTGCGGCAGCACCTGGGGGAGGATGTGGCGCGCCATCACGCGCAGGTTCGAGCCGCCGAGCGCCTTGGAGGCCTCGACGAACTCGTGGTTGCGGAAGCGTTTGAACTCCGCGTGCGCCACGCGCGCCATCTGGGCCCAGAAGCCGAGACCGACGGTGACGATGATCGTGATCGGATGGTTCCCGAAGCTGGTGACGATCACGAGGATGAGGAAGAACGTGGGGATCGCCATGAAGGTGTCGACGACGCGCATGAGCGCGCTCTCGACGGCGCCGCCGAAGTAGCCGGCGGTGCCGCCGATCGCGATCCCGATCGAGAGACCGACGAGCATCGAGAAGAGACCGACCGCCAGGCTCACGCGTCCACCGGAGAGCAGGCGCGCGAGGACGTCGCGGCCGAGCTCGTCGGTGCCGAGGAGGTGGGTGGCGGACGGGGGCTGGAGGATGTCGAGCGCGTTCGTGCGCGTGGGGCTGTGGGGCACGAGCGCCGGGCCGAACGTGACCGCGAGCAGCATCAGGATCAGCAGGGCGAAGGCCGCGATGCCGACCGGGCGCCGGGCGATCTTGCGCCACAGGCGCGAGCGCTGCGGACGGGGAGCGGCGGTGCGGATGGGGGCGTCAATCACGGCGGATCCTCGGGTCGATGACGGCGTACAGCAGGTCGACGAGCAGGTTGACGCTCACGACGACGGTGCCCGCGAGCAGCGTGACCCCCAGGATGACCGGGTAGTCGCGCCCGTTGGCGGCCTCGATCGCGAGCCGACCGATGCCGGCGTAGCCGAAGACGCTCTCGATCACGACCGAGCCGCTGAACAGGACCGTGGCGATCAGGCCGAGCATGGCGATGACCGGCACCATGGCGTTGCGCATCGTGTGCTTGAGGAGCACGACGCGCTCGACCAACCCCTTGGCGCGCGCGGTGCGCACGAAGTCGGCGGCGAGCATCTCGAGGACGGCCGCGCGGGTGGTGCGGATGACGTTGGGCATCAGGGAGAAGGCGAGCACGCCGGCGGGGAGGATCAGGTGCCGGATCCGGTCGACGAGGTCGAAGCCGCGGCCGATCGAGGCGTTGCCGGCCGCGGGGAGCCAGCCGAGGTTCACCGCGAAGACGATGATCGCGAGGATCCCGAGCCAGAAGTTGGGTACCGACATGCCGAGCGTGGCGACGCTGCCGACGACGTGGTCGGGCCAGCGGTCGCGTTTGAGGGCCGCGACCACCCCGAGCGCCACGCCGAGGACCGCCGCGAGCACGAGGGCGGTGCCGCCGAGGGTGAGGGTGATCGGCAGGCGCTGGGCGAGCAGCTGCGACACCGGGAGGCCCTGGTTGATCGAGCGCCCCAGGTCGCCCTGCACGGCGCCGCCGAGCCACTCGAGGTAGCGCTCATGGACCGGCCGATCGAGGCCGAACTGGCGCAACCGGGCCTCGCGCTCGGCCGCGGTGCTCTGGAAGTCGATCAGCGAAGAGGGTCCGCCGGGGGCGAGGTTGATCAGGAAGAAGGTCAAGAGCGACACGAGGAAGAGGACGAAGACCCCTTGGACCAGGCGTCGGGCGACGTACTCGAGCATTCGGGACGACCCGTCCTTCCGGGAAAGGCCGCGTGCCCCGCGTTCTTCGCGGGGCACGCGGCGTGGTCAGACGGTCAGCGCGCGACGAACCATTCGACGGCGTGCTGGAAGGCCGTCGCGGCGGTGATCTCCGGGAAGCCCTGCAGCGCCGCGCTCTTGGCGGTGAGGATGTCGGGCCACCACAGGTAGAGGTAGGGGAGCTCGTCGGCGGTCATGACCTGCATCGCGGCGTACGCGGCGATCTGGTCCTCGGGCGTCAGCGCGGCGCGGCCGGCGTCCATGAGCGCGTCGAGTTCCTCGCTGCAGTAGTTGGGGATGTTGTTGCCGCTCTGGGCCGCGGAGCACGAGAAGTACGGCGCGACGTCGGCGGTGGGGGGCATGCTCCACCACGCGAGGGTCACGTCGTAGTCGCGGGCCAGGATCACCTGCTGGATGTAGGCGTTCCACTCCATCACTTCGACCTCGGCCTCGACGCCGATGTCGGCCCAGTACTGCTGGACGAGCAGGGTCGAGGGCACCAGGTCGCCGAACTGACCGGTCGGCATCGCGAACGAGAGCCGCTCGCCGTCCTTCTTGCGGACGCCGTCGGCGCCGACGGTCCAGCCGGCCTCGTCGAGCAGCGCGCCGGCCGCCTCGGAGTCGAACGGGTACTGCCGGACGTCGTCGCTGAAGAGCGCACCGAGCATCGGGGCGACCGGGCCGCTGGCGACGCGGCCGAAGCCGGTCAGGATCGCGTCGATCATCGCCTGGCGGTCGATGGCCATCAAGAGCGCCTGCTTGACGCGCACGTCCTCGAAGCGCGGGTCGTCGTGGTTGGGGGCGACGAAGAAGAACAGGTTCTGCGACTGGCGCAGCACCTCGAGGCGGCCACTGCGCTCGATCTCGGCGATCACGTTGGGGCTGAGGCGGGTGACCACGTCGAGCTGGCCGGCGAGCGCCTGGGCGACCTGGGTGTTGGCGTCGGGGATGATCCGGAAGATCAGGCCGGCGAGCTTGGGCGCGCCGCCCCAGTAGCTCGGGTTGGGCTCGAGGCGCACGTAGGAGCCGGGGACGAACTCGGCGACCTTGAAGGCGCCGGTCGTGACCGGGGTGCCCTTGTTGAACTCGGCGACGGTCAGCGGGTTCTCGGCGTCGCCGAGCACGTGCTCGGGCAGGATGCCGGCGAACGACGCCAGGTAGTAGGGCAGCGCCGAGAAGGGGCGCTTGAGGACGAAGCGCACCGTGTGGTCGTCGAGGATCTCGACGCTCTCGATCACGTTGAACTGCGACGCGCTCTGCGCGCCCAGGTCGGCGTTCAGGACGACGTCGTTGAAGGT
This sequence comes from Trueperaceae bacterium, assembly GCA_011390455.1. The sequence continues at coordinate 6,834 of JAABSI010000033.1, forward strand.
GAAGGCGACGTCGGCGGCGTCGAACGGGTCGCCGTCGGACCAGACGACGCCCTGGCGCAGCTCGAACACCCAGGCGAGGCCGCCCTCTTCCGGGGTCCACGAGGTGGCGAGCGCGGGGACGGGGCTGAGGTCCTCGGGCGAGTAGCGGGTGAGCTGCTCGAACAGGATCGTGTTGATCAGGTTCGACTCGATCACCGCACCCGGGGTCCAGGGGTTGAGCGTCGGGTCGGCGTTGGTGGCGAGGTTCAGGACGGCGCTGGGGTCGTGGTCCTGAGCCCAGGCGGAGCCGAAGGCCCCCGCCACGAGGGCGATGGCGAGGACGAGGCGTGCGGTGGTGGTGCGCAGGGACATGCGGGTTCCTCCTTCAGGAACGCGCCGCGCCGGGTGGCATCGGCGAGGCGACGGGGGTGGACGATTGGGCGAGGGCGTGGGTGAGGTCGTGGGCGGCGGCGCGCGCCAGCGCGCCGAAGCGCTCCAGGGTGGCGTCGTCGATGCGGAAGGAGGGGCCGCCGACGCTCACGCCCGCGACCGGGTCGCCGGCGACGTCGAAGATGGCGGCCCCGACCCCGCGGGCCGAGGGGTCGAAGTCCTCGTCGGAGATCGAGTGCCCGCGCGCCCGGATCGCGGCGAGTTCGGCCTCCAGGGCGGCGCGGTCGCGGTAGGTGCGGTCGGTGAAGACGGGGAGTTCGTCGAGTCGGTCGAGCAACGCGCGCTGCTCCGCCTGGGGCAGCCAGGCGAGCATCGCCTTGGGTACGGCTCCGGCGTGCAGGGGGATCGAGCGACCGAGGACCGAGACGAGCCGGACGCTCTGCGGGCTCTCGCGGCGGTCGACGCACACGGCGCGTTCGCCGCGGCGGACGAACAGGTGGACGGTCTCGCGGGTCTCTTCGCTCAGGCGGTCGAGGACCGGACCGGCGACGTCGATCACGGAGGCCGCGTGGAAGCGCATGGCGGCCGCGCCGAGGCCGGTGGCGGCGGGCCCGAGTTCGAAGCGAGCGTCGCCCGTCGCCACGAGGAAGCCGCCGGCCTCCAACGTCTTGAGCGAGCGGTAGGCCTGGTTGCGTTCCAACCCGAGCGTCGCGGTCACCTCGGCCAGCCCCAACTTGTGCGGCGGCTTCGCGAAGGCGCGCAGCACGTCGAGCGTCCGCAGCGCGGAGGCGATGACGTAGGGGGTGCGCTCCTCGGCAGCGGGTGGGGGGAGGTTGGCCTCTCGCATCGTGAACTAAGTTCGGAGTGTAAGACGGCCGGCGGCCCTCGTCAATGGGTTCTCGCGATCGTGAATACACATGCGCCGGTACCTGCTCGGCTAGGCTCGCTCATGCCGCGCCGCTCGCTCCTCGTCCTGCTCGTCCTCGCCGCCAGCGGCTGGGGCTCCGCGCAGACCCTGCCCGACGCCGACCTGCCGGTCCTGCGGCCGCACCTCGACGCCCACGTCTGCGAGGTCGGCGAAGCGCCCGTGGCGCGCACCGCCGCGGAGGAGGCGCGCTTCGCGATGCGGGCGCGCTACCGCACCGTGCTGCCGCGCTTCTTGGCGCGGGTGCCCGACGAACCCGACGCCGTGCTCGTGATGCCCGTCGACGGCGTGCGGGTGGCGCAGGTGGCCGACACCTGGGGCGCCGCGCGCTTCGATCGCTCGCACGAGGGGCAGGACGTGTTCGCACCGCGCGGTACGCCGGTCCGCTCCGCCACGCCGGGGCTCGTCTACCGCATCGACGACCTGAGCTTGGGCGGTCTGTCGGTCACGATCGTCGGCGGCGCGGGGCGGCGCTACTTCTACACCCACTTCGATTCCGTGCCCGACTCGTTGCGCGAGGGGCAGCGGGTCGAGGTGGGCACCGTCCTCGGCTTCGTCGGGGCCTCCGGCAACGCGGCCGGGACGCCGCCCCACCTGCACCTGGGGGTGTACGAGGGCGACGGCGACGACCCGTGCGCGTGGAACGCGATCGACCCGCTGCCGCTGCTCGTCGACCGCGATTGACCCGGTTGGGACGAATGCCGCGCGCGCCGGCGCCTTCGCAGCGCGTACCGTCGGGCACGATGCCGGGGACCCACGAAGCCCAGACCGCCGAGGCGGCGGCCAGCGCGCGCGCCCGCGCCACCGCCGAGCTGCTCGCCCGCTACGACCGCCCGGGGCCGCGCTACACCTCGTACCCGACCGCCGTCGAGTTCCACGAGGGCTTCGGCCCCGAGCGCTACCTCGCCAAGCTCGGGGAGGCGTCGGCGACGCCCGATCGGCCCCTCGCCGCCTACGTGCACCTGCCGTTCTGCGCGGAGCGCTGCACCTTCTGCGGTTGCAACGTGATCATCACCCAGGACGCGGCGCTTGCCGCGGACTACGTCGCGCTGCTCGACCGCGAGGTCGGGCTGGTGGCCGGGCACCTGGGCCGTCGGACGCGCTTGGCGCAGCTCCACTGGGGCGGCGGCACGCCCACGCACCTCCCCCCCGACGCCCTGCGGCGCGTGTGGGACCTCCTGATGGCGCGCTTCGAGCTCGCACCCGACGCCGAGGTCGCGATCGAGGTCGACCCGCGCGTCACCACGCCGGAGCAGGCTCGGCTGCTCGTCGAGCTCGGCTTCAACCGCGTCTCGATGGGCGTCCAGGACTTCGATCCGGCGGTGCAGGTGGCGATCAACCGCTTCCAGACCCCGGAGCAGACGACCGACCTCCACGCGCGCTTCCGCGACCTCGGGGTGCCGTCGATCAACTTCGACCTGGTGTACGGCCTGCCGCGCCAGTCGCCGGCGTCCTTCGCCGCGACCGTCGAGCGCACCTTGGCGCTGCGGCCGGACCGCGTCGCCGTCTACTCCTACGCGTACGTGCCGTGGAAGGAAGCGAACCAGAACCGCATCCTTCCCGAGGACCTGCCGCCGCGCGAGGTGAAGTTCGAGCTGTTCGGCATCGCCCACGACCTCTTCACCGCGGCCGGCTACGTCCAGATCGGCATGGACCACTTCGCCTTGCCCTCGGACGGCCTGGCGCGGGCGGCGGCGGCGGGCGAGCTCCACCGCAACTTCATGGGCTACACGACGCACCCGGCCGAGGACTCGGTCGGTTTCGGCGTCTCCGCGATCGGCGACCTGGGTGGCGCGTTCGTCCAGAACACCAAGAAGCTCAACCGCTACCGCGACCTGCTCGCCCGCGGCGTGCCGCCGGTCGAGCGCGGCTTCGAGCGCAGCGCCGACGACGAACTGCGCCGCGACGTGATCCAGGCGCTGATGTGCAACTTCCACCTCGACGTGCGCGCGCTCGAGACCGCGCACGGGATCGACTTCGCCACCACCTTCGCGGGCGCCCTCGCGGAGCTCGACGCCGGGCCGGTCGCCCACGGCTTCGTGCGCCGCACCCCGGACGCGATCGACGTCACCGAGGCGGGGCGGCTGTTCGTCCGCAACGTCTGCATGCCCTTCGACGCGTACCTGGCCAAGCACGAGGCCGGCCCCAAGCCGACCTTCTCGCGCACCGTCTGACGCGTTGGCCACGCCCCCCGGGCGTGCGCCTTGCACATGGTCCGTTCGAAGCCACGCCTATGGTGGAACGCACCGAGGGGTCGGCGTGTGCGGTCGCTCTACCAGCGATCGCGTACCTGGACCACCCCGTCGGAACGGAGCACCATGACCCGACCCACCGAACCACCCATCCGCACGCCCGTGATCCACGACGACGAGCAACTGCCCCGCGGCCGTTCCTCGTGGGGTGCGATCTTCGCCGGCGTCGTCGCGGCCTTCGCCGTGATGTTCCTGCTCGAGGTCCTCATGCTGTGGCTGGGCCTGTCGGCGATCGATCCCCTTCGCGAAGCGAACCCGTTGGAGGGCCTCGCGGCCGGCACGGCGATCGGCTACCTCCTGATCATGGCCGTGGGCCTGTTCGTCGGCGGTCTCGTCACCGGCCGGCTCGCGAACCGCGTCAACGGATCCGACGTCTTCTTGCACGGCTTCCTCACCTGGGGGGTGTTCACCCTCGTCAGCCTCGTGGTCGCGTTCACGTCGGCGGGGCTGCTCGTCGGCGGCACGATCGGCGCGGTCGGACAGGCGGCCGGCGCCGTCGGCGGCGGCGTCGCCTCGTTCGCGCCCGATCTCGCCGAGGCCCAGGCGATCCTCGAGGAGCAAGTGGATCTCTCCGACACCGTCCTCGACGAACTCGAGCCGCTCTGGACCGACGTCGGGGCGCGCCGGGACCTCCGCGCCGCGATCGTCCAGGCGTTCGACGACGGGAGCGCGACGGTCGACGCGGCGGACCGCCAGAACCTGATCGACGTCGTGGCCGACAACACCGAGCTCAGTGAGGCCGAGATCGAGGCGCGGGTCGACGGTTGGATCGAGCGCTTCGAGGAGGCGCAGGAGCGCTTGCTCGCGCTCGAGGACGATCTCCGCGAGGCCGGTCAAGAGGCGGCGGATGCCCTCGCCGGCGCGGCGATGTGGGCCTTCTTCGGCCTGATCCTCGGCGCCCTGATCACCTGGCTCGGGGCGCGGGCCGGCGCCCCCGGCTCGCGGGCGGCGGCGATGCGGGCGTAAGCCGCGCCACGCCCGCGTGGCGGGCCCCCACACGTCGCGCCCCCCGACCGGACCGGTCGGGGGGCGCGACGTGCATTGGGGGGTAGGGCTCGCGCACCGGCGTGCGGACGTGCCATCCTCGGGAGCGGCCCCGAGGAGGTCCCGTGACGAGCGCTGCTACCGCCACCCCCCGCTCCGAGTTCCGCGTCGAGGGCGCCCCTTCGTTCGATCGCAGCGGGCCGCGGCGGTGGGTGCTGTCGCACCTCGGGCGCCATCCGGCGCTGCTGGCCGGGTTCGCGTTCGGCTTGCTCGGCGCGAGCCTGCTCAACTCCACCGTGGCGCGGCTGACCGGCGTCGCCTTCGACGAGGTCGTCGGCGGCCTCGACCTCGGTCGCCTGACCGCGCTGGCGCTCCTGGTGCTCGGCGCGGTCCTGGTCCGCGGCGTGCTCGACCTGGGCGCCTCGTTCGCGGTCGAGACGCTCGCCCAGCGCATCGAGCGCGACGCGCGCGAGGAGCTCTACCTGTCGCTGCTCGGCAAGAGCCAGACCTTCCACGAGCGCCAGCGCGTGGGCGACGTGATGGCGCGCGCGACCAACGACGTGCGCCAGCTCAACGGGATGATGAACCCCGGCGTGGCGCTCATCGGCGAGTCGCTGCTCGGCCTGATCGTGCCGATCGTCTTCATCGCGGCACTGGACCCCCAGTTGCTCGCGGCGCCGCTCGCGTTCGTCGTCGCGTTCGCCTTCGCCCTGCGGCGCTACACGCGCGAACTCAACCCCGTCACCGCCGGTCAACGGCGCGCGTTCGGTGAGCTCAACGCAGGCCTGAACGAGACGATCGAGGGCATCGAGGTCGTGAAGTCGACCGCCCAGGAGCCCGCGGAGCGCGCCCGCTTCTCGACCAACGCCCGCCGCTACCGCGACCACTTCGTCCGCCAGGGTCTGGTGCAGGCGCGCTACCTGCCGCTGCTGATCGTCTCGGTCGCGTTCGCCGGTGCCTTCGCGCACGGCCTGCTGCGGGTGGCCGACGGCGCGATCACGAGCGGCGAGCTGGTCGCCTACATGGGCCTGGTCGGGCTGCTGCGCTTCCCCGCCTTCATCTCGATCTTCACCTTCTCGCTCGTCGAGCTGGGCCTCGCCGGCGCGCGCCGGATGCTCGAGCTGATGCGCACCGACACCGAACTGGACGAGAACCCCGCGGGCCACGCGACGCGGTTGCGCGGCGCGATCGAGTTCCAGAACGTCACCTTCGCCTACGGCGGCGAGGCGGGGCGCGAGGGGCTCCAGGGGGTGTCGTTCCGCGTCGAGCCGGGCCAGACGGTGGCGATCGTCGGCACCACGGGATCGGGGAAGAGCACCCTGACCAAGCTCGTCAACCGCGTCTACGACGCGACGGCTGGGCGCGTGCTGGTCGACGGCGTCGACGTGCGCGACTGGAACCTGGCCTCGCTGCGCTCGCAGATGTCGGTGATCGAGCAGGACGTGTTCCTGTTCGCGCGCTCGGTGGAGGAGAACGTCGCCTTCGGTCTCGAGGGCGCCACCCATGCGGCGGTCGTCGAAGCCGCCCGGGCCGCCCAGGCGCTCGAGTTCGTCGAGCGGCTCCCCGACGGCTTCGCCACCGTGATCGGCGAACGCGGCACGACGCTCTCGGGCGGTCAGCGGCAGCGCTTGGCGATCGCCCGCGCGCTGCTCGTCGACCCGCGCGTGCTGGTGCTCGACGACGCCACCAGCGCCGTCGACTCGGCCACCGAGGACGCCATCCAGCGCGCCATCCACGCGGTGCTGCAGGGGCGCACGACGCTCCTGATCACGCACCGCCTGGCGCAGATCCGCAAGGCCGACCTGGTGATCTTGCTCGATCGCGGCCGGGTGATCGACCAAGGCGGCCACGACGAACTCCTCGAGCGCAGCGCCGCGTACCGGCGCATCTTCGGGCGGAACTGACGTGGGCTTCATCATGGACGGCATCGCCGCCGAGGGCTACGACCGCAGCTACACCGACGGCCAGCTGCTCCGGCGCATCGGGCGCTACTTCCGCCCCCACCTGCCGACGATGCTCGGCGTGGGGGTCGCCATCGTCGCCGGCGCCGGACTCGACGCCGCGCTGCCGATCCTGGTCTCGGTCGGCGTCGACCGCGTGCTCGCCGAAGGGTTCGACCGCGCCAGCCTCGTCGAGCGCTCCGGTTGGCTGCTGGCCGCGGTGCTCGGCGCCGGCGTGCTCTCGTACGGGCTCAACTTCGTGCGCCAGTGGTGGACGGCCCGCGTCGTCGGCGACGTGGTGCTGACGCTCCGCGAGGACGCCGCGGACGCGGTCCTCGCGCGCGACCTGTCGTTCTACGACGAGTTCTCGACCGGCCGCATCGTCAGCCGCGTGACCAGCGACACGCAAGACTTCGCGACGGTGGTGACGCTGACGCTGAACCTGATCGCCCAGGTGCTGCAGGTGGCCATCGTGGTAGGGGTGCTCGTCGCGATCGACCTGCGGCTCGCGCTGATCGCGATGACGATCGCACCGGTGATCGTCGCCGTGGCGCTCGGCTTCCGACGGATCGCGCGGCTGGTCACCCAGCAGGCCCGCCGGGTGCTGGCCGAGGTCAACGCGAACGTGCAGGAGTCGGTGACCGGGATCTCGGTCGCCAAGGCCTTCCGGCAGGAGGCGGCCACGTACCGGCGCTTCCGGGAGGTGAACGCGCGCTCCTACCGCCTCAACCTCCGCCAGGGCCTGGTGTTCTCGGCGATCTTCCCGGTCCTCGGCACGATCGCCGGCGTGGGCACCTTCTTGGTGCTGTACTTCGGCGGTCGATCGGTCGGCGCCGGCGAGGTCACGCCCGGGCAGTGGTACCTGTTCGTGCAGGCGGTGGCGCTCTTCTGGTTCCCGCTCACGTCGATCGCATCGTTCTGGAGTCAGTTCCAGCTGGGGTTGTCGGCGAGCGAGCGGGTGTTCGCGCTCGTCGACGCCGAGCCGCGCGTGGTGCAGACGGACGCCCGTCCGGCGCCGCCGCTCGAGGGCCGGATCGAGTTCCGGGGCGTCGACTTCGCGTACGTCCCCACCGAGCCGGTGCTGCGCGGGTTCGACCTGACGATCGCCGCCGGCGAGACGGTGGCGCTGGTCGGCGACACCGGCGCGGGCAAGTCGAGCCTCGGCAAGCTGGTGGCGCGCTTCTACGAGTTCCAGGGGGGCACGATCCTGGTCGACGGGCACGACCTGCGCACCTTCGACCTGCCGAGCTACCGGCGGCAGGTGGGGATCGTGCCGCAGACGCCGCTCCTGTTCCGCGGCACGGTGCGCGACAACGTCCGCTACGCGCGCCCCGACGCCGGCGACGCCGTGGTCGAGGCCGCCGCCCGTAGCGTGGCCGGGGGCGACTGGCTCGACGCGCTGCCCCGCGGGCTCGATACCGAGGTCACGGAAGGGGGCCGCGGCCTGTCGATGGGCCAGCGTCAGCTGGTGGCGCTCGCGCGCGTGCTGCTGCAGGACCCGCGCGTGTTGATCCTCGACGAGGCGACCGCGAGCGTCGACCCGTTCACCGAAGCGCTCATCCAGGAAGGGCTCGACGTGGCGCTCGCCGGGCGCACCGCGGTCGTGATCGCCCACCGGCTCTCGACCGTCCGCCGGGCCGACCGCATCCTGGTGCTGCGCCGCGGCGAGGTGATCGAGCAGGGCACCCACGACGCCCTGGTCGCGCGCGGCGGCGCGTACGCCGACCTGTACGACACGTACTTCCGGCATCAGGCGCCGGATTACGATCCGACGGCGGCGGTGAGCTGACCCGCTCGAGCGCGTTCAGCGACCGGTGGGCACGGCGATCGCCTGCACGCGCAACGAGATCGGCAGGTACTGGGCGGCGTCGCTGCTCGAGCCAGCGACGGGGGTGCCGTCGGTCCGCCGCAGCACCCACATGAGCGCGTCGACGCCGCGCTGCCACGCCACCGCGCCCGCACCGCCGAGGGTGCGCCAGGGCAGGGACACCTCGTACGTACCCGCGGCCTCCAGGGTGAGGAGGTCTTGCGCGCTGCACGCGGGAGCGACCGCGACATCGGGGGGTACGAGGCAGAGCTGGAACCACAGGGGCGCGTCGCCGGCTCGCTCGATCACCGTCACGCGCACCTGCAGCGTGTCGTCCACGTACCCGCTCAGGTCCATCGCCAGGGCCGGGGCGGCAACGTAGGCGATCGCCGCGTTCGCTCCACCGTCGGCGCGGTGGACGTGGCGCGCGTCGCCGACCGCGAGGAACGCCCCATCGGCGGGGAGCGCGGCGGCCGCAGCCTGAGCATCGGCCTCACGTCGAGCGGCCGCCTCGGCTTCGATGCGCGCCGCTTCGGCTTCCCGTTCGGCGGCCGCCCGGGCTTGCGCTTCGGCGGCCGCTCGTTCCGCCGCCTCGGCCGCCGCCTGGGCCGCCGCCTGGGCTGCTGCTTCGGTCTCCTCGGCATCTGGCGTCTCGGCGGCTTGCTCCGCGGCCACACGCTCCGCTTCGGCCTGCTCCGCGGCCTGTCGTTCGGCCTCCGCTCGGGCGGCCTCCGCCGCGCGCGCCGCCTCCGCCTCGGCCGCCGCCCGGGCCGCGGCCTCCTGCGCCGCCGCTTGGGCGGCCGCTTGCGCCGCTTCGGCCTCGGCTTGCTCCTCCGCGGCCGCGATGCGCGCGGCCTCGGCCTGCGCCAGCGTGGCGCGCGCGGCGAGCCCCACGGGGTCGTCCGGCGCCAACGCGAGCAAGCGGTCGACCGCCTGCTCGGCGACGTCGTCGCGGCCGAGCGCGAGCGCCGTGGTCACGATCCCGCGCCACGCGTCGACGAAGTCGGGGGCGGCGGTGGTCGCGTCGGTGTACCGAGCGAGGGCGGTCGCCGGATCGCGCGCGGCGGCGGCGGCCAGTCCGGCCGCGTAGGCCTGGGTGGCGGTCTCGCCGTAGAGGTCGAGCCTGCGCACGTACTCGAGGTCGTCGTCCAGGTCGGGAATCGCGCCGTCGAGCGCCTCCAGGTACGGGCGGGCGAGGAGCGGCTCGCCCCGTTCCAGGTAGGTGCGCGCGAGGCGTTCGTTCGCCAACGGGTCGAAGGGTTCGAACTCGAGGAGGGCCTCGAAGAACGGGATCGCGTCGACCCGGCGGCCGCCGTCGTAGGCGGCGATGCCCATCCAGCGCGCGACCTCGATCACGTGCCGCACGGCGACGGCGTCCATGGTGCCCCCGAACGATCGGTACGCCTCCCATGCGGCCCACGCCCGCGCGTAGAAGCCCACCTGCTGGTTCGCTTGAGCGAGGAACCGCTGCGGAGCGGGGTGCGTCGGAGCCGCGTCGGCGGCCGCACGGCCGAGGCGCAGCGCCTCGGCCCACAGCGGACGATCGGGGGTGTGGTTCGTGTACTCGATCAACGCCGCGGCTGCGCTGCGCTGGGCTTGGCCGAGGGCCTCGGCGGCCATCGGTGGCAGGTCCTGAGCCTGCGCCGAGAGCAAGAGCGAACAGGCGACCCACGTCGCGACTCGGAGCCAGCTGGGGCCGCGTCGGAGCCGGGGTTGACGTCGAGCGTTCACTCCACATGCTACCCGAGGCTCCTCCAGACGGCCGCACCGGTCGGCACGCTCGGGTCTGCGTCACGTGAGTCGCGTCCGGCGTGCCGCAGCGCCTAGGCTGAGTGGAGAGGTGATGCCGGTATGGGACCGTTCGATCGCTCGACCATTCGTTGGCTCGTCGTGGGGGCGGTGCTGCTCGCCATCGGCGTGCCGTTCATCGCCGTCCAGGGGCAGGACGCCCCCGCCGATTGGCGCGTGGGCGCCGTTCAAGAGTTGGCCGATTCCGGACTCGAGACCGGCTTTCCGGACGGTTCGTTCCTCGCGGCCGAGCCATTGACCGGATATCAGGCCGCCGTCTTGATCGATCGTCTGCTCGATCAGGTCGCGGCCCGGACCGGTTGCGCCGCGCCGGCGCCCGCCGGGGATGGGTTCGCCGACGTGCCGGGCGATCATTGGGCCGCCGACTCGGTCGCCCAGGTCGCGGCCCTCGGCGTCGCGGACGCGTTCCCCGAAGGACGCTTCGACGGAGATGCGACGCTCACCGGCTACCAGACGGCGCTGTTGGTGGCGCGCGCGCTCGCGAGCGCGGACGAACAAGTCGCCTGTTCCGAGCAGGCGGGCGCAGCGGCCGTCGCGGCGTTGCGGGTGGAGGTCGGGGAGTTGCGCGCCGCGATCGCCGACGGCAGCCTGCAGGGTCCTCCGGGGCCCGTCGGGCCCGCTGGTCCGCAGGGTCCGGCGGGACCGGCTGGTGCCGACGGAGCACCTGGGCCGCAGGGGGTCGAAGGGCCGCAGGGTCCGCAGGGTCCAGTCGGCGAGGCCGGGCCCGCAGGGCCCGCGGGCCCCAGCGGTCCCGTGGGCCCGATCGGCCCGGCCGGGGCCGACGGCACCAGCGGCGCCGACGGGATCGCGTGTTGGGACCGCGACGGCGACGGCCTGCCGGGCCTCGAGGAAGACGTGAACCTCGACGGCGTCTGGGACGCGCGCGACTGCATCGGGCCCGTCGGTCCGGTGGGTCCGCCCGGCGAGGTGGGACCCGCTGGCCCCACTGGCCCGAGGGGCCTGACGGGTGCCCAGGGACCGCAAGGCGTGATCGGGCCGGAGGGGCCCGTGGGTCCCGTTGGGCCGCAAGGTCCTCAAGGGCTCCGCGGTCTGACGGGGGAGACGGGCGCGGTCGGGCCGGTCGGTCCGGTCGGTCCCGTCGGTCCGGAGGGCGCCCAAGGGCTGCAGGGTGAGGTCGGTCCGGTCGGTCCCGAAGGCGCCCAAGGTCCACAGGGCGAGGCCGGTCCGGTGGGTCCCATCGGTCCTGTCGGTCCGGCAGGGCCTCGGGGCGAGGAAGGTCCCGAAGGCCCGCGGGGACTGCAGGGGCTTCGAGGAGAGCCGGGTCCCCAAGGTGATCCAGGGCCGCCGGGCCCGGTTGGCCCGGCGGGCCCGAAGGGCGACAAGGGCGACCCTGGGGAGGACGGCGAGTGCCTGTGCGACCCCGTCGGCGCCATCGACGACGGCCTCGAGATCAGCCTCTTGTCCAACCCCGAGTGACCCCCCGCGTCGGCGCCGTTAGGAGCGGCGCCGGCGCGACACCGCGGGCTCGTTCCGGAGCCAGAAGCGCAGCGGCCAGTCGCGGGCGGGGTTCGTCGGCCCGCGGCCGATGCTCGTGGCTCGGGCGCTCGCGAGCGCCGAAGACCAGGTCGCGTGTTCCGAGCAGGCTGGTGCCCAGGCGGTCGCGGACCTGCAAGCGGAGGTCGGTGCGCTTCGGGCAGCGATCGCCGACGGCAGCCTGCAGGGGCCGCCCGGACCCGAGCGCCCGGCAAGCGCTCAGGGTCCGGCGGGCCCAGCCGGCGCCGACGGTGCGCCTGGTCCGCAGGGCGAGATCGGGCCGATTGGGCCGCAGGGTCCCCAGGGGCCAGCTGGCGAGCCGGGGACGGACGGAGTTGACGGCACCGACGGCCAAGACGGCGAGCCCGGCCCTCCCGGTCCTCCTGGACCTCCTGGTGTGTGTGAGTGCGACGCACCCGCCCCCGAAGCCATGCAGATCGACCTCATCTCGACCCCCGAATGATCCTCCGCGGGCCGCGTTCGTCGGCGCGCCCAATCCGCGGCGCACGAGCGACGTTCGCCTGCCGAAGCGCCTAGGTGGTTCTTCGCGCGTATCCTCCGTACGCCACTCGATTGGACCCTTTCCGTTGCTGCAGATGCCAGTGCGCGTGTCTGCGGCATCCGGGCCGCGCGCGCGGGGTAGCACCGCCTAGGCTGGACGTGAGGTGGTGCCGGTATGCGACCATTCGAACGTTCGACCATTCGCAAGCTCGCCTTGGGGGCCATCCTGCTGGCCGTTGGCGTGCCATTCGTAGTTGTCCAGGGGCAGGATGCCGCCGCCGATTGGCGCGTCGGTGCGGTTCAGGAGTTGGCTGATGCCGGGCTCGAGACCGGTTTCCCGGATGGCTCGTTCCTCGCAGCGGAGCCGTTGACGGGGTACCAGGCGGCCGTCTTGATCGATCGTCTGCTTGCCCAGGTCGCGGCCCGGACCGGTTGCTCCGCGCCGGCGCCGGCTGCGGCCGGGTTCGGTGACGTACCGGACGACCATTGGGCCGCTGGCGCCGTCGCCCAGGTATCGGCGCTCGGCATCGCGGACGCGTTCCCTGAGGGGCGGTTCGATGGGGACTCGACGCTGAGCGGGTACCAGACCGCGCTGCTCGTGGCTCGGGCGCTCGCGAGCGCCGAAGACCAGGTCGCGTGTTCCGAGCAGGCTGGTGCCCAGGCGGTCGCGGATCTGCAAGCGGAGGTCGGTGCGCTTCGGGCGGCGATCGCCGACGGCAGTCTGCAGGGGCCAGCGGGGCCGGCCGGGCCCGCGGGCCCAGCGGGCCCTGAGGGCCCAGCGGGTCCCCCGGGGGCCGACGGTGCCGCCGGGCGGGCGGGCGAGCCTGGCTCGCGAGGACCCGAGGGGCCGATCGGCCCGGCCGGGCCGGTCGGCGAGATCGGTCCGGTGGGGCCGGTCGGTCCGGCGGGTGCCGAAGGAGAGAGCGGCGCCGATGGCATAGCGTGCTGGGATCGTGATGGCGACGGGTTGCGGGGGCTCGAGGAGGACGTGAACCTCGATGGCGTGTGGGACGCTCGTGATTGCATCGGTCCGGTCGGACCTGCGGGTCCGCCGGGTGAGGTGGGTTCTGCTGGTCCTACGGGCCCGAGGGGCCTGACGGGCGCCCAGGGGCCGCAGGGCGTGATCGGGCCCGTCGGGCCGATCGGGCCGCGGGGCGAGATCGGGCCCGTCGGTCCGCAGGGATCGCAGGGGCTGGTCGGTCCAGCGGGTGCGACCGGCGCCCAGGGTGAGGCTGGGCCGGCTGGGCCTGTTGGCCCACAGGGTCCGGAGGGCCCGGAAGGTCCTGAGGGTCCTGAGGGTCCAGAGGGTCCAGAGGGTCCGAAGGGGGACAAGGGCGACACTGGCGATACGGGTCCGGAGGGTCCGAAGGGGGACAAGGGCGACACTGGCGATACGGGTCCGGAGGGTCCGAAGGGGGACAAGGGCGACACCGGCGATACGGGTCCGGAGGGTCCTCCAGGAGAGGACGGAAAAGACGGGGAGGACGGGGAGGACGGAGAGTGCCTTTGCCCCGATGACGACGACTGACCCGGGGTGAGCTCGATGGCGAACCCCGCGGAACGCGGTCGGCGCCGTTAGGAGCGGCGCCGACGCGACACCGCGGGCTCGTTCCGGAGCCAGAAGCGCAGCGGCCAGTCGCGGGCGGGGTTCGTCGGCCCGAGGCCGATGCGCGGCCCCACGGCGACGTCGGCCGAGGTCGGCGGCGGGTCCGCCGCCGCGATCCGCGGTGAGCCGCGGTCCAGGCGAGCTCCGTCGTGTGCACCCTCGATGCCGAAGGCGCGCGTGAGGTTGCCCGGACCGCGAGCGAGCTCCAGGTCCGAAACCCGTTCGCCGCGGCGCGCGCGCATGGCCGCCTGCCCCCGTTCGGGTCGTACGGCCCGGATCAGCACGGCCTCGGGTCGATCCTCCCCCCGCGTCACCACGTTCAGGCACCAGTGCACGCCGTAGCTTCGGTAGACGTACGCGTGCCCCGCAGGCAGGTAGAGCGAGGCCACCCGCGGGGTGCGGCGGCCGTGGAAGGAGTGGCATGCGGGGTCGTCGAGCCCCAGGTATGCCTCGGTCTCGACGATCCGACCTTCCATGCGCCCGCCGTCCGGTGCGACCGCGACCAGCGTGGCACCCAGCAGCGCTTTGGCTACGTCCTCGGTCGCCATCGCCGGGTCGACCACGAACGGCGGCGCGGAGGTCACGGCTGAGCGTCGACGCGCCCGAGCACCATCGCGTTGCGCAGACCGCCGGTGACCACGGGACGCACGTGCTCGACGTGGACGCCGGCCAGGCCTACCAACGCCTCGGGGCGTGGATAGAGCAGGGCGAACGCCCAGCCGTGGGCGCGCGCGACCAGGTCGCGTACGAGCGCATCGGGCGCGTCGCCGGCGGCTTGGGCGCCCTTGCCGTACGGCGGGTTGGTCAGGAGCAGCGGGCGCGCGGCACCCACGCGCCGCACCTCGGCGCCAAGGTCGAGGTCCTGGACGCGGCGCCGCACGACGGCGACCGCGGGCGGGCCGCCGTCCGCCGCCAGGTTGTGGCGCGTCGTGGCGATGGCGTCGGCGTCGGCATCGAAGGCCGCGAACGTCGGGGCCGCCGCGTCCACGTGGGTTCCGGACCAGGTGCGCAAAGCGTGCGCGAAGCGGCCGGGGGGCCAGGCGGGCGAGGCCTCGAACGCGAAGCCGCCGGTGTGGGCCGGGGAGCCGGTCCACGCGGCCCGCGCTTCGGCGATCAGCGTGCCGGACCCGCAGAAGGGGTCGACGATCAGGTCGTGGTCGACCGCGCGCGCAAGGTGCACGAGCGCCGCGGCCGTCGTCTCGCGGATCGTCGTCGCCGTGACCCACTTGGCCCGGTCGGCGCCCGCCCGGCGGTGGAGCGCCTCGGCGAGGTGCAGCGCCACCGAGACGCGGTCGCGGTGGAGGCGCACGGACAGGGTGCACGACGGGCCGTCCGCAGCCTCGCCGTCGATGCCGGAGGCGTGCAGCGCCTGCCGCATGCTGCGCTCGATGCCGGCATCGTCGCGCACGCGCGACTTGGTGCTGCGGACGCGCACCTCGACCTGGGCCGGCGTCGGGAGCCAGAGCGCCCAGCGCGCTCGGCGCAGTTGGGCGTGGAGCGTCGGGTAGTCGCCTGCGGCCGCGTCGGCGAGCAGGACCGCGCGCAGCGACTCGGGGATGCGCGCGCGCACCAGCACCGCGAGCGCGGCGTCGACCGGGCCCTCGAAGGAAACCCGTCCCGGCGAGACCACCACCGACGCCACGTCGGGGATCGTGGCCAGCTCCGCCGCGAGCAGGTCCTCGACCCCGAGCGCGCCGGTGGCGACGAAGCGGTGGTGCGCGCCCCACACGTGGCGCTTCACCGCTCGACGGAGCGCGGCGGGGCTGGGGGGCGGTTCGGTCATGGGGCCTGCATCGTACGTGTACGGGTTGCAGGCAGGTGCGCGCCGACGATTCGTAGCCGGTGCTACAATCGCACGAGCTCGGGACGAATGTCCCGGTCGCCCTGAGGGGGGTACTCATGAAGCGGTACGTCGCGACTCTGGTGTTGATGCTCGGACTCTCCTACGTGTTCGCTCAGGCTCCCGCCTACTTCGTCCACGCGGACATGGTGCGCGGCGCGGACGGCGCGCAGGGCGCCGTGTGCGTCATCAACTCGGTCTTCAACCCGGGCGAGAAGGTGGTGTTCCGCGCGGTCGTGTACGACGCGGCCACCGGCGAGGAACTCCAGCACGACGCCATCGCCGAGCTCGGTCTCACGGCCCGCGTGATGGTGGACGGCCTCGACACCATGGACATGTTCTACCTGCCGTTCGACGCCGACACGCCGCCCGGTCGGTACTACTTCCGCAGTGCGTGGGCCATCCCCGCGGACTTTGCCACGGGCGAGTACAGCTGGAACGTCGAAGTGAGCGATGCGGCCGGTCAGGTCGTCACGTTCGCGCCGATCGGCCAAGGGATCGGGCTGAGCTCGATCACCGTCCTCGCCGCTGCGCAGTAACGGTTCTCGCCTCATGCGAGCGCGCCGCACCGGACCCGGGTCCGGTGCGGCGCGCTCCTAGGTCCCCTGGAGGTCCCCCATGCGCTCGTTCCGTGCATCGCTCCTCGTGCTCCTGCTCGTCGCGGCCTCGGCCGCGTTCGCCCAAGGGCGGCTCGCCCTGGAGCCCAACGCCGGCATCGTCGGCACCGAGGTGGTCGCCACGATGACCGACCTCGCGCCCGGCGCCACCGTGGACGTCGTGTGGATGAGCGCCGCCGCCGACTGGAACGTCGCCGACGGGCGCTTCTTCGGCGTCGTCGCCGAGGAGACGCGCACCGTCGTCGCGACGGCGACGGTCGCCGCGGACGGCACGGCGAGCGCGGCCTTCCGCGTGCCCGAGGACTTCGGCTACGTGCACAACGTGTTCGTCGAGGCGGAGGACGCCCAGGTCGCGCGCGGTGGCTTCATCGTGATGCCGAACGTCACGATCGAACCGACGTCGGGGCCGGTCGGCACGCCGATCACCGTGACGATGACCGGCGTCGGCTACCGCTTCTGGGAGATCGCCTGGCACTTGCTGTACGACGGCGCCCACGCCGGCATGCTCACCGCGATCACCAGCCAGGGCACCGCCGTGGCCACCATCCCGGCGACCGGTGCGCTCGGCCTGCACACGCTGCAGCTCCTCTCGGGCACCCACCCGGTGCCCTACCTCAACCAGCAGCAATCGCCCCACTACAAGCCGGCGGTGCCCACCGTCGTGAGCGCGCTGTTCGAGGTCACCGAGGGCGACGCGGTCCTGCCGCCGCCGCCCGAGGCGCAGACGTTGCCGCGGTACGCGGCAGACCCGCCGTCGGCGGACGGCGCGCGCGTGTGGGCCGACTACCGGTCGGGTCCGGTCGGCAGCCCGATCGTTTGGCAGGGCGCGGGGTTCCCAGCGAACTCGCTCGTGAGGCTCTCGTTCGACAGCGTCCGCGGCAACCGCATC
Organism: Trueperaceae bacterium; assembly: GCA_011390455.1. Next base: position 23,867 of record JAABSI010000033.1, read on the forward strand.
AGCGGGGGCGGCTGGGAGGTGGTCGAGAACGAGCTCGGCACCGTCCAGACCGACATGGACGGCGCCTTCACCACCACGCTTCCCACCCCCGACGACCTGGGCGGAGATCACACGTTCCACGCCCGCGCGGACGGGGCCGAGGCGGCGTTCGTCTACACGATCACCCCGTCGGTGCGGCTCGCGACGCCGGCCGTCGTCGAACCCGGGGGCGATGTGACGGTCGTGCTCAAGGGCGTCGGCTGGACCGAAACCGCCAACATCTACACGGTGCTGCTGAACAACGGCTACCTGGGGTACGGCTGCGGCTTCAACAGCCAGGGCGACGTGACCATCCACCTCAAGGCACCCGGCCAGGAGGGCGTGCACTTCCTGTCGTTCTACCCGTCGATCTACCAGGGCGAGGTCACGGGTCCGGGCGCGCCCGCTTCGCCGGACGCGAACGCCACGTACCTGCAGGTGCCGATGCTCCACGCCGAGGACCATCCCGGCGAGGAACTGCCGGCCATGCACCTGGCGTTCGAGGTGCGGCGGAACTGAACCGTTCGCTGGCTCGGGTCGCCTCAGGCGATCCGAGCCAGCGCCCGCTCGAGTCGATCGCATCCCTCGCCGATCAGCTCGGTGGTGACGTTCAGCATCGGCGCGATGCGCATCACGTTGCCCCAGCGGCCGCCCTTGCCGATCAGCAGGCCCTCGTCGCGGGCGGCGTTCAGGAGCGCGTTGGCGCGCGCGGCGTCCGGCTCCTGCGTGCCCGGGGCGACCATCTCGAGCGCCTGCATGAGCCCCATGCCGCGGACGTCGCCGACGAAGGGGTGCGTCGCGCTCATCGCCTCGAGCCGCGCGCGCAGGCGCGCGCCCTGCGCTTCGGCGTTCTCCGGGACGCGGTGGCGCTCCATGTAGGTGAGCGTCGCGTAGGCCTGCGCCATCGAGACCGGGTTGCCGCCGTACGTCGAGAGCGTGAAGGCGCGGACCGACTCGGCCACCTCGGGGGTCATGACCGTGGCGCCCACCGGCGCGCCGTTCGCGATCCCCTTGGCGAAGGTCATCACGTCGGGCTCGACGCCCCAGTGCTCGATGCCGCACCAGTGCGTGCCGGTCCGCCCCCAGCCCGTCTGCACCTCGTCGACGATCAGCAGGCCGCCGGCCTCGCGCACGAGCGGCTCGATGCGCCGGAAGTAGTCGGCCGGGGCCACGGCGAAGCCGCCGACGCCCTGGATCGGCTCGGCCATGAACGCGGCGATCCTCCCGTCGGTGCAGGTCGCGAGGAAATCGGCCAGGTCGTCGACCAGGAAGTCGAGGTAGGCCGCCTCGGTCATCCCCTTGGGCTTGCGGTAGAGGTTGGGGCTGCGCACCTGCTTGATGTGGCCGTCGTACACCCCGCCCTGCCGCCAGTTGGCGTGCGCCGTCATCGCCATCATCGAGGCGCTGCGCCCCGAGTAGGCGTGGCGCAGCGAGATCACGTCGCGGTGGCCCGTGTAGGTGCGCGCCGCCATGACCGCCATCTCGTCGGCCTCGGTGCCGCTGTTCGTGAAGAACGAGACCTTGAGCCGTCCCGGGGTGATGCGCGCCAAGAACTCGGCGACCTTGACGGTGATCTCGTTCAAGTAGAGCGTGCTGGTGTGCCCGGCGGTGCGCATCTGCTGGGCGGTCGCCTCGACGACCTCGTCGTTCGCGTGCCCCACCGACACGGTGAGGATGCCGCCGAAGAAGTCGAGGTAGCGGTTCCCCTCGACGTCCCACAACCAGTCGCCCTTGGCGTGGTCCACGGCCAGCGGGCGCTCGCCGTAGTACAGCATGGAGCTTTGGACCGGCAACAGGAACTCGCGCTGGCGGGCGAGGAGATCGTGCGTGGCGGGCGAGCGTTCGGGAGCGACGGCGTCGGCGGGCATGCGGACCTCCAAGCATCGCCCGAGGGGGCGTTGGAGCGCACGATAGCGCGGGACCGAGCACGTGCTCGGCCGCCTCGAGCCGCTCGGGCGAACGGCGGGCTGCGAGGGTTCAGCGATCCGGATCGGTGCGCACGGGGGCGTTGGCCGGTGCCCGTCGGCCCGGCGCATGGCCGTGCCCCCGGCGCCGCAGGTCTTCCGGCGCCAACGCGCGCCCCGGGCGACCGATGCCGAAGCCCTGGGCATGGGTGGCGCCGATGCCCTCGAGCAGGTCGAGCTCGTGCTCGGCCTCCACGCCCTCGACCACCACGATGCGGAAGCGCAACGAGGCCTCGCGGACGAGCTTGGCGACGCGGGGTCGGGTCTCGCGGTCGCGCAGCAAGGCGAGCACGCTGCGGTCGAGCTTGATGCCGTCGACCGGTGCGTCGAGCTGCCAGCGCCGCTCGAGGTCGGGCGCCGAGACGTCGTCGAGGAGCACCAGGTGCAGCCGATCGCCCAGCGCGGCGAGGCTGGCCCAGAGGCCGCCGATGTCCAGGTACCGCTGCTCGGTCAGCTCGACGATCAAGCGGCCGCGCAGGGCGGGGAGGACCTCCTCCAGGGCGCAGAGGGCCGTGGGATGGGTCGCCTGGCGCGGGCTGAGGTTGACGCTCAGGCGCGCCTCGGGGTGCGCTTGGAGCGCCTCGGCGGCGTGCTGCACGGTGAAGCGCGTGAAGGTCGATTGGCGCGTGGGCTCGAGCCAGTAGGGCAGCACCCGGTCGGGGCCACGAACGGTCCCATCCGCCAGGTACCACCGAACCAGCGCTTCGTGCCAACCGGCGTCGCCCCTCGAGAGGGATTCGATGGGTTGGTACAGGAAGCGAAGGGCATCGAGCGGCGGTGGCTCGTGGGCATGGTGGAGGTCGGGCATCAGATGATGGGCGCCCGCACGGTATGCGAGCGCCGGGTCCTCGGCTCTCTCGGCGCGGCGCGCCGCGCCAGGTGCGTGGTCCTCGGGGTCGGCCTCAGCCGACGTCGACGATGTCCTTGGTGCTGCCGGCGAAGGTCGTGCTGCCAGGCTGCAGCGACGCGAAGGTGCCGGCGGTGAGGCCGCCGAGGGCGAGGACGACGAGCACGGTGCGGGCGATGGTCTTGAAGGTGGTCATGGGACCCTCCTTGAGTTGTCCGGAGGGTACGCAGGGGGGCGCTCCAAACCCGCTTCATGCGCGCGCGAAACGATGGCGCGGCTTTGGAGCGCCCCCCTCCGTAGGGTGGCCGCACGGTTCGAGGAGGTCCCACCATGACCCATGAAGAAGCCCGCCGTCGTCTCGAGCGCACGACGGAGTTCCGGTTCCAAGGCGACCGCGTGCTCGTGCGCGACCCGCGCTGGCTGCGGTCGATCGCAGCGCTCCGCGTCGAGGACCGCTCCGGAGACGCGTGGCCGTCGCCATCGGCCCTGAACGCATCGATGGAGCACGCTGCCTAGAGCGCCACTTCGGTGGTGCGACCGACCCGCTATCGTGCCGGCGTGTGGCTTCCTCGCCAGCTCGAGGCTCTGGAGCGAAGCCGGCGACCGGTCGTGCTGCATGGCGGTGAGCCGTGCGGCACGCCGTACGTCATCGACGCGCTGCGCGAGCGTCGACGGCTTGCCTGGTTCGCCTTGGGCCCGCGCCAGGACGGCGATCCGGTCGCCCAGGCGAACGCCCTGGCCGCGGCCCTGAACGCGGTGGCCGGGGGACCGCTCTTCGGGTTCGGCCTGCCGGTGCGCGCCCAGCTCGACGCCGTGCGCCACCACCGGCCCGACCTGGCGCCGCTCTGGGTGGTCGCGACCCTGTCGGCGCCGCCCCCCGCTTGGTTGGCCGAGCTCGGGGCGCTGCACGACGAGGGCTTGCGCGTGCTGATCGACGTCCGCACGACCGAGGTCGGTACCGCCCTGCGAGCATGGGCGACCGTCCGGGGTCCCTCCCAGTTGGCCGTGCGGCCCGCCGAGGTGGACGCGATCGTGCCGCGAGCGCTCGATCGGGCCGCCGTGTCCGAACTGCTGTTGGCGACGGGCGGCCGCTTCGGCGAGCTGCTTCGGGAGGCGGCGCGCGCCGTCCGCCTCCCGCTCCCCAAGGTGCCGGGGCCCGATGGACCCTTGGTGGCCGTCGAGGACGCGCACGCCGTCGACGCCAGCCTCGCCGCCCGGGCCCTCGCCCGCGACGGCGACCACGTCGGCGCCCTCGAGCTCGCGGTCCTCCGGGCGCCGGAGCTCGTCGACGAGCTCCTGCGCCGGTCGGGACCGGCCTACCAGGAGCGGGGCCTGCTGGAGCGGCTGCACCTGCTCCTCACCGCGCTCGGGCCGCCGTACCGAACCCGAGAGCGGGTGCTCGAGTGGCGCCTCGTCGCTGCGGCCGGCACGGGACACCTCGCGGACGTCCTCGACGAGGTCGACGCCCACCTCGCCGCCTTCGCCGCGCCCGAACTGCGCGCCCGCCGGGCCGGCGTGATGCTTCGGGTGGAGGGGTTCGCGTTCGCCTCGGCGGCGGTCGAGGCGCGTCGGACGCCGCTGACCGTGTGGCAGCTCGGCCGCCTCCACCCGGACTTGGCCCGGGGCGCGGAGCTCCTCGAGGAATCGGTTCGGCTCGCCGAGGAGGTGGGTTCGGCGTACGACGTCGCGCGCAACGCCGGGGCGCTCGCCGCGCGGCTGTTGCACCTGGGCGCCTTCGGCCGCGCCCGTGCCTGGGCCCACTGGGCGCTCCAGGCGCTCGATCGGCACGGCATCAACGATGGACCGCGGCGGCTGCAGCTGGTCAACGACCTCGCGTACGCGCGCGTGCTCACCGGCGACCTGGCGGGCCTCGAGCGCACCTTCGCGGACGGCGCCGCCGTCCTCGACGGAGCGCTCCCGGACCTGGCCGGGCACTTCCGGTCGACGTGGGCGGCCTTCGAGCTCGCGGTCGGGCGGCCCGAGGCGGCCGAGGCGCGGATCCGTCCGGCCTTCGAAGCGGCGCCGCTGCGGACCCGGACCCACCACGCCGTCGTCCTCGTGCGCACCCTGCTGGAGCTGGGGCGCGAGCGCGAGGCGACCGAGGTCGCGGCCGCGACCTTCGAGCTCGCACCATCGGGCGATTCCTATGCCCACGCGCTCGCCGCGCTGGCGCGCGGCATGGTGCGCGCCGTCGGCGCCTGGCGCGCCGGCGAGGCCGAGGGAGCCGCGGGCCGCGCCGCCGCGGACGACCTGTCGGACGCGCTGTTCGAGCGCACGCTTCAGGCCGAACACCGGCTGCCGGCGGCGCTCCACCTGCTGCTCGTGCGGCCGGAGCTCGCCGCGAGCCTCCCGGAGGACCTGGGCCCGGTGCTGCGCGGCCTCGCGCCCACCGCGCTGCGCGTGTTCGCCGGACCGCCGGACGTGTTCGACGCCGTGATCGCCGCGATCGAGGGGGGTGGTCCGGCGCTCCGCCTCGAGTTCTTCGGAGGCGCGCGGGCGCGCTGGCACGGACGGCCCGTCGACCTGCCGCCGCGGATGCGCGAGGTGGCGCTCGCCCTCGCCCTGCATCCCGACGGCATCGACCGCGACGCCTTGAACGACTTCCTGACGCTGGACGGTCACGCGCCCTTCACGAGCGGCGGCCTCCGCGGCCTCACCACCCGGTTGCGCACGCTGCTGCCCGTGAGCGACGCGCCGTACCGCTTCACCGAAGCGTACGCGGCCGACGTCCTCGAGGCGCGTCGTCAGCTGGCGGCGGGCCGGGTGCGCGAGGCCGTCGCGCTCGCGCGCGGGCCGCTGCTGCCGGAGAGCGACGCGTCCGGCGTGCGCGAGGCGCGGGAAGCGATCGAAGAGCACCTGCGCCAGGCGGCGCTCTCGGCGGCCGACGCCGACGTGCTGTTCGAGCTCGCCGAGCGCTTGGGCGACGACCTCGAGCTCTGGGAGGCCGCGGCCGAGGCGCTGCCCGGCGGCGATCCCCGGTTGGCGCTCGCGAAGGCGCGCCAGCGGCGCCTGCACGCCGACTACGGCGCCGTCTGAGCCGGTCCGGACCGCCGACGCCGCCCGCCGACCACGCCCCGCCGCCCGAGGCCGTACCCTAGGCGCCATGGCATCCGAACCCCGCATCCCCGTCGCCGTCGCCGAGGGCGACGGCATCGGTCCCGAGATCACCGCGGCGACCCGCCGCATCGTCGACGCCGCCGGCGCCGCGATCGACTGGGTCCCGGTCACGCTCGGCCACGCCGCCTACCTGCAAGGCGAGACCTCCGGCGTCCCCGAGAACGCCTGGCGGGCGATCCGCGAGCACCGCGTGCTGCTCAAGGGCCCCGTGCTCACCCCGCAGGGCGGCGGGTACAAGAGCGTCAACGTCACCCTGCGCAAGAGCCTCGGGCTCTTCGCCAACGTGCGCGAGACGCGCGCGTTGGCGCCCTACGTTCCCACCCGCCACCCGGGGATGGACGTCGTGGTCGTGCGCGAGACCTCGATGCTGGCGCGGCTGGTC
>JAABSI010000034.1 GCA_011390455.1 Trueperaceae bacterium
AGAGCGGTCACCCGCATCCCCAGGCCCTGCAGCATCGGCACCAGCCGTCGGCCGATCGCGCCGTAGCCCAGCAGCAGCGCCTCGCGCTCGGCGAGGTGGACCGAGGGCTCCGGGTGGCGGCGATCGCCCCAGTCGCCGCGCCGCAGCGCGGCGTCGTGCGGGGCGAGGCGGTGGGCGGCGGCGAGCAGGAGCGCCAGCGCGTGCTGGGCGACGAAGGGGGCGTTGTAGTGGGCGTTGTGCAGCGTGAGCCCCGGGCGCTCGCGCACGGCCGCCCCGAGGGTCGGGGGGAGGCCCGCGAACGGGAAGATCACGTGCGTCAGGGCGGCGCCGTCGAGCAGCGCGCTCGGGCGCGCGTCGACGAGGACATCGACCTCGTCGCGGTGCGCGAGCGCGCGCTCGAGGTCGGTCTCGATCGTCAAGCGGACGCCGTCCGGGAGCAGGTCGGGGCCCGGCACCGGGTCGGGGGGGAGGGCGCGCCAGAGCACGCGGAGCGGGGTGGAGGCCATGCGCCATCATGGCCCGCTTCGGGGCCCGAGGTCAGACCACCCGCGCCTCGTCCGCCCGCGCGCCGCTCGTGGAGCGCCCGAAGCGGGCCGGATCGAAGGGGGTCAGGTCGAAGCCGCCGTCGCCGCCGGTCATCAGCGCATCGGCGATCGCGGCGCCGGTCGCCGGTGCGTGCTGGACGCCATGCCCCGAGAAGCCGGCGGCGTGCCACAGACCGGGGGCGTCGGGCGCCTCGCCGATGGCGGGCAAGTGGTCGGGCGTGACCTCGTACCAACCCCACCAGCTCGCGCGCCGGTCGAGGCGCGCGCGCTCCAGGAACGGGAAGCGGGGCAGCGCCGCCTCGAGGGTCGCCTCGAACCACGCCCAATCCACGCCTTCGCGTTCGCCCGCGGGCTCCGCCGGATTCGACCGACCGAGCAGCACGCGCTCGCCCTCGGAGCGCCACCAGACGCCGGTCGCCGCGTCGACGACCAACGGCGTCGGGAACGGCAGACCGTCGACGGGGGCGGTGACGAAGACGTCGCGCCGCGACGCGACCACGGGGAGGCGCGCGCCGGCGAGCGCCGCGAGGGCGCCCGCCTGCGGGCCCGCGGCGTTGACCACGCGATCGACCGCCAACGTCCCGGCCGCGGTCGCGACGCGCCACCCGCCGCCGCGCGCGTCGAGGCCCGCGACCGCCTGACCGAGGCGGACCTCGGCGCCGAGCGCGCGCGCTCCGGCGAGGTAGCCGAGGGTGGCGGCGTGGGGGTCGAGCACGCCGTCGTCCGGCCCGAAGCTGCCCTCGGCCAGGCCGTCGCGGGCGACGTACGGGGCGTGGGCCGCGAGCTCGGCGAGCGACCAGCGCTCGACGCGGGCGCCTTCCTCGACCTGCATCGCGCGGTCGCGCGCCCAGCGCGCCTCCTCGCCGGGGGGCACGAGGAAGAGGTAGCCGACCCGGCGGAAGGCCGCGTCGGCGCCCACCTCACGATCGAACGCGGCGAAGCGATCAGCCCCGAAGCGCGAGAAGCGCACGTTGGCGCGGAGCGAGAACTGGTGCCGCAAGCCGGCGGCGGAGCGACCGGTCGAGCCCGTGGCCGGCGCGTCCGCGCGTTCGAAGACGGTGACCCGGGCGCCGCGTCGCGCGAGCGACCAGGCGATGGCGGCGCCGACGATGCCGGCCCCGATGACCGCGACGTGAAGCGTCCGGGACGTCATGCGGGGCATCCTACCCTCGGCGTGCGACGGTAGACTCACGCGTGATGCGCTTCTATGAGGGCCCCCAAGCGGCGATCGACGCCTTCCGAAACCGCCGCAGCGCGCAGACCGACCCCGAGCGACGCGCCGTGGTCGACCGGCTGCTCGCGGACGTCCGCGCGCGCGGCGACGCCGCGGTGTTCGAGGCGACCGAACGGTTCGATCGGGTGCGGCTCGACGCGCTCGAGCTCCCGAGCGACCGGCGCCGGGCGCTGGCGGCGGAGGTCCCGCCGGAGCTCGCGGCCGCCATCGACCGCTCGATCGCGCGCGTGCGCACGTTCCACGAACACCAACCCAAAGAGGGGTTCCTGACCGCCGGCGCCGACGGCGTGCTCGGGCAGTTGCCGCGCCCCCTCGATCGGGTGGCGTGCTACGTCCCGAGCGGCGCCGCGACGCTCGCGAGCTCGCTGGTGATGACCGCCGTGCCGGCCCAGGTGGCGGGGGTCGACGACGTCGTCGTCGCGACCCCGCCGCGCGCCGACGGTGGCGTCGATCCCGCGGTCGCGTACGTGGCCGAGGCGCTGGGCCTGGGCGCCGTCTACCGCATGGGCGGCGCCCAGGCCATCGGGGCGCTCGCGTACGGCACGGCGAGCGTGCCGCGGGTCGACAAGATCGTCGGCCCCGGCTCGGCGTGGGTCGTGATCGCGATGGCGGCGGTGTTCGGCGAGGTGGGCATCGCTTCGCTCCCCGGACCGACCGAGACGCTCGTGGTGGCCGACGGCACGGCCGACCCCGAGCACGTGGCGGCCGACCTGCTCGCCCAGGCCGAGCACGACGAGGCGGTGCCGGTGCTGGTGACCAGCGATCGCTCGCTGTGGTCGCGGGTCGAGGTGGTGCTCGAGCGCCGGCTCGCCACCCTCCCGACCGAGGCCACGGCGCGCGCCAGCCTCGAGGAGCGCGGCGCCGTGGTCTTCGTCGCTTCGGTCGCCGAGGCGATCGACGTCGCGAACGCCTTCGCGTCCGAGCACCTGTGCCTGCTCGTCGAGGACCCGTGGGCGTGGGTGGGCGCCGTCCGGCACGCCGGCGGGCTGTTCGTCGGGGCGTCGTCGCTCGAGGCGCTCGGCGATTACGTCGCGGGCCCCTCGCACGTGATGCCCACGGGGGGCACCGCCCGCTTCACGAGCGCGATCAACGTGCGCGACTTCCAGCGCCTCATCCCGGTCGTGGGCCTGACCGCCGCGGGCGCGCGCGCGATCGGCCCGGCGGCGGTCCGCTTCGCGCGCGCGGAGGGGCTCGAGGCCCACGCGCAGGCGGTGGAGGCGCGCTTGGACGAGCGATGAGCCGGGGCGTCGCGCCGCTCACGATCTTGGCGCTGGCGCCGCTCTTGCTGCTCGTCCCCTTCGTAGCGACCTTCGCGACGGTGCTGCGCGCACCGGGCCTCGACGTCCGCGACGTGGCCGCCTGGACGTCGATCGCCGGGGTCGCGTGCCCGGCGGAGGCGATCGTCGTCATGGGCGCGGCGCAGTACGACGGGACCCCCTCGGCCGCCCTCGCACGGCGCCTGCAGGGGGCGGCGCACCTCTACGCTGCGGGGTGCGCACCGTCCGTCGTCGTCTCGGGCGGCAGCCGCCCCGGCGACCGCACCAGCGAGGGCGAGGCGGGCGTGGCCTGGCTCGCCGCGCACGGGGTGCCCGCCGAGGCGTTGCGGGCGGAGACGCGCGCGACCACGAGCGTCGAGAACCTGCGCTTCGCGATGGACGTGGCGCCCGAGGGGCGCTGGGTGGTCGTGACGGACGACGTGCATGCGTTGCGGACGGGGATCGCGGCCGAACGCCTGGGGATCGACGCGGCCACGGTCGGGGTCCGGACCCGGGGGGACCGGATCCGGTACGCGTGGCGGGAGTCGGTCGCGATCCTCGCTTACCGCTTGGGCGCGTTCCGCTGACCCGCCTGCCGCAGCGCCTGGCGCAGGATCTCCCAGTACATGGTCCAGCGAACTTTCTGCCCACGCCACCAGCCGCGCTTCTCTTCCTTCATCACCTGCGAGACGCCGCGCAGCGACACGTCGCGGGTGCGCCACCGCTGTCGGCGTGCGTGCTCGGTGATCGCCACCTCGACGCCGTAGCGGCTCTCGTCCAGTCCGGGGACGGCCTGCAGCAGCTCGCGCCGGATGGCGCGTTGGCCGTTGAGGAGTGGCGCCATGTGTTGGGCGACGGTGGTCATCCAGCGGCCCCCGTCGAAGACCCCCCGCGTCATGTCGACCGCCCCCTCGCGCACCGGTGCGGCCAGGGCCCGCACGTGGTCGGCGGTCAGGCCGGTGAGGTCCGCGTCGAGCAGCACCACGACGTCCTCGGCCCGGGCGTTCGCCGCTGCGGCCAATGCGCCCCCCTTGCCGACGTTCGCCTCGAGCCTCAGCACCTCGGCGCCGGCCGCGCGCGCCGCGTCCGCGGTGCCGTCGCGCGAACCGTCGTCGACCACCACGACGGGGCCGATCGCGGCCTCGGCCGCCACGCGCACGACCGTCGCGACCGTGTTCCGCTCCTCGTACGCCGGGATCACGACCACGCAGTCGAGGGGCGCGCTCATCCGCCGAGCAGTCCGCCGAGTTCCTGGACCGTGATCAGCACGATGAGCGCGAGGACCGCCGCGATCCCGACGAAGTGGAAGGCCTCTTCCTGGCCGGGTTTGAACGGGCGGCCGCGGATGGCGACGATCGTCGCGAGCAGCATCCGGCCCCCATCGAGGCCGGGGATGGGCAGGAGGTTGAACACGGCGAGCGAGAAGTTGATCAGCGCGGCCAGCAGCAGCACCGGCGCGAGCCCGACCTGCGCCGCCTGACCGACCATGGTCACCATGCCCACCGGGCCGGCCACGTCCTCGTTCGGACGCCCGCTCAGCGCCGAGCCGAACCCGCGGACGAACCCGACCACCATCTCGGGGAAGACGCGGACCCCGAACGCCGCCGACTCCGCGAGCGCCGTGCCGAAGCCGACGCCGTCGACCTCGGCGGGCGTGAGTTGCACCCCGAGCACCGGGGTGGCGCCTTCGGCGAGGTCGGTGGGGGGCCACGGCACCGTGAGGGTGCGCTCGGTGCCGGCTTCGTCGACCAGCACCAGGGTCAGCTCGTCGGCCCCCTGGATGGCCGCGACGGCCTGATCGGGCGTGGGGTCGACGGTGCCGCCGATCGCGGCCAGCCGTTCGCCGGCGCGGATGCCGACCGATTCGGCCAGCGAGTCTTCGGCGACGCCCGCGACGACCGTGCCCCGCACGTTCGGCGCCTCCCCGGTCACGACCTCCCGGTACGTGGGCGCCAGCACGACGGCCACGGCGAGGAGCACGATGCCGAGCGCGTAGTTCGCGACCACGCCGCCGACCAGCACCCAGAGCTTCTGGTGGAGCGGGCGCACCGCCAAGCCCTCGTCCGGATGGGCGAGCGAGCCGTCCTCGTTCACCTTCGCGGCCATGCCCGGAAGGTCCACGTAGCCCCCGAGCGGCAGCAGCGAGAGCCGCCATTCGGTCCCCTGCCAGCGCCAGCGGGCGATCACGGGGCCCATCCCGATGCTGAACGCACGGACGGGGAGGCCCACGCTCCGGGCGTTGGCGTAGTGGGCGAGTTCGTGCACCAGCACCGCCGTCAGCAGGACGGTCACGAAGACGACGGCGGTCAGCACGGACGGGATCTCGGCAGGTGCAGCATGCGCTCAGTCTGCCATGGGGTCGGGTCGCTTCGTGGTCGCGCCGCCACCATCGCCGGGGCGCCCCGCGTCGGCGCTCTGGAGCCAGCGCACGACGTCGGCTTTGGTCAGCATCCCCACGAGCCGTCCGTCGCCGTCGACGACCGCGAAGCGGCCCGCGGTCGTGCTCGCGAGCTGGCGGACCGTCGCCTCGAGGTCGGCGTCCGCGCGCACGGTCTCGACCGGACGCATCAGGTCGGCGGCGCTGGTGGCGTCCTCGACCCCGTCGAGGTCGTCGGCCCGCACGATCCCCAGCGGCGCGCCGTCCACGGCGATCACCGGGTACGCGGTGTGGTGGCGGAAGGCGCGCAGCCGGCGCAGCTGCCCGGCCGTCCAGGCGAGGTCGACGGTGATGGGCTCGGCGGTCATGGCGTCGCGCACGCGGCGCCCCTCGAAGGCCCGACGCGCGCGGGCGGCCCCGACCTCCGCGCGGCCCGCGGCGTCGATGAAGAAGGCGATCGCGAGGAGGAAGACCTGGAAGGTGAGGAAGCCGTAGACCCCGAGGGCGATCGCCACCGCGCGGCTCACGGCGGCGGCGGCGGTCGTCGCGCGCGCGTCTCCGAGGGGGATGGCGAGCAGCGACCGGAGCACCCGTCCGCCGTCGAGCGGCAGCGCCGGGAGCAGGTTGAAGAGCGCCAAGCCCGCGTTCGTGATCGCCAGGTAACTGACGACGAAGGCCGCCCCGCCGGCGACCGCATCGGCGCGCAGGAGCGCCGCCAGGATCAGCGAGAGCAGCGCGCTGGTGATCGGACCGACGATCGCCACGACCGCCTCGGCCCCGCGCCGGCGCGGCATCTCGTCGAGCTGCGCCACGCCGCCGAGGAACCAGAGCGTGATGCGCAGCGTCTTCACGCCGTACGCGCGTGCCACCAGCGCGTGGCCGAGCTCGTGGATCAGCACGCTCGCGAACAGGCCGAGCGCCCCGGCCGCACCGAGCAGCCACGGCGTGGCGCCGCGGGTGAGCGGTTCGGGGTCCAGCACGATCCCGAGGCCGCCGAGCAGTTCGGCGTAGGCGGCGACCTGGGAGCCGATCAGCCACGCGAACAGCGGCAGCACGAGGGCGAAGGTCGGGTCGAGCTCGATCGGTACGCCGAACGGCCGGAAGGGCAGGCGCCAGCCGCGGCCGAGCATCAGTGGTCGGCCCGGACGGCTCGAGCGATCGCCTCGACCGCCCGCGCGCGGGCGTCGCCGTCGATCGGCGCCAGGTCGTCCCACCCGGGGGCAGCGCCTTCGGCATGGTCGAGCGCGTCGTCGAGCACGCGGGCGATGCCCGTGAAGGGGAGTTGGCCGGTCAGGAACGCGGCGACGGCGACCTCGTCCGCCGCGTTGAGGCGCACCGGGGCATCGCCGCCGGCATGGCCGGCCGCGTACGCCGCGGCGAGCGCCGGGAAGCGGACCAGGTCGGGGCGATGGAAGGTCCACGTCCCTTCGAGCGGCAGCGGCGCCAACGGCACCGGCGGACGGTCGGGGGCGTGGAGGGCGTACTGGATCGGGAGGCGCATGTCGTGGGCGCCGATCTGCGCCTTGATCGATCCGTCGCGGAAGCGCACGAGCGCGTGGACGAGCGACTGCGGGTGCACGACCACCTCGATGCGCTCCAGCGGCATGCGGAACAGGTAGGCCGCCTCGAGCACCTCGAGCCCCTTGTTGAAGAGCGTCGCGGAGTCGATCGTCACCTTGGGCCCCATGCGCCACGTCGGGTGCGCGAGCGCCTGCTCGGGCGTGACGGCCGAGAGGTCGGCGGGCCCCTCGCGGAACGGGCCGCCGGACGCGGTCAGCACGAGCGCCGCCACGCCCTCTCGGGGCTCGCCGAGCAGCGTCTGGTACAGCCCCGCGTGCTCGGAGTCCACCGGCGTCAGGCGCGCACCGTGGGCTTCGACCTCGGCCCACACGAGCGCGCCCGCGCAGACCATCGCCTCCTTGTTGGCCAGCGCCACGTGGCGACCCGCGCGCAGCGCGGCGCGCGTGGGGGCCAGCCCACGGAAGCCCGGGATGGCGGCCACCACGACGTCGGCCTCCATGGCCGCGACCTCGGCGGCACCGTCCTCGCCGACGACGAGCCGCGTCCCCGCGGGCAATCGGGGCCGCACGGCGGTGGCGACGTCGGCGTCGCAGGCGACCAAGCGCGGCCGCCAACGTTGGGCCTGCGCGACCAGGAGGTCGACGTTCCGGCCCGCCGCCAGACCGACGATCTGGTGCCCCTGCCACTGGGCGACGTCGAGCGTCTGGGTGCCGATCGAACCGGTGGAGCCGAGCACGGCCAGCCGCAGCGGTCCGGCATCGTTCGGAAGGGGTTGGCCGAGCGCGTCGTGGCTGGATCGCATGCCGGCATCATGCCACGGGCTCCGGCGGGGGCCCGAGCGCGACGCGTCCTCCACGCGGCTGCCACGAGGCCGCGCGGGTCGCGCGGGGTAGGGGCAGCGCGGTCGAGTTGGTATCGTGCGGGCGATCCCGGAACCGTCCCCGTGCCCCGGCGCCTCGCGACCGGCGCCGCGCGGCTGCGGCGCCCGCCCAGGGCTCCGGCGAGGAGGAACCATGTTGGTGCGCGATTGGATGACCGCCGACCCGCAGACCGTGACCGCCGCGACGCCCGTCATGGAGGCGATGCAGCGATTGCGCGACGGCGGCTACCGCCGGTTGCCGGTGGTGCGCGACGGCAAGCTCGTCGGCATCGTCACCGACCGGGACCTCAAGGAGGCGACGCCGTCGAAGGCGACGAGCCTCTCGGTCTACGAGTTGAACTACCTGCTGTCGAAGCTGACGATCAAGGAGGTCATGACCGCGCCCGTCATGACGATCGGCCCCGACGACGCGATCGAAGAGGCCGCCCTGGTCATGGAGACCCACCGGGTCTCGGGTCTGCCGGTCGTGGACCACGGGAAGCTGGTCGGCATCCTGACGATCACCGATCTGTTGCGCGCCTTCGTGCGCTTCCTGGGCCTGCGGGAGGGCGGCACGCGGGTGACCGTCGACTTGCCCGACGAGCCGGGCGTCCTCGCGCGGGCGGCCGAGGCGGCGCCCCCCTCGAACGTGGTGGCCGTGGTGACGGCGGGCGTGAGCGAGGGCCACCGCCGGCGGCTGGTGCTGCGGGTGGCCGGGGAGGGCGCCGAAGGCTTCCCCGATCGCCTGAAGGCGAAGGGGATCGAGGTGCGCGACGTCCGCTGAGGGGGGTGGCCGCACCCTCGCCGCGGCGCTGACGGCGGCGGCCCGCGGGGGTCGGGTGGCCTCGAGCCCCTTCCTCGAGCCCGCCGACGCCGACGCGCTGGCGTCGGAGGTGCGCCGGGCCGGGGTGGGCGTCAGCGTCGACGGCGGCCGGCCGGCGGCCGAGCGCCGGGTGGTGACCGCGCACCCCGAGCAGGTGCCCCACGCCGGTCCACGCTTGGCGGCGGTGTGGTTCGCCCAGGTCCGCGACGAGGGGACCGTGCGCGCGTCGGCCACGGCGGGCGGCGTCGACGCGGGCGCGCTGGGCGACGTGGTGCTCGATGCCGACGGCGCGGCGGTCGTGGCGACGGCCGACGCGGTCGATGCGCTCGTGGCGCTGCGTCCGGCGGGGGTGCCGGGCGTCGAGGTGCCGCTGGAGCGGTTGGCTCAGGGGCGCACGCGCCGGCGGGACGCGGTGGTCCCGTCGCTGCGCGTCGACGCGGTGGGCGCCAAGGCGTTCGGGGTCTCGCGCAGCTGGTTCACCAAGGGCATCGCGGCGGGCCGCGTGCACGTGAACGGCGTCCGCGCGGGGAAGAGCGCGGAGGCGGCGGCCGGCGACGAGGTCTGGGCCGACGGACTGGGGCGCTTCCGGGTCCTCGAGGTCCACGGCGAGACCCGCCGGGGGAACCTGAAGGTGACGATCGAGGTCGAGGGGTGACGCCGCGGGGGCGGCGGCGGACGCCGCCGCCCCCGTCCCCGCCGCGGGCGCTTCAGGCGGCGGCCGGGTCCGGTCCTGGCGAGGCGGACGCGCCGACCAGTGGTCGTTCCTCGTCCGCGAGGAAGCGTTGCAGGAAGGCGCGGGTGGCGCCGACCGTGGCCGCGCTCGGCGCCGCGTCGCGGGCGCGCCGGACGGCCAGGTTGTTGTCGAGCAGGGTCGGGAGCCGGTGCCGCAGCGCGGCCTCGACCGCCGCCAGCACGTGGGCGGGGGCCTCCGCCATCGCGCCGCCGATCACGAGCAGCTCCGGCTGGATCAGGTAGACGAACGACGCCAGCTGCGCGCCGAGCAGATCGGTCATCGCGTCGGCGAGCTCGGTCGCGACCGGGTCGCCGCCCTCGTCGGCGAGCTCGAGGACGGCCCGGAAGCGCGCCCAGGCGTCGGCGTGCGCTTCGACGCGCATGGGGCCGGCGCCCCCCTCCGGGCTCGCGCCCAGGTAGGCGGCCACCAGACCGTGGACGGTCAGCAGCGCGCCGGCGTTCGCACGCGCGCCGTGCGCGACCAGCAGATGCGGGTTGACGAGGCCCGCGTTGCCGAACGGGCCGACGTACGGGCGCCCGCCCAGGAAGAGGCTGAACTTGACCCCCTCAGTGACGCCGACGTACGCGAAGGTGCGCGCGTCGTTGAGGTCGCCGAACTCGACGGCCGCCATCGCGTCGATGTCGTTCCCGATGGTGACGTGGAGGCCCGTCGCCTCGGCGAGTCGCTGGCGCAGCGGGAGGTTGTTCCAGCTCGGAACGCGGCCGATCGCGAGGACCGAGCCGGTGGCGGGATCCACGTAGCCGGGGCTCGCCACCCCGAGCCCGAGCGGGCGCCGGTCGCGGAAGCGCGCGCGCAGGTGCGTCAGGTACGCCCGGACGTGGCCCACCACCAGTTCGGGGTCGAGGTCGCCCACACCGTCCGGGACGCGTTCGTCCAGCACTCGGCCGAGGAGGTCGGTCGCCACGAGGCGCATGCCCGGGTGCTCGAGGAGCACGCCCACGAGCAGGTGGTGCGAGGGGTCGACGCCGTAGAGCGTCGCCGGGCGCCCGCCGGTCCCCAGGGCGCGGCCGGCCACCCGCAGCCAGCCGTCCTCGAGGAGGGCTTGCACCGCGCGCCGCAGCGTCGGCAGGCTGACGCCGGTCGCCGTGCGCAGGTCGGCGAGCGACTGCGGTCGGGCGAGGAGGCGGGAGACGATGGCGCGTTGGGTGTCCATGGTGGCTTGGGGGTCGCTGGAGCGCGGGGCGCGCGCGTGGGATCGACGATACCGGACGGCGGGGGAGGTGGACTCGACCGGAGCTCGGGCTTGACAGGCTTTAAGCAAGCGTAATACAAAAGGGCTACGAATACATCGCGCCGACGACCGCGCTCCGCTTCGACCTAGGCTCCGCGCGAGCCCTTGGAGGCCGATCGATCCCATGCTCCCCGGCTACGAGGACCTGAGGGCGCGCTACGGCGACCTGCACAACCACTGCGACGTCAGCTACGGCCGCGGAAGCCTCGATCAGGCGCTGCGGAACGCGAGGCTGCAGCTCGACTTCGCGAGCGTCACCGTGCATGGCGCCTGGCCCGACGTCCCCGAGGGCGACCCCGACCTCGGCTATCTCGTGGACTACCACCGCGTCGGGTTCGAGCGCGCCCGCGCCGGTTGGAAGGGGTACCTCGAACGCATCGACGCGGCCGACGCACCCGGTCGCTTCGTCGCGGTCCCATCGTTCGAGTGGCACTCGATCGCCTACGGCGACCACTGCGTCTACTTCCGGGATGGTGCCCAGAGCCGGATCCTCGACGCCCCCGATCTGCCCGCGCTGCGCGCGGCGGTCCGCGCGCTGCCGACGGAAGCGCTCGTCATCCCGCACCACGTCGGTTACGCCCACGGGTTCCGCGGCATCGACTGGGGCGCCTTCGACCCGGAGCTCAGCCCGGTCGTCGAGATCGTGTCGTTCCACGGGGCGGCCGAGAGCTGCGACGGTCCGGTGCCGTACCTGCACGCGATGGGACCGCGCGACGAGCGCAGCACCGCGCGCCACGCCTGGAAGCGGGGCCTGCGCTTCGGGGTCGTCGGCTCCACCGACCACCACAACGCGGTCCCGGGCGCGTACGGCTTCGGCCGCCTCGGCGCCTGGATGGGCGCGCTCGATCGCGACGCACTGTTCGAAGCGCTCCGGCGCCGGCGCACCTACGCGCTCACCGGAGACCGCATCGAGCTCGCCTTCACCGTCGACGGCGCGGTCATGGGCGACGTCGTGGGGGCCGGCCCCGAGCGCGACGTGCAGGTGGCGGTGCGCGGCGGCGCCGGGCTCGAGTACGTCGAGGTGCTCCACGACGAGCGCGTGGTCCACCGCGAGAGCGTGTTCCCGCAGCCCTACCGGGGCGGTCTCGCGAAGGTCCACGTCGAGGTCGGCTGGGGCGAGGCCGACCGGCCGATCGCCTGGGAGGTCGAGCTGCGCGTCCGCGACGGCGAGTTGGTCGGCGTCGAACCGCGCTTCCGCGGCCCGTACCCGAGCGTCGTGCCGCCCGCAGGCGTCGACCATGCACCCCATACGCTCGAGCGCCTCGGCGACGACGCGGTGCGCTTCACCACGAGCACCTACCCCAACCCGCTCTCGGCGCTGCCGGCGATGGAGGGGGTCGCCCTCGAGGTCCGCGGCGACGCCGCGACGTTCCTCGAGGCGACGGTGAACGGCCAACGCTTGTGCGTCCCGCTCCGCGACCTGAGCGAGGGGGACCGCACCCACCACCTCGGCGGCTTCGTGTCGCCCGCGATCGCCTTCCATCGCGCCGTACCCGAGAGCGAGTACGCCGTGCGCTTCGACCTCCCGCACCGGACCGGCGCCGTCGAGACCGACGCGTACCGCGTCCGGGTCCGCCAGCGCAACGACCAGTGGGCCTGGAGCTCCCCCGTGTGGGTGGAGCCCGGCGCGCCCCGGAGGAGGTGAGGACCGACCCGACGACCGACCCAAGCGTTCCCCGCCCCACCCCGACCCACGGCGCATCCGCGCCGCACCTGGAGGAACCCGCATGCTGCACCGCATCCGTCTGATCCTGGCGTTGGCGCTCCTGCTCCCGACGCTCGCGTTCGCCCAGAACGGCGCCATCGACTGCGTCACCGACGAGCCCGCGACGATCACCTACCTCGGCGACCCGGTGGGCAACCTGCCGGTCGTGGACGCCGAGACCGTCGCGGCCTTCGAGGCCGCCTGCCCCCACATCACCGTCGAGGTCGTCCCCGGCCCCGCGAGCGCGTCCGACGTGCTCGCGAACTACCTGACGATGTTCGAAGGGCGCAGCGGCGACATCGACGTGCTGCGCGTCGACGTCATCTGGCCCGGCGTGCTCGCCGAGAACCTCGTCGACCTCGCGCCCTACTTCAGCGACGAAGAGCTCGCCGCCCACTTCCCGGGCTACATCCAGAACAACACGATCGGCGACGCCATGGTCGCGATCGCCTTCCGCCTCGGCGCCGGGATGCTCTACTACCGCACCGACCTGCTCGAGAAGTACGGCTTCGACGGCCCGCCCGCCACGTGGGACGAGCTCACGACCATGGCGCTCACGATCCAGGAGGGCGAGCGCGCCGACGGCAACCCCGACTTCTGGGGCTTCGTCTGGCAGGGCAACAACTACGAGGGCCTGACCACCAACGCGCTCGAGTGGCAGCTCTCCGAGGGCGGCGGCAGCATCGTCTCGCCCGAGGGCGAGATCCAGGTCGCCAACGACGACATGATCCGCGCGCTCGAGCGAGCCGCCGCCTGGGTCGGCACCATCAGCCCGCCCGGCGTGCTGAGCTACGTCGAGGACGACGCCCGCGCCGTCTGGCATGCGGGCAACGCCGCCTTCATGCGCAACTGGCCGTACGCGTACAGCGTCAGCCTCACCAGCGAAGCGATCGCCGACGACTTCGCCGTCTCCGCGCTGCCCGCCGGCGCCTCCGGCACCTACGCCGCCACCATGGGCGGCTGGAGCATCGGCGTGAACCGCTTCAGCGAGAACGTCGACGCGGCCGTGGCCTTCGCCAAGCACTTCGCGTCCTATGAGGAGCAGAAGCGCCGCGCGATCATGAGCTCGATCAACCCGACGATCGCCGCCCTGTACCAGGACGCCGACGTCATCGAGGCGGTGCCGATCTTCGCCGGTCTGGACGCCGTCTTCATGGGCGCCGCGCCGCGGCCGTCGACCGTCACCGGCTCGCTGTACAACCAGGTGTCGACGCTGTACTCGACCGCGATCCACGACGTCCTCTCGGGCGACGAGGACGCCGCGACGGCGATGACCCTGCTCGAGCTCGACCTGCAAGCGCTGCTCGGCGACTGACCGACCCCCGCCCCGCCCCGCCACCTGTCGGTGGCGGGGCGGCCTCCACCGCCACGCTCGGCGGACCCCAGGGAGCCTCGATGACGACAGCCCCCCCGCCCACCGTCCGGCGCACGGCCGGGACCGTCCTGCTCGGCGGCGCGCTGGTCGCGCTCGGCACCGGTGCCGTCGGGGCGTTGGCGCTCCTCATCGCCGTCGACCCGGGGGTGCGCAGCGCCTTCGACGCGTCGCTCGGCAGCGAGCGTCCGTCGGCCGTCATGGCCGTCCTCGACGGCTTCGGGTTGGTACTTCCCGGGCTCGTGCTCGCCCTGGGCGCCCTCGCGGCGGTGCTGGGCATCGGCGTCGCGCGCCGCGACGTCGGCGCGCTCCGCTCGGCGCGCGACGCCGTGACCTGGTTGGCGCTGCTCCTGGCGGCGATCGCCGTCGTCCGCGTGCTCCAGGGCTCGCCCTGGCTCGCCGACGGCGCCGCATGGCCTGCGCTCGCGGGTGGGTTCGCCGGGCCGGGCGCGGCGGCGCTGATCGCGGCGGCGCTCCGGACCGCGTTGGACCGCGCCGCGCGGGCGCCCGACCTGCGCCAGGAATCGCTCGTCGCCCGCGAGTCCCGCACCGCCTGGATCCTGCTCGTCCCTGCGCTCCTTATCTTGCTCGTGGTCGCCGCCCGCCCGCTCGAGGCGACCGTCATCACCAGCCTCACCGACAAGCGCTTCGCCTCCGACGACGTCCCCGCCTTCGTGGGTCTCGCCAACTACCGCCGGCTCCTGAACCTCCGCTTCGACGAGGTCGGCTGCCGCACCGGCGACGACGGTGCGTGCGTCCGCGGACCCGACGGCAGCCTCCGTTGGGAGCCCCTGCCGCGCGAACTGCTCGTCGAGGGCTACCGCACGGCCTTCACGTGGGACCTGCCCTTCGTGACCGCCCCCGACCGCGCGATCGCGGTGAACGCCCTCGACCGCGTCTGGTGGCGCAGCGTCTGGATCACGCTCGTCTTCGCCGCCGCCACCGTGTCGCTCGAACTCCTGGTCGGCCTCTTCATCGCGATGACGGTCCACTCGGAGTTCCGCGGCCGCGGCGCGATGCGCGCGGTGATGCTCGTCCCGTGGGCGATCCCGACCGTCGTCTCGGCGCGTCTGTGGGAGCTGATGCTCAAGGACAGCAGCGCGGGCCTGGTCAACCGCGTGCTCATGCTGACCGGTGCGATCGACTCCCCGCAGGCCTGGCTGTCGGCCTCGGGGCTGCAGCTCCCGTCGGCGATCATGATCGACGTCTGGAAGACCTCGCCCTTCATGGCGCTCTTGCTGCTCGCCGGCCTGCAGGTCATCCCCAAGGAGCTCTACGAGTCGGCGCGCGTCGACGGTGCGAGCCGCGTCCGCGAGTTCTTCGCGATCACGCTGCCGCTCCTGCGCCCCGCGATCGCGGTCGCGCTCATCTTCCGCACCCTGGACGCCCTGCGGGTCTTCGACCTCTTCAACGTCCTCTTCGGGCGCTCGGAGCACAGCGTCTCGACGTACACCTACGAGGCGCTGATCAACAACCAGCAGGCCGGCTACGCGTCGGCGATCGGGGTGCTCATCTTCTTCCTCATCTTCGGGATCGCCATGCTCTACGTCCGCTTCCTGGGGGTGAACCGCACGTGACCCGCAACCCCTGGACCCGCACGCTCGGCCGGTTGCCCTTCTACCTGGTGGTCGCCGTCATCGTCGTCTACGCCTTGACGCCCTTCGTCTGGGCGATCTCGACCTCGCTCAAGAGCGAGAGCGAGTTGTTCGGCGCCGCGCGGCTGATCCCGCGCGACCCGTCGCTCAAGAACTACGTGAACGTGCTCTCGAGCGCGCCCTTCATGCGCTCGCTCGGCAACTCGGTGATCGTCGCCGGCGGCAGCGCGCTGACCGCCCTGACCGCGGGCTCGCTCGCCGCGTACGCGCTGGGGCGCCTGCGCTTCCGCGGCAAGACGGCGATGCTCTACGCGGTGTTGGCGATGACGATGTTCCCGCAGATCGCGGTGCTGTCGGGCCTGTACGTCAACGTGCGCGAGCTGGGGCTCTACGGCACCCAGGCGGCGCTCCTGTTCGCCTACCCGCTCTTCACGCTGCCGTTCGCGACCTGGGTGCTCACGAGCTTCTTCCGCGGGCTGCCGCGCGAGATCGAGGAGGCCGCCGTCGTCGACGGCGCCACCACCGCGCAGATCTTCGTGCGCATCCTGCTGCCGCTCACGGTGCCGGCGCTCGTCACCACCGGGCTGCTCACCTTCATCGTCTCGTGGAACGAGTACCTGTTCGCGCTCTCCTTCACCATCACGAACCCGTCGGCGCAGACCGTGCCCGTCGCGATCGCCCAGTTCGCCGGGGTGGTCGAGCAGCAGGAGCCGATCGCCGAGATCATGGCCGCCGCCATGATCGTCACGCTGCCGCTGGTGCTGCTGGTGCTGGTCTTCCAGCAGCGCATCGCTGCCGGCCTCACCGCCGGTTCGGTGAAGGGGTGAGCGCATGAGCGACGCCGCGCGTCCGCGCCCCAACCTCGTCGTCGTCGACTGCCACGACCTCGGTCGCCACCTCGCCTGCTACGGCCACGCGGCGGTGCCCTCGGACGCGCTCGACGCGCTCGCCGCCGAGGGGGTGCTCTTCGAGCGCGCCTACGCCACCGCGCCGCAATGCAGTCCGAGCCGCGCGGCGCTCTACACCGGGCGCCATGCCCACGACGTCGGGATGCTGGGGCTCGCCCACGCCCCCTTCGATTGGGCGCTGCACGACGACGTCCGGTACCTGGCGCACTACCTGCAGGGCGCCGGCTGGTCGACCGCCCACGTGGGCGTCCAGCACGTGGCCCACGACACCCCGGAGCACGTGCGCGCGCTCGGCTTCGACCACCACGCCGCCGCCCACGCGGACGCGGCGACGGTCGCCGCGTCCGCGGTCGACGTCGTGCGCAGCGCGACCGGTCCGTACTTCCTGAACGTCGGTTTCCTCGAGCCGCACCGCGACGCGCAGGGGCGCTTCCGCGACCAGCCGCCGCGGAGCGAACGCGGCGTGCAGGTGCCCCCGTACCTCCCCGACACCGACGCCGCGCGCGAAGAGATGGCGGAGCTCCAGGGCGCGATCGCCGCGATGGCCGAGGGCGTCGGCCGCATCATGGCGGCGATCGACGAGCGCGGCGACCGCGACGACACCTGGGTGGTCTTCACGACCGACCACGGCCTGGCGATGCCCCGGGCGAAGGCGACGATGTACGAGGCCGGCATCGGCGTCGCGCTGATCATGCGCTGGCCCGCCGCCGGCATCGTCGGCGGACGCCGCAGCGACGCCATGGTCAGCCACGTCGACCTGGTGCCCACGCTCCTCGAAGGCCTCGGGATCGAGGTCCCGGAGGGCTTGCACGGTCGCAGCTACTGGCCCGTGCTGCGCGGCGAGGCGTCCGAACACCAGCGGCTGGTCTTCGCCGAGAAGACCTTCCACACCGCCTATGAACCGATGCGCGCCGTCCGCGGCGAGCGCTACAAGCTGATCGCCAACCTCGAGGTCGACATCCTGAACGTGCCCGGCGACGTGCTGCGCAGCCCGATCACGGCGACCATGGTCGACGAGATCGCCACCGAACGTCCACCCCTCGAGCTCTACGACCTGCTCGAGGACCCCGAGGAGCGGCGCAACCGCATCGACGACCCGGCGCTGGCCGGCGTCGCGGCCGAACTGAAGCGCGAGCTGGTGGCCTGGATGCGGCGCACGAACGACCCGATCCTGGATGGTCCGGTGCCCTCGCCCTACCGGCACGCCGCCCTCGCCGCGTTGGGCCTCGCGCCCGACGGGGCGCCGCTCCCGCGATGACGCGCGCTCGACGGGTCCTCGTGGTCGGTCCCACGTACGCCGACCTGGTCTTCGGCGGGCTCGAACGCCTGCCCGACTGGGGCGAAGAGGTCTTCGCGAGCAGCTTCCGGATGACCGCCGGCGGCAGCGCGATCACGGCCATCGCGCTCGCGCGCCTCGGCCACCGCGTCGCCCTCGTCGCCGGGCTGGGCGACGACGCGCTGGGCGCGGGGGTGCGCCGGCTCCTGGACGCAGAGGGGATCGACCTCACCTTCGCGCGCGGCCCCAGCGGTGCGGCGACGCCGGTGACCGCGGTCCTGACCGGCGCGCGCGACCGCGCTTTCGCGACGCACTTGGGCGAGGGCGGGGCCACCGGCGACCTGGCGGCTGCGCTCCGGGCCACGGGCGCCGAGCACGTGCACGTCGCCGGGTTCCCGGCCGTCCTCGCCGACCCCGACCTGGTGGCGACCGCGCATGCTGCCGGCGCGAGCGCCTCGTTCGACCCCGGCTGGGACGAGCGGGCGCTCGCCGACCCGCGCGTGCGCGCGGCCGCGCGCGCCGTGGACGTGCTGCTCCCCAACCGGATGGAGGCGGCCCGGCTGGTCGCCGAGCCCCTCCAGGGGGGCGCGGACGACGCCCGGGCGCTGCTCGCCCGCCTCGCCGCCGAGCGGCCCGCCGGCGTCACGGTGGTCAAGGACGGCGCCGCGGGCGCCTGGGGGTTCGGCCCCGAGGGGGCGCCGCGGCATGCGACCGCCCCGGAGGTGCTCGCCGTCGATCCGACCGGCGCCGGCGACGTCTTCGACGCCGGCTTCCTCGACGCCTGGTGGGCCGAGCTGCCGCTCGACGCGTGCCTGGCGCGAGGCGCGTGGTGCGGCGCGCGCGCCACGACCGCCTACGGCGGGGCGACGGCCGCCCCGACGCGCGCCGACCTGGAGGGACCCGCATGAAGATCGCGATCATCGGCGGGGGCAGCGCCTACGCCCCCGGCTTGCTGCAGGCCTTCGCGGACGAGGCGGCCGCCTTCGGCGAGGCCGAGCTGGCGCTCATGGACGTCGCCGCCCCCGAGTTGGCGATCGTCGAGCGCCTCGGCCGCCGCCTGCTCGAGGGGACGCCGCTGCGCCTCACCGCCACCGGCGACCGCGTCCGCGCGCTCGAGGGGGCCGACTTCGTGCTCACCACCTTCCGCGAGGGGGGCCTGGCGGCGCGCCACCTCGACGAGCGGGTGCCGCTCGAGTTCGGCGTGATCGGGCAGGAGACGATCGGTCCGGGCGGCTTCTTCTTCGCGATGCGCACCCTGCCGGTCATGCGCGCGATCGCCGCGGAGGTCGCCGCGCACGCCCCCGGCGCGCTCGTCGTCAACTACACCAACCCCACCCAGATCGTGGCGGAGGCGCTCGCGCGCCACACCGACGCGCGCTGCGTCGCGATCTGCGACCAGACCGACGACGACCGCGTGCACCTGGCCGCGGCGCTGGGGCTGCCGCCCGCGGCGATCGAGCTCGCATCCACCGGCGTCAACCACGCCACGTGGAGCACGGCCTGCACGATCGAGGGGGAGGACGGCGTCGCGCGCCTCGCGGCGGCCGCGGATGCGGTCCAGGGGCGGCCGGACGTAGCCCCCAAGGTCCAGCGCCAGTTCGCGCTCACGCGCGCCTACGGCCACGTCCCCAACGGCTACCTGCCGTACTACTACTTCCGCGACGAGAGCGTGGCCGAGGCCCGCGCCGCCGGGCGCACGCGCGCGCAAGTGATCGCCGCCGAGCTGCCGGGCATGTACCGCCGCTTCGCAGCGCAGGCGGAGGCCGCCGTGCCGCAGGCGACGGGCGGTCGCGGCGGGTCGGTGTTCGGCGACTTCGCGGTGAAGGTCCTGCGGGCCTTCGCCACCGGCGAGCGGGCGCGCCTGACGCTCAACGTGCGCAACGGCGGCGCGCTGCCCGACCTCGACCCGGAGCGCATCGTCGAGGTCGCCTGCGACGTGGAGGGCGGCGTCGCGACCCCGCGGCCGCAGCCGCCCTTCGGCCGCGACACGGTCGGCCTCATCCGGATGCTCGCCGACTACCAGGCGGCGGCCGCCGACGCCATCTGGTCGGGCGACCCCGAGGCGATCGAGCGCGCGCTCGCCGCGAACCCGCTGGTGGTGTCGCTCACGCAGGCGCGGGCGCTGCTGCGGGCCCGGGCGGCGGCGGAGCGCGGGGCCTAGGCGCCACCGCCCGCCCCGTGCGTGGCACGCTGATGGGCATGGACCCTGCGGCCCCCACGTCCGACGCCCACCCGCCCGCCGAGATCGCGCACCTGGTCGAGCGCCTGGGGGTGGCCAAGGCGCGCCTGGACGCGGTGACCGTGGTGGTGCTGGCGGTGCTCGCGGGCGCCTTCATCGCGCTCGGTTCGGCCTTCTACCTGATCACCGTGACCGACGCGGCGCTGGGCCTGGGTCCGACGCGGTTCCTGGGCGGTCTGGCCTTCGGCCTCGGCCTGGTGCTCGTGGTCGTGGGTGGCGCGGAGCTCTTCACCGGCAACAACCTGTTGGCGATGGCCTGGGCGAGCGGTCGGATCGGGGTCCGCGACGTCCTGCGCAACTGGGTCCTGGTCTACCTCGGCAACGTCGTCGGCGCCCTCGGGACGGTGGCGCTGGTCGTGTGGGCCGGCGTCGAGACCCTCGGGGGCGGCGCGCTCGGCGCCACCGCCGTCGAGGTCGCCAGCGCCAAGGTGGGGTTGACGGTGGGCGAGGCCTTCGCGCGCGGCATCCTGTGCAACGCGTTGGTGTGTTTGGCGGTGTGGCTCGCGATGGGCGGTCGGAGCGTCACCGACAAGGTGGTGGCGGTGGTGCTGCCGATCGCCGCCTTCGTCGCGCTCGGCTTCGAGCACGTCGTCGCCAACTGGTTCCTGCTGCCCTACGGGGCGGCGTTGGGGGGCGCGAGCGCGGTGCCGATGGGCGCGATGGCGACCAACCTCGCCGCGGTCACCGCCGGCAACGTGGTCGGGGGGACGCTGCTGGTGGCGGGCGTCTACTGGGTGGCGTACCTGCGGCCGGGGCGGCCGGGTCTCGGCGGTTGACGACCGCGGCCGTTCCTCAGTTCGCGACCGGCACGACCTGCGCGTCCCACACGACGACGTCGACGCCCTCGGCGTAGCGCAGGTGCGGCCGGCCCGGCCCCGGTTCGATGCCGAAGCTGGCGAGCAGGGTGTTCGGGCCGAGGTCCGCGTACGCCGGTCGCAGGGGCCAGGGCGCGTGGTGGACCTCGTTGCGCAGCAGCCGGCCGTCCGGCGCCTGGGCGTAGAGGCAGTAGCGCTCGGTCAGCCAGTGCTCGAGGGTGCCGGGCTCCGCTTCCTCGTCGGGACCGGTCGGTCCGTACGCCGCTCGGAAGCGCTCGGGCGCGCCGCGCCGCTGCGCGGCGAAGGTCAGGTCGTCGCCTGCGCGCTCCATCGCGATGTCGGCGTGGTGGTAGGGCAGGTGGAGGAATCGACGCGCGGCCCAGACGGCCAGCGGGTTGGCGGCGTCGAGGCTCAGGAACCAGACGCCGGGCTTGCCTTGGGCCTGCACGTAGAGCCGGACGTTCAGCTCCGGGAAGGCGGAGACGCCGGGCAAGTCGGGGAAGGGGCGCCGCATCACGCCCGTCATCCGGAAGGGGACCACGCCCACCCACGAGGTGCCCCCGAACTCTTGGACCTCGAGCGCCGTCGGGACCAGCGGCCGCAGCACGGCGGCGGGGACCGGCCAGTGCACGAACAGCAGTTCGCGCCACGACTGGCGCCAGGCCCATGGGCCCGTCGGCAGCGGCCACGGGCGGTGGTCGGTGCGCGCGAAGGCAGGATGTCGGCGGACGCTCATCGCCCGACCAACCGCACGACGGCGTCCACGACCGGCTCGCGGTCGATCGTCAGCTCCACGAGCGTCGTCGTGAAGGGGTAGAAGAGCTCGATCCGTTCGAGCCGCGACAGGTCGAGGGCGGCGGTCCAGACGCGGCTCTCGAGGACCGATTCCACGGACGCGTGCATGACGAGCGAGGCGCTCGCGTAGCCGCGGTACCGAACGCGGCTGCTGCCGGTATGGGCGAGGAGCCGCAGCCCCAGCGTGGTGCCGGTCGGGAGCCGGAACGAGTCGAGGTCGAGGTGGAAGCAGCGCAGGCTGGGGTCGCGGCCGTAGGGGTGGACGTGCATCCGCACGCCCTCGAGGACCTGCCAGCGGCGGGCGCCCGGTGCGCGGTGCACGAAGTCGAGGTAGTAGTCGGGCACCGCGTCGCCGCGCTCGTCCACCACCCGCACCACGAGCTGTTGCCAGCGCCCGAGCGGCTTCGCGCGGCGCTGGGCCCGCTGGAGCACGCGCGTCCCGTAGGCGGTCGCGTCCGCGTACCAGGCGGCGTACCCGGCGTCGTCGGCGACGTCGAGCGCGCGCACGACGAGGTCGACCGCCGTGGCGCTCGGCGCGCTGAGGATCGTGCCGTGGTTGAGGCCCGCGAGCGCGACCAGCGGCGCGTCCGGCACCGACCAGGGGGCGGTCACGGTGCGTTCGGCCTCGCGGCCCGCGTCGGCGTCCAGGGTCAGGTCGAGCGCGATCTTGCGCGTGTTGAGCGCGGCGCCCGCGAGCCGCACGGTGCCGTCGGTGCCCGGTTCGTTCGCGAGGCCTTTGAGCCCCTTGAACCCGTCGATCCCGCACAGCACGAAGGTGCGCGGGCCAGGCAGGTCGCGCAAGGCCTCGGCGCGGGGGCCGACGAGGTCGTGGTGCGCGAGGTCCCAGGTGAAGCGGCTCCCGAGCTCGAGGCCGTCGAGCACCTCGTCGCCCACCGCCAGGAAGTCGGGGCCCAGGTCGCGGTTCCCGACCAGGAGCTTCCCCACGTACCCGCGCCCCTTGTGCGCGAGCGGTGAGCCGAAGGTGGCGGGCGCGAGGGCGATCAGGTGGCGCAGCCGGCGGCGGTGGCGCGCGGGGTCGAGCGCCATCCAGGCGCGCACCACGAGCATGCCGGTCGAGTGGACCAGCGCGTCGAAGGGTGCCTCGGGGTCGAGGCGCGGGTCGGCTGTGAGTGCATGCGCGAACGCCTCCCCCACGTCCTTGAGGGTGACGGCGTGGACGAGCGATTCGTAATGCACGTCGATCAGCCGCGCGGGGTCGCGGCCGCGCTCCGTCAGGATCCGGCGCCAGGCATCGAAGGCGCCCGGACCGCTCGAGTAGCCGTGGACGAAGAGCACCGGCGGACGCGTCACGCCGCGCCCTTGGGGACCTCGTAGCGGAGTTCGACCCACGCCGCACCGTACGGCGTCGCCGAGACGAGCCGCAGCGGCGGCGTCGCGACCCGCCGGGGGAGGAGCGGCACGCCCGCGCCCAGCGTGACCGACGCGACCTGGACGATCAGCTCGTCGAGCAGGCCGGCGTCGAGGAACTGCCCCGCCAGGTCGCCGCCCCCGACGATCCAGACGTTCTGGCCCGCGGCCGCCGCCACCATCGCCGTATGGACGGGGCGCACGTCGCCGCGCGCGAAGGTCACGCCGGCACCGTCGACCGTCGGGAGTTCGCGGCTCGTGAAGACCCAGGCGGGCACCGCGTACGGCCAGGGCTGCGGTGGCCGCCCTTCGGGCCGCACATGGTGCCGCAGCAGCCAGCTGTAGGTGGACGACCCCATCGCGAGCGCCCCCACCTGTCGGTAGAAGGCGTCGTAGCCGCTCCCCGCGTCGCCGAACTGCAGCAGCCACCCCAGGTCGTGGTCCGGGGTGGCGACGAAGCCATCGAGGCTGCTCGCGGTGAAGTACTGGGTCTTCGGTGCCGAAGGCGGCATGGTCGGACGGAAGGTTAGCCGGTCGGGTCGCGCCCGTCCGTGGAAGGCGTCACGCGTACGCATCGGTGTCGGCATGCGCTTGCCTTCGGGACATTCGTCCCCTAGGATGAGCGCCTCATGAAGTTGCGGACGCTCGGAGCTCTGCGACTCGAAGGCGCGTCGCTGACGCGCCCGAAGCCGCTCCTGAAGCTCGCGTACCTCGCGCTGAACGGTCCCACCACCCGGCGCGAGCTGGCCGAGGTGTTCTTCCGCGACGCCGACGACCCCCGCGACAGCCTCTCGACCAGCCTCCGCCACCTGCGCAAGGCGGCCGTCGTCGACCTGCTGCCTGACGACCGCATCGCCAGCCGCGTCCCGTGCGACGCCACCGAGCTGCTCGCCGACTTCGACGCCTACCGCTACGAGGCCGTGCTGGCCACCTACGACGGCCCCTTCCTGGACGGGCTCGACGTGGAGCTCGGCGTCGACCTCGAGGACTGGCTCTTCGGAACCCGCGAGGCGATCGCGCGGCGGGTGCGGTCGGCGGCGCTGCACCGGGCGCGGTCGGCGCTGGCGGAGGGGCGGTTGGAGGACGCGCGGCAGCTGGCGGCGTACGGGTTGTCGCTGCGCTCCGCGCCCGAGCTCGAGGTCGACGAGCTCGCGGCGGCGCTACCGCTCGCCGAGCGCCTCGGGTTGCCGGAGGGGGCGGGTCTGCGCGAACTGGCCGAGGGCTACGGGCTCGATCCCGAACAGCCGTCCGTCGAGCGCCGCGCGCGTCCACGGCCTGCGGTCGCGGAGACCCCGTATCGCAACACGGCGTTCTTCGGCCGCGAGGCCGAGCTACGACAGCTCGAGGAGCTGCTGAGCGACCCCGCGAACCGGCTGCTGACGCTCTTCGGGATGGGCGGGGTGGGGAAGACCCGGCTGGCCGCGCGCCTGGCCGAGCGGTTGGGTGCCCGTGGGACCGACCGGTTCCCGGACGGCGTCGTGCTGGTGCCGCTCGAGGCGATCCCGAGGCCGGAAGGGGTGGTTCCTGCGATCGCGGCCCGCCTCGCGCTGCCCGCGACGGCCGGAGCGAGTGCCGCCACGCTCGCGGACGCTCTGGCAGGGTGGCGGGCCTTGCTGGTGCTCGACAACTTCGAGCACGTGGTCCAGGCGGCGGTCGAGGTGGCGCTCTTGGTGCAGTCTTGCCCAGGACTCACGGTTCTGGTCACGAGCCGGGTCCGGTTGGGCCTTGCCGCCGAGCGGACGATGGTGCTCGACGGCATGGCCACCCGGCGCGTTGGAGATGCTCCGGCCGACGCGGTTCGCTTGTTCTTGGATCGTGCCGAGCGCGTCGGGTACTCCGCCGATGCCGCTGCCCGGGACGCCGATGCGATCGCCGACCTATGCGAGGCGCTCGAGGGGTACCCGCTCGGGATCGAGTTGGCGGCGGCGATGACGCGCGTATTGAGCGTCGAAGGCATCCGCGCCGCCTTGGCCGAACCGCTCGAGCTGCTCGATCACGGCCCGGTCGACGTTCCGGAACGGCACCGAGGCGCACGTGCGGCGCTCGAGCCCAGCTGGGTGCTTCTGGGCGAGGCTGAGCGCGGCGCCCTCGTTCGGCTCGCCCACTTCCGTGCCGGGTTCCAGTTCGACGCCGCCAACGCGGTCGCAGGCGTCTCCTTGCCGGTGCTGCTGAGGCTCGTCGACCATGCGTTCGTTCGCAACGACGGCACCGGGCGTGGGCGGTTCGGGTTCCATCCCGTGACCCGGGCGTTCCTGCGCGAACGCTTGGCGCCCGCCGTCCAGGTCGAGGCCGCGGCAGAACACCTGCGGTTCTTCTCGGAGCTCGTGGCCACGTCCGCGCTCCGGATCGAGGAGGAACCGCAAGCGGTGCTCGACCGGTTGGAAGCGGACCTTCCGGACGTGGTGCACGCGGTCCTTGGCGCCCTCGAGATGGACGACCCCAGGACCGGGGTCCGGATGGCCCACGAGCTCGTCGTCGGCATGGATTACCTGCAGGCGCGAGGAGGTGCGCCCGACGTCCTCGAGGTCGCCCGCCGCGCGGCGACGGTCGCGGAGACGACCGAGGACTGGGCCGTCGCCGAGGCGCTCTGGACCAAGTTCGCCAACGGGTTGCGCGTCCTGCGGAACGACGTCGACGGTGCGATCGCCGCGTACGAGTGTGCCCTCGGGCACGCCGTACGCGGCGGCGACGTCCGACGTGAGGTCCTGGTGCGCGCCATCCTCGGGGCGATGCTGGACGAACGGCGACCGGACGAGGCGGAGCGGCACTTCGATGCGGCTTGGTCGCTGGCGCTCGCGGCGGACGACCCCGTCATGCAGTGCGAGGTTCGGCAACGGTGGGGGTACGTGGCATCCGTGCGGCAGGACTGGGCGCGTGCGCTCGACCACTACCGACTTGCCGTCGAGCTCGCGGAGCGGTCCATGGAGTTCGAAGGCGCGGGCGCGCGCGCACCGAGCCTGCAGTTCTTCGCCCTGTTGGGGATGGCCGGCGTCGCGGCCAAGGTCGGTGACCTCGATGCGTCCGTCGCCATGCGGGAGCGTGCCCTGGCGTTCGCGCTCGGCCGCGGTCAGCACTTGTGGGCCGCGTACGCCCACGACGAGCTCGCGCTTGCGCACGAGGACCTGGACCACGTTTCGGAGGCCGTCGCGCATGCCCGTGAGGCGGTCCGGTTGTACGGAGCGCAAGGAGCGGAAGCCGATCGGGCGGACGTCGAACGATTCCTCGAAGCGTTGGAGGGACGTGCGGTGGCATCACGATGACTTCACGGCGGCCATGGACCGATGAAGGTGCGCGCTTGACGGTAGGCCCGTCGGAGGGCCCGGCCGACCAGCCGCAGGAGGAGGGTTCGCATGCATGACGTACCGAGGATCGCCCGTCCCGCCATGATCGCTCTGGTCGCGTTCCTACTGATGGGCGCCGCCGTCGGCCAGCCGATCGACGAAGTGCCGCCGGAGACCGATGAGCGCGGAGGTCGGCTCGTAGCAGCGATCCACGAGGCGCTGGCGAGCACCGAAGATCCCGACCGGACCGTTCGCGGAGCAGTGGACGGGATCACGAATGCGCTCCACGAGAGCGTGACGGGCGGCGGCGTTGCTCGGTTCGACGAGCAAGACGTGTGCGCGTACCTCGTCGGAACGGGAGGGACGAAGCCGCGGCTCGATGGAGGGGGCGATCTTCTCTCCGTGTTCGACCAGGAGTGGCCGGCAGTCGCTGCGATCGACCGCGCCACGCATCGCGTCGAGGGGTACGGCTACGCAGAGCAGTTCGACGGGGGCCTGACGCTCGTCGTCATCGACGACTTCAACCTCGAGGCGCTCGCCGTATCGATCATGCGGCTTCTGGAGACGGGTGCGGTACCCGTCGACGAGACGACCGAGGGGAACGACCTCTGGAGAGCGGTCGTCGCGTATCGCTTCGATCTTCAGCAGGTGTTGGACCCGGAGGCAGCGTACGTTCCGCACGGACACCTGGTCGCCTATCACGCCCTGTCGTTGCTGCCGACCGGTTCCAGGATCAAGAGCGTCGCGATGCCGAAGAACGACCACGTCGTGCTCGAGGTGGCGCATGTGCACCCATCCGGGTCGACCCAGACGCTCGCCGTGCATCTGTTCGATATCGACTTCGACGATGTCCAGAGCATCCGCAACGCCATGTACGAGTCCGGTCAGCTCGGTGCGGCGACCGTCGTGTTGAGTTGGGGTCTCGTCGACTGCTTCCTCGCACGCGCGTACGAGGAAACGGGCACAGGCGCGACGCTCGCCGAGTACATCGCAGAGAGGCTGCACGGCCGACCGGACGTGGAGCGTCTCGTACGTAGCCTGTGCGCCGCGTTGGCGCCTACCGTCGCGCAAGAGCTCGACGGTCCGGACTGCGCTGGGGGCGACTTCGACGCCATCGCCCTGCTGGGTCCGTTGGCGTACTTCTCAGGCCTGACCGAGCGCACGGCTACCGCGGTGGACCTGCCGGAGTTCGTTGGACAGACGTACTTCGCGGCCGCCGGCAACCAGAAGCTCGGGTTCCCGATGCCACCGGCTGCCTGGAAGGGGATCCATGCCGTCGAAGCCTGCGCCGTGAGCACGACGACGCCGGAAGGCCCAGGTCGCGCTTGGTTCTCGAACCTCGGAACGATGGCCCCAGGCGACGACGCGAGGGCGGTGACGGCTCTTGGCGCGTGGTTCCCGACGGATGAGGTTCGGAGGGGCAGCACGATGCACCTCGGTTACTGGGGTACCTCGTTCGCGGCGCCCGCCGCTGCGGTCCAGTTCTTGGAGCGCGGCTTGCCCGGCGATGGACGGTTCGCAGGGTGCCGAAGCGAGTGACCCCTACCACCAGAGATCCAAGAACGTGATCGCCCCCTGAACGGACCGTGAACGGAGCGACCTCCGCATCCTGCCGTCAGCCCTCCGGGGACCCACCCCGGGACGGCAGGAACGGAGGTCGCTCATGCCTGCGATCGGATCCGCGAAGCCCGACCACCGAGGACCGCTCCCCGCCCGCCCGCGCCGCCGCGCCTCCGCCTGGCGCGCCCCCCGCACCACCCGCTGGCGCCTGCCCGACGCCCACGGCCGCGAGGCCCGGGCCACCGGCCAGGGTCGCGCGCGGACGACGACGCCGGCGCTGGTGCTCCTGGGCACGCCCAAGGTGCGCTCGGCCGGCGGGTGGCACGACCTGCCGCCGTCGCGCTGGCTGGCGATGCTCGCGTACGTGGCGCGCAGCGCCACGTGGGTGCGCCGCGAGGCGCTGGCCGCACTCTTCTGGCCCGACCACACCCGCGAACACGCCTACCTGAACCTGCGCCAGACGCTCCAGACGATCGCCCGCTCGCCCGCCGGGGCGGCCTTCGAGCGGGAACCGGCGCGCGTGCGCTGGACGGGCGCCACCGACGTCGCCGAGTTCGAGCGGCACGTGCACGGCGGCGGCTGGCGCGACGCGCTCGGAACGTACGGCGGCCCGCTGCTCGACGGCCTCGAGCTCGCCGAGGTGACCCCGGCGCGGGAGTGGCTCGAGGCCGAGCGACGCACCCTCGAGGACTGGTGGCGCACCGGTGCGCTGGCGCTCGCGGCCGAACACCTGGAGCAGGCGCGGCCGCTGGACGCGCTGGCGCTCGCCGATCGGCTCCTGCGCCGCGACGCGCTCGACGAGGCGGCGCTGCGGATCGGGCTCGTGGCCGCGGTCGCTGCCGGCGACCGCCAGCGGGCGCGGCGCACCTGCGCGACCTTCCGCGGGCACCTGCTCGACGAGCTGGGTATGGAACCGGAGCCGGAGACCCTCGCCCTGGCCGCCCGCCTCGGCCTCGTCGAGGCGGCGTGAACCCAGGCTCAGACGGTGCCGATCGAGCGCAGGTGCGCTCGGTACCCGTCGGGGAGACCCCAGTGCGCGGCGCCGCGCAGCAGGTGGCCCAGGTACGCGCGGTCGGGCGCGAAGGGCTCGGGGGCGCGCTCGACCACCTCGTAGGTCGCGGCGGGCTGCGGTCGCGTCGGATCGCCCTCGATCGCCACCGTCCGCTCGACGCGCGCGTACCAGTTGCCCGCTCGCCCGGGCACGTACCCTTCGAAGCCGTCCAGCCGCCGGCCGTCCGCCTCGCTCATCGCGTACACGACGCCCCAAACGCGGCCACCCGGCGCGGGGACCACGTCCGCGACGCCGCACTGGCGGCGCGTCGACCAGCGGGTGAAGGCGAGGTCGAAGCCCGGGAGGAGCGCCCGGTGCAAGAAGGCGGCCGACGGGCAGCGCTCGGCCATCTGCTCGGGGTCGAGGTTGGAACCGTAGGCGAAGTAGCGCATGCGAAGGGTGGGGGCGACCGACCGCTCAGGTCTGGGTCCGCACCCGCTTGCCCCCCTCCTTGCGCCGCGACTTGAAGACCAGCCGGAAGGGCACCTCGGCGAACCCCAGGTCCTCGCGGATCCGGTTGATCAGGTACTGCTCGTAGCTCCGGGTCACGTACTTCTCGCTGTTGACGCTCATGTGGAAGACCGGCGGCGCCACGTCGACCTGGCTCGCGTAGTAGATCCGCAGCGGCTTGCCGTGGAAGTTGGGCGGCGCCTGGCGGGTGGTCCAGACCTCGATCCAGCTGTTGAGGTCGCCGGTCGAGACGCGCCGGCGCGCGATCTCGTAGACCCGCACGCAGGTGGCGAGCAGCTCGTGGAGGCCGAACTCGGTGAGCGCCGAGGTGTACACGCGCGGCGCGAACGACACGTGGGGGAGGGTCTCGTCGATCAGCTTGCGGCGCGGCTCGAGGTCCTTGTCCTCGACCAGGTCCCACTTGTTCACCGCCATCACCATCGGGGTGCCGCGCTCGAGCGCTTGGTTCGCGAGCCCCATCTCGTGGTCGCCCATCTCGAACGGGTCGACGACCAGGACGCAGACGTCGGCGC
>JAABSI010000035.1 GCA_011390455.1 Trueperaceae bacterium
CGTGCTCGTCGGCATCGTGACCGTCGACGACGTTCTGGACGTGCAAGAACGCGAAGCGACCGAGGACATCCAGATGCTCGGCGGGACCCAGGCGCTCGAGGAGCCGTACCTCGAGGCGAGCGTGTGGACCATGGTGCGCAAGCGCGGCGTATGGCTCGTCGTGCTCCTGTTCGGCGGGATGCTGACGGCCGAAGCGATGACCTACTACGAGGACGCGCTCGCGCGCGCGGTCGTGCTCGGCATCTTCCTGCCGCTCGTCATCGCCTCGGGCGGCAACAGCGGGTCGCAGGCGGCGACGCTGATCACGCGCGCGATGGCCCTCGGCGAGGTCAAGCTCCGCGATTGGTGGCGCGTCATGCGCCGCGAGCTCGCCACCGGCGCGATCCTGGGCGCGATCCTGGCCGTGCTCGGCGCCGCCCGTATCGCGCTGTGGGCGGGGGCGTTCGGGGCCTACGGCGACGCGTGGGGCGCCGTCGCGGCGACCGTGGGGTTGGCGCTCTTCGGGGTGGTCGTGTGGGGGTCGCTCTCGGGGTCGTTGCTGCCGATGCTGCTCAAGCGCATGGGCGCCGACCCGGCGACGTCGTCGGCGCCCTTCATCGCCACGCTCGTCGACGTGACGGGCATCGTGCTGTTGTTCACGATCGCGTCGTTCGTGATGGGCGGCACGATCTCCTGAAGGGGTTCGCCCCTCAGATCGCGTAGTGGTCGCGCGCCTGGCGGATCTGCGCGACGTGGTGGTCGCCGTGCCACGCGTACGTGATCGGGAGGCGCCAGAGCGGTCGCGGCTCCGTCCCGGTCGGCACGCGCCATGGACGCTCGAGTTCCGCCGGACCGAGCGCCCGCAGGACCGCGCTCCAGCGATCGTGGAGCGCGTCCACCAGTTGGAGCGAGGGTTCGACCGGCAGCGCGGCGTCCCCGAGCCGCGACCAGGCGACCTCGTCGTAGGCCTTGACCACGGGCTCGGGTTCGGTCGCCGCCAGCTTCGTGCGCACGTAGGCGTTCATGTGGCTGTCGGCGACGTGGTGGACCAGGGCGCGGATCGACCAGGCCCCCTCGCGGATCGGGTGGTCGAGATCGCGGCAGTCGGCGACCACGGCGCGCAGCGCGTCGGGCAGCGCCTCGATGCGCGCGATGGCGGCCTCGAGCGCGTGCGGGTCGATCGCCTCGGGGAAGGCGACGCGGCCGATCGGGTAGACCTCGAGCATGGACGGACCTCCGGTCGTACGGTACGACGCCCGCGGGACGCATGCCGGGTGCGGGTCGGCGCCGTGCGCCGGTACGCTGGGGGCATGCCCGAACCCGTGCCCGATGCCATCTCCACGCCGGCGACCGCTGGCGCGCCCACGACCGCCGGGCCGCTCTCCGGCATGCGCGTGCTCGACCTGACGCGGGTCCTCGCCGGGCCGTTCTGCACGATGATGCTCGCCGACTTGGGCGCCGACGTCGTCAAGATCGAGGCGCCGGGCGGCGACGACACCCGCCGCTGGGGTCCGCCGTGGATCGCGGGGGAGAGCGCTTACTTCACCTGCGTCAACCGCAACAAGCGCGACCTGGTGCTCGACTTCCGGACCGAAGCCGCGCGCGACGCCTTCCGCAAGCTGGTGGTCGACGCCGACGTGGTCGTCGAGAACTTCAAGGTGGGCACCATGGAGCGGTGGGGGCTCGGGTTCGAGGCCCTGCAGGAGCTCAAACCCGACCTGGTCTACTGCAGCATCACCGGCTACGGCCGGACCGGACCGAAGGCCACGCTGCCGGGGTACGACCCCATCATCGAGGCCGTCGGCGGCTTCATGGCGATCAACGGCGAGGTCGGCGGCGACCCCATGAAGGTGGGGGTGGCCGTGATCGATCTGTTCGCGGGCAGCCACGCGGCCACGGGCATCCTGGCCGCCCTGCGTCATCGCGATCGCACCGGCGAGGGGCAGCGCGTCGACCTCTCGCTCCTCGAATCGAGCCTGGCGGCGCTCGCCAACCAGGCGTCGGCCTACCTGATGGACGGGGTCGTGCACGAGCGGCTCGGGAACGCGCACCCCCACATCGTGCCGACGAACGCGTACCCCAGCGCCGATGGCCCGGTGATGGTCTGCGTCGGCAACGACCCGCAGTTCCGGAAGCTGTGCGCGCTGCTCGACGCCCCTGAGCTCGCCGACGACCCACGCTTCGCGACGAACCCCGACCGCGTGGCCCACCGCGTTGAACTCGACGCCGAGCTCGCCGCCCGCTTCGCGCCGCGCAGCGGCCGCGCGCTGACCGAGCAGGCGGACGCCATCGGGGTGCCGATGGCGCCGATCCTGGAGCTCGACGAGGTCTTCGCGCAGCCGCAGGTGGCGGCGCGCGACATGCTGATCGAGTTCGACCACCCGACGGTCGGTCGGATGCGGCAGGTCGGGTTCCCGATCAAGCTCGAGCGCACCCCGGCGACGCTGCGCTACCCGCCGCCGCTCCTCGGCCAGCACACGGAGGAAGTGTTGCGCGAGGCCGGCTTCGGCGCCGACGAGATCGCGGAACTCATGCGGGCGGTGCCCGCCTGAGCGGCCCGTGCCGGTCCTGAGGGACGGGCGAGCCTAAGGGAGCGGTCCCCCTTCGACGTCGAAGGTGCCGGCGATCGCGAGGACGTCGTCCGGGTCGCCCTCGCCGAAGGCGTCGGCGTGGAACGACGCGTCGAAGGCGAACGTCCCCACGAGGCGCATGCGCCCGTCGCCGAGCGGGGTCGCGGACTCCACGATCAGCGAGCCCGCCTCGGTCTTGTACACGTTGCTGAACATCGAGCCCTCGCCGAGGAAGAAGACCTCCACCGCGTTCGCCGTGCACGGACAGCCCGTGAGCGAGCCGAAGCCGGCGCTGATCACCAGGGCTTCGCGCATGAGGAAGCGCGGTTCGACGTGCGCCTGGATCACCACGTCGACCTGGAAGCCGTAGTCCTCGATCTCGACGGTGTCCTGGAGCTCCCCCTCGACGTCGAACTGGAGCGCGTACCAGGTCTTGGCGGCGTCGCCGACGCGGCCCTCGAGGGTGCCGGTGATGGTGGCATCCTGGGCGGACGCGGTGGCGAAGAGGAGCGCGAGGGCGGCGAACCAAGGGAGGATGCGCAGGGTGCGAGGCATGGATCACGCTAACCGACGACCGCGCGCGGCGCAGCGGCGCGCGCCGTAGCATGCCGCCATGCGCGCCATCCTCGTCGACGCCCCGAACGCCCCGCTCGTCCCCACCGTCGTCCCGGACCCCGAGCCGCCGCCCCACGGGGCGGTCGTCGAGGTCCGCGCCACGGGCGTATGCCGCAGCGATTGGCACGCCTGGGTCGGCCACGACCCGACCGTGCGCTGGCCGCACGTCCCCGGGCACGAGTTCGCCGGCGTCGTGCGCGCCGTCGGGCGCGACGTGACCGGGTTCGTGGGCGGGGAGCGGGTGACCGCACCGTTCTGCTGCGGGTGCGGACGGTGCGAGGCCTGCCGGGAAGGGGCGCAGAACCTCTGCGACGTCGAGTACCAACCCGGGTTCGACGGGTGGGGGAGCTTCGCGGAGTACGTCGTCGTGCCGTGGGCCGACGTCAACCTGGCCCGGTTGCCGGCGTCGCTCGGGTTCGACGAGGCGGCCAGCCTGGGATGCCGGTTCATGACCGCCTTCCACGGGCTCGTCCACCGCGCGGCGCTGCGCGCCGGGGAGACGGTGGTGGTCTTCGGGTGCGGCGGTGTCGGCCTGGCCGCCCTGACGATCGCCGTGGCGGCGGGCGCTCGGGTCGTGGCCGTCGACGTGGCCACGGAGAAGCTCGAGCTCGCCCGCAGCCTCGGGGCGGTCGCCGGGATCGACGCCCGCGCGGGCGACCCCGTGGCCGCGGTCCGCGAGGCGCTCGGCGGCGGCGCCGACGTGAGCGTCGACGCGCTCGGCAGCCGGGCGACCGCCGCGCAGGCGGTGGGCACCCTGCGGCGGCGCGGGCGCCACGTGCAGCTCGGGCTCCTGTTGGGGGCGGACGCCGACCCGTCGTTCCCGCTGCAGACGGTCGTGCGCCGCGAGCTCACGGTCGTCGGCGGGCACGGTATGCCGGCTTGGCGCTACCCCGAGCTGTTCCGCTTCGTCGCGACGGGGCGGGTGCCGCTCGAGCGCTTGATCGGCGCGCGGCGGCCGCTCGCCGAGGCGGGCGCGGCGCTGGAGGCCATGGGATCGTTCGCGCCGGTCGGGGTGACGCTGCTGCACCCGTGACGAACGCGGTTGCGGAACCCGGGTTCCCGGCGATACCGTGCCCCAAGCTTTCGAGTCCTACGCAGTCGCCGGCCGCGGGCCGCGGTCCGGAGCGAGCGCCGGAACGGCGACGTCGGCGGGGCACGGAGCGGCGGTGTCGGCCTCGACGACCGACGCGACCCATCGCGCTGCAGCGCGCACCGAGGTACGTCATGTCCAAGCGGTACCGGTTCTTCACCCTCCTCTCGATCGTGCTCGTCGCCCTCGCCTCGACCGCGGTCGCGCAGGACGCCGAGCGCATCGAGGTCGTCATCGAGCTGCACGAGTACAACTTCACGATCCCCGGTGGCGAAGCGAACGCCCCGATCGTCTTCCGAGCCGGCCAACCCTACAGCGTCGTCTTCACCAACGTCGGGATGATGGAGCACGAGGTGCTCATCGGCCGCACCGTCCTCGTCGAGGATGGCGTCCCCGACGGGTACGAGACGAACCTCCTCGACGCCATCGAGGTCGACGTGGTCGGCGACGATTGGGAGGTCGGTACGAGCGGCTTCGTCGAGGTCGAGCTCGAGCCGGGGCAGTCCATCGAGATCCACTTCACGCTGCCCGCCGAACTGATCGGCACCTGGGAGATCGGGTGCTTCATCCCCGGTCACTACCAGGCGGGCATGTTGGCCCCCGTCGTCGTCGAGTGACCGAAGGCTCGACCTGACCCAGCCCGCGGACGAGCGGCGCGGGGGCTGAGGAGCGCCCGCGTCAGATGCGGGGCACGGGGAGTTGGAGCTTCAGCAGCCGGCTCCCCACCCGCAACCCGGCGGTGCCGACGATGCCGACGATCAGCGCGAGGTCGGGGTCGATGCCGTACGTGAGGAAGGTCAGCAGCGCCCCGAACGCCGCAGCCGACGCGTAGAAGTCGCCGGCCCGGTAGAAGATCCCCGGCACCTGACCCGTGAGCACGTCGCGCAGCACCCCGCCGCCGACGCCGCTGACCGCACCGGCGAACACCGTGCCCCACAGGCCGAGTCCGAAGGTCAGGCCGCGCTCGGCGCCGAGCGCCGCGAAGATCGCGAGGCCGAGCGTGTCGAGCGCGTAGAGCCAACCGCTCTCCAGGCGCAGCCGCCGATGCACGAAGAAGGTGACCACGGCGGCGACCGCGACCGTCCACAGGAGCGGTTCGTTGGTGAAGGAGGCGGGGGGCAACGATCCGACGACGACGTCCCGGATGCTCCCGCCACCGATCGCCGTGACCGCCGCGAGCACGAGGGCGCCGATCAGGTCGAAGCGCTGCCGGACGGCGACCAGAGCGCCGCTGACCGCGAAGGTCAAGACCCCGATCCAGACCAGGACGTCGAGCAGCGCCACGGCCGTCAGCGCACGCGCAGCGCGTGCGCTCCGCGCGGCACGACCCGGCCCACGACGCGGGCATCCGGGAAGCGGGGCCGGACGTGCGCGAGGACGGCGTCGACGAGATCGGGGGCGACGCTCAGCAGCAGGCCACCGCTCGTCTGCGGATCGACGAGCGACCACCACGCGGCCTCCGTGAGCGCCGCGCGCCCCTCGACGTGGGGGTCGACGTAGCGCGTCGTGGTGCCGTGCGCCTTCGTCAGGATGCCGCGCGCGAGGGTCTCGGCGGCGCCCGGCAGCAGCGGCACCGCGCCGACGTCGAGCTCCAGCGTCGCACCCGATCCCTGCGCCACGTGCAGCGCGTGGCCGGCCACACCGAAGCCGGTCACGTCGGTGGCGGCGTGCACCGCCGCGTGCAGGTCCTCGGGCAGGTCGAGCCGGTTGACCTGGCGCATCGACGCGATCGCCGGCGCCATGGCCGCCGCGTCGATCTCGTCGTTCTTGCGGGCGCCGGCGAGCGTGCCGGTGCCCACGGCCTTGGTCAGCACCAGGGCGTCGCCGGGGCGCGCCCCGCTGTTGCGCCAGAGCCGATCCGGGTGCGCCAGGCCGGTGACCGAGAAGCCGAGCTTGAGGGTGTCGTCCTCGATCGAATGGCCGCCGACCAGATGCGCCCCGGCGGCGTCGATCGTCTCGATCGCCCCGGCCATCAGCTCCGCGAGCACCTCTTCCGGGAGGGTGTCGAGCGGGAAGGCCAGGATCGTCAGCGCCGTGACCGGC
This sequence comes from Trueperaceae bacterium, assembly GCA_011390455.1. The sequence continues at coordinate 6,298 of JAABSI010000035.1, forward strand.
GTACCCCCCATGGCGTAGACGTCGCTCAGGGCGTTCGCGGCGGCGACCGCACCGAAGTCGCGGGCGTCGTCGACGACCGGGGTGAAGAAGTCGAGGGTCTGGATCATCGCGACGTCCGGGGCGACGCGCCAGACGGCGGCGTCGTCGAACAGGTCGCGCCCGACCAACAGGTCGGGGTGGGTGGACACCGGGAGCGAGCGCAGCAGGTCGGTGAGGGTGCCGGCGGCGATCTTCGCCGCGCACCCCCCCTTGGCGACCGTGCGGGTGAGGCGCAGGGGGGCGGGAACGTCGACCATGGGTCAGCCTACCGCGGTCGCGCGCGCCCTCAGGAACGCCTGCAGCGCGTCCGCGTCGCCGCGCGCGAGCACGGTGCGGGGCGCGCGCGCGAGGGCCTTGCGGTAGAGCGGGTCGTAGTACTCCGCCAGCATCGCGGCGATCCAGGGCGCGTGCGCGTCGGGATCGTGCCAGGCGCCGGCGGCCGCCTGGATGCGGGCCTCGATCGCGTCGTGCCGGGCGCCGCCCAAGCGCTTGCGCACGCGCGCGAGGTCGCCGAGCAGCCGTTCGCGAGCCGCGACGGCGCCGTGCCGCTCGGTCGGTCCGACGACGTACCCGGCGTACAGGCGCGCGATGCGTTCCGCATCGCTCGCCTCGAGGACGATGCGCGGCGCCGCGAACATCGCGGCGTGGAGCGCCTCGGGCAGGGTGCGGCGCCCGACCCAGCGCGACTCGTCCTCGACGACGAGGAGGCCGGACGGCGCGAGGCGGAGCGCCGCGCCGACGGCGTTCTCGAACGTCGCCTGGGACGGTTGCGGCGCGTCCTCGGCCCCGAACGCGCTCCCCCGGTGGTGGGCGAGCCCCTCGAGGTCGAGCACGGTCGTGCCCGGCGCGCCGTCCAGGGCGAGCAAGAAGTCCGTCTTGCCGGCGCCGGTCAGGCCGGTCACCACCACGACGTCGTGGCGCGCGAGTTGCGCCCCGAGGTCGCGAGCGAGGAGCGTGCGGATCGCCTTGTAGCCGCCGGCCACCCGCGCGACGTCCGGTCGATCGATCAGATCGAGGGTCAGGCGGCTGCGCAGCCCGCCGCGCCAACAGGCGACGGCCGTGGGGCCGGCCTCCACCACGCGTCGCCAGGCCGCGGTCCGCTCGGGCAGGTGCGGGCCGGCCAAGGTCCACCCGAGCGCCTCCGCGGCCTCCTGGCCCGCCTCGGCGTAGCGCACGCCGACCGCGTGCCGCTCCGCGTCGCTCATCAGGGGCAGCGACACCGCGTCCGGGAGCGCGCCGCGCGCGACCTCGACCGGCGCCCGGACGTCGATCAGGCGGCGAACGGGGGTTCCGCCGCCCTCGCGGTAGAGCTCCTCGGGGGTCAGGTCCATGGACCAAGGCTACGCCCCGCGGCGTCGTGCGTTCGTGCCGCGGGGCGAGGGGTGCGGTCGGTCAACCGCCTTGCATCAGGCCGCGCACGCTGCCGTCCGCCTCGATCCGCACGTGGCGGGCGGCGGGATCGCGCGGCAGTCCGGGCATCGTGAAGACGCTCCCCGCCAGGGCCACCAGGAAGCCGGCGCCAGCCGCGAGCCGCACCTCCGAGATCGTGAGGGTGTGGCCCTCCTGGAAGACGCCCCCCTTGGGGTCCTCGGTGAGCGAGAGCGGCGTCTTGGCGACGCACGGCGGCAAGTGGCCGTAGCCGGCGGCGGTGAGCGCGTCCAGCTCGGCGCGCGCGGCCTCGGTGAAGACGACGTCGCCGGCGCCGTAGAGCGTCGTCGCCAGCGCGGCGAGCTTCCCTTCGAACGGCGCGTCGGTCGGGTACAGCGCGTGCGGGGCGGGATCGCCGCTGGTCTCGAGGGCGTCCAGGACGACCCGTGCGAGCGCCTCGCCGCCGGATCCGCCGTCGGCGAAGGCCGTGATCGGCGCCGCCGCGGCGCCCGCCGCCTCCGCGTACGCGCGGACGCGCGCCACGTCGGCCGGGTCGTCGTCGCCGAAGACGTTGATCGCCACGACGGGCGGCAGCCCGAAGGCGCGCACGTTCGTGAGTTGCCGCTCGAGGTGCGGCAAGCCGGCCTCGAGGTCGCCGCCACCGTGGGCGCGGAGCGCTTTGACGGTGGCGACCAGGACGACGGCGTCCGGCCATACCCCGGCTTGCGGCGCCTTCAGATGCAGGAACTTCTCGCCGCCGAGGTCGAAGCCGAAGCCCGCCTCGGTGACCACCACGTCGGCGTGGTGCAGACCGGTATGGGTGGCGAGCACGCTCGAGCAGCCGTGCGCGATGTTGGCGAACGGGCCGGCGTGCACCAGGGCGGGGCCCCCCTCGCTCGTCTGGACCAGGTTGGGGCGCAGGGCCTCGCGCAACAGGACGAGCATGGCGTCGGTGGCGCCGAGGTCGTCGGCGGTGACCGGTCGGTCGTCCTCCGTCCAGCCGACCACGGTGCGCGCGAGCCGCGTCCTCAGGTCGTCCTGCGAGCCCGCGAGCGCCAGCATCGCCATGACCTCGCTGGCCGCGGTGATGTCGAAGCGCGTCTGGCGTTCCGCACGACCGCCGACGGCGACGGTCACCCGCCGCAGCGCGCGGTCGTTCATGTCGACCACCCGCGACCAGGTGACGCGGTCCTTCGCGAGGCCGCTCGGCGCCCGGAAGTACAGGTCGGTGTCGACCATCGCCGCGAGCAGATTGTGGGCCGCACCGATCGCGTGCAGGTCGCCGGTGAAGTGGAGGTTGACGTCGTCGGCGGGCTCGACCTGCGCGCGCCCGCCGCCGGTGCCGCCCCCTTTGACGCCGAAGACGGGACCGAGCGAGGGTTCGCGCAGGGCCAACGCCGTGCGGGCGCCGAGCCGGCGCATCCCCATCGCCAGACCGATGCTGACGGTGGTCTTGCCTTCGCCGGACTTGGTGGGGGTCAAGGCGCTGACCAGCACGAGTTTGCCGCGCGCCGCCGGCGCCGCCGGCGGGTCGAGCTTGGCCTTGTGGCGGCCGAGCGTCGTGAGCGTGTCCCGGTCGAGCCCGAGCTCGTCGGCGACGTCGAGGATGGGGCGCAGGTCGGTGTGCATGGAAATCCTCCGTGGGGTCGACGCCGTCACTTGTCGGAGTCGGTCAGGCCTTTCACGAACCAGCGTTGCATGAGGACGATCACCAGCACCGGTGGAATCAGCGCGAGCATCGCGACGGCCATGATCAGGTGCCAGTCCGTCTGGGTCTCGCCGGAGCCGATCATGCGGACGATGCCGATGACGATCGTCTCGGCGCCGCGGCTGGTGGTGACGATCAGTGGCCACAGGTACTGGTTCCATCCATAGACGAACTGGATGACGAACAGGGCGGCGATGGTGTTGGTCGAGAGCGGGAGGAGCACCGACCAGAAGAAGCGCATCGGGCCCGCGCCGTCGATCTGGGCGGCGTCGACGAGCTCGTCGGGGACGGTCAGGAAGAACTGCCGGAAGAGCAGCGTGGCGGTCGCCGACGCGATCAACGGGATGGTCAGGCCACCGAACGTGTCGATCATGCCCAGGTTCGACACGACCTCGTAGGTGGGGATCATCCGCACCTCGACCGGCAGCATCAGCGTGATGAAGATCATCCAGAAGAAGAACATCCGACCGGGGAAGGCGAAGAAGACGACGGCGAACGACGAGAGCACCGAGATGGCGATCTTGCCGATGGCGATGAAGAGCGCCATGTACAGGCTGTTGCGCATCATCGCCAGCGCCGGCGTCGCGCGCACCCGGACGCCGGTGTTGTCCGTGAGCGCCTGGGTGTAGTTCTCGATCAAGTTCGGGCCGATCGTCAACGGGAGGTCGCCGCGCGCGATGGTGGCCGCGTCGTGGGTCGACCCGACGAAGGCGAGGTAGATGGGGAACACGAAGATGACCACGCCGATCAGGAGCACGAGGTGCGGGATCCAGGTGTGCGTCCGGATGGCCATCAGTAGTGCACCCGCCGTTCGATGTAGCGGAACTGGATGATCGTGAGCAGGATGACGGCCGTCATCAGGATCACCGATTGCGCCGACGAACCGCCGAGGTCGAGGTTCACCCAGCCGTCGCGGTAGAGGCGGTACATCAGCGTCGTCGTCGCTCGCCCCGGTCCCCCCTGGGTGATCGCGTGGATCACGCCGAAGGTCTCGAAGAAGGAGTAGATGATGTTGACGACCAAGAGGAAGAAGGTGGTGGGGGAGAGGAGCGGGAACACCACCGACCAGAAGCGCCGACCCGGCGACGCGCCGTCGATCGCCGCCGCCTCGATGATGCCCTTCGGGATCGACTGGAGGCCGGCGAGGAAGAACAGGAAGTTGTAGCTCACCTGTTTCCACGCGGAGATGAAGATGACGAGCCAGAGCGCGTGGTCGGAGTTGATGCGGTAGTCCCATGGGATACCGAGCGCGCGCAGCCCCTGGCCGATCTGGCCGATGTTGGGGTGGAAGATGAAGAGCCAGAGCACGGCGGCGACGGCCGGGGCGATGGCGTAGGGCCAGATGATGATGGTGCGGTAGCCGGTGGCGCCGCGGATCACCTGGTCCGCCATCACGGCGAGCAGGAGCGCCGGCGCCATGGCGCCGAGCGTGACGGCGACCGTGAAGACGATCGTGACGCGGGTCGCTTCGAGATAGAGCGGGCTGGTGAGGACGTGGGCGTAGTTCTCGAACCACACGAAGGTGGTCCGGAGCCCGAACGGGTCCTCGAGCAGGAGCGACTGATAGATGGCCTGACCGGCCGGGTAGAAGAAGAAGACGACCGTGATGGCGAGCTGCGGCGCCAGTAGGAGGTAGGGGAGGAACTTGTGGCGGAAGATGGTGCGCCGCTGCATGGGGTCCTTCCAGGGTGCGGCCGCCCCAGCGCGACCCGGGGACGGCGTACCGGGGGCGCCCATTCGGGCGCCCCCGGCCAGGCGCGGTTAGCGGTTGGCGCGCTCGAAGGCGCGGAGCACGACGTTGCCACGCTCGACGGCGCTGTCGAGCGCCGCTTGGGCGGTCTTCTGCCCCTGGAACACCATCTCGATCTCTTCCTCGATGATGTCGCGGATCTCGGGCATGTTGCCGAGTTGCAAGCCGCGGGAGTTCTCGGTGGGCGGGTGGAGGGTCATCTGCAGGTAGGGGACGGCGAGCCCGGGGCGGTCGTCGTAGTAGCCCTCGGCCGCGAGCTTCTCGTAGACGCCGTTGACGATCGGCAGGTAGCCGGTGTCGAGGTGCCACTGCTCGGCGCGCTCGGGCTGCGCCAAGAAGTTGAAGAACTCGGCGACCGCGCGGTACTCCTCGACGGTGCGGGTCGGCGCCTGCATCACCCAGAGGCTGGCGCCGCCGATGATCGAGTTCTGCGGCTCTTCGGCGAACTCGCGGTGGACCGGCAGGAAGTGCGCGGACCAGGCGAAGGTCGCCTCGCGGTTGACGCGCGCGAGCAGGCCGGACGAGGCCTGCAGGATGGCGCACTCACCCGAGGGGAACAGGGCGTCCGCCGCGTTGCCGCGGCCGCCGTACGTCGCCGATCCCTCGTCGATCATCTCGGCCAACATCGAGATGTGCGCGACGTGCAGGTCGCTGTTGATCCGCAGCTCGGCGTCGAGCCCGCCCATGCCGTTCATCTCGGTCGCGAGCGGGACGTCGTGCATCGCGCTGAAGTTCTCGAACTGGCTCCAGCTGGGCCACGCGAAGGACAGGCCGCAGGGGGCGGCGCCGGCCTCAACGACTTGTTCCGCGACGGCACGGACCTCGTCCCAGTACTTGAGCGACGTGGTCGCGGGATCGAGCCCGGCGGCGATCAGGGCGTCGTCGTTGACCCACATGATGGTCGTCGAGCTGTTGAAGGGCATCGACATCATCTGGCCCTCCGCGTTGCTGTAGTAGCCGCGGATGGACGCGATGTAGCGCTCGGGATCGAAGGGGACGCCGGTGTCGGCGAACAGCTGGTGGACGGGCATGATCGCGCCGCCCGCGTTCATCATGGTGGCGGTGCCGACCTCGAACATCTGGACGATGTGGGGCGCGGTGCCGGAGCGGAACGCGGCGATCGCGGCGACCATCGTGTCGTTGTAGGTGCCTTTGTAGCTCGGGTTGACCTGGTACTCGTCCTGGGACTCGTTGAAGTCCGCGACGTAGCCTTCGAGGGTCTCGCCGAGGGCGCCGGTGAAGCCGTGCCAGAACTCGACCTCGATCGGCTGCGCGAACGCGGCGCCGCCGGTGAGCATGAGGGCGAGGAACGCTAGGAGCGCGCGCCGCGCGAAGGAGCGGGAGGGTTGGATCGACGGGTGCATGAGGTCTCCTCGGATCGGTGACGGGCGCCGGCGCCGCGTCGCGGTCGCCGGGGCGGGCGCTGCGAGCCAGCCGTTCGCCCCCTTTCGGATCCGCCGCGGTCCCGGCCGGCACGCCGGCCACGGCGTCGGACTGCACCACGGCGAGAGGGGGCACGTCAGCGCCCTCCATGCATCCCTCACGTCGATGCGTGCATTGTACCCGGGGCCACGGTCGCGGGGGGGCCGTTTGCCCCTGAGCCCCCGTGGTCGGACGACCTTGCGCGCGCGCCGTGGCCGACCGATGATGGGGCGTCGGCGGCCCCGTGCGCCCGATCCGCACGGAGCGCGCCCCGAAGGAGCAGCGATGACCACGCCCGACGCATCGACCGGACCCCTCGTCTACCTCGATCGTGCGATGTCGCGGTTGCGCGACCTGAACCTGATCCCGACCGCCCCCGCCACCCACGAGGCGCCGATCGTCGCGCTGTTGCAGCAGATCCACGACCTCGATCCGGACCGGGTGGTCGCGATCACGCGCACCCTCGCGCAGGCTTCGCTCTTCAACGACGTGGTGCGCGAGCAGGTGCAGGCGATGGAGATCGGCACGCGCTACGAGCAGATCGCCAACGCCTTCGACAGCATCCGCGACGACGCGAAGGCGATGGTCGACCAGGTCGAGGATGGCAAGGTCACCACCTTCGAGCGGCTGTCGAACGTGTGGATGAAGGTCACCCGCGGCGACATCGCCGACCGCTTCGAGAAGATCAAGGCCACCTACCTCGACGTGACCGCCTCGGCGCAGGACCAGATCGAGCGCGAGAACCTGATCTTGGAGTCCTACCAGGACTTCCGGGGCGCGCTCAAGCAGGCCGAGGTCCAGGCCTTCGAGGTGCTCCAGAGCGCCGAGGAGGAAGTCGAGGCCGCCAAGGCCGCGGTCGACGCGGCGATGGCGCACGTCGAGGCCGCGCCGGCCGAGGATCCCGCCGAGCGGGCGCGCCGCGAGCTCGCGCGCGACGAACGGGTGCGCGCGCTGCAGAACACCGACCGGCGCTTCCAGGTGGCCAAGGACCTCTCCGAGAACCTGACGATCGCGTACAACACGTCCGAGGTCGTCATGGCGCGGCTCATGCAGACGCACACCGCCAAGGAGCGGGTGCGCTCGCAGGCGGTGTCGTTCTTCGGCACCAACGAGACCGTCCTGACGGCGTTGACCGCCTCGTTCACCGGGCTCTCGGGCCTGCACGAGGCGACGCAGACGCTCGAAGCGATGAAGGAGGGCGTGAGCCGCTCGCTCGAGACCCTCGCGGACATGGGCGGCAAGGTGCAGGAGGAGGCCGTCCGCGCCGGCTACGGACCCACCGTCCGCGCCGACGCCGTCAAGCGGCTCGTCGATTCGGTCGTGGACTACCAGGCGAGGTCGCGCGAGATCGTGAGCGAGATGCGCACGCTCAGCACGACCAACGCCGAGGAGATCCGCGAAGCGGTCGAGGACGGCAAGCAGCGCTTGGCGCGGCTCGCCCAGCGCGCGGAGGGTTGAGGGACCTTCGGTGACCACCGGGTTCGAGCCGTCGCGCGCCGCGCCGCTCGACGACGTGATGCTCGCCATGGACGTCGTGGACACGCTGCGCCATCAGGACACGCTGGTGGCTCGCGAATTGGGCGAAGGCGAGCGCGAGGCGGAGCTGCTCGATCGGCTTCGCCGGCTGTACGCCGCCCAGGGGATCGAGGTGCCGGACCGCATCCTCCACGAGGGGGTCGCGGCGCTGCGCGAGGGGCGCTTCGCGTACACGCCCCCCGCCGACTCGTGGGCGGTGCGCTGGGCGCGCGTCTACGTGCGCCGCGCTGCGTACGGCCGGGCGCTGGTGGCGCTGCTCGTCGTCGTGGCGGTCGTCGTGGTGGCGTACCGCGCGGTGGTGGTCGCCCCGCGCGAGGCGCTCGTCGCCGACGTGGTTCAGGCCGAGGCGCGCGCGGTGGAGGTGGCGGAGGTCGATGCCGCGGTCGTGCAGGCGGAAGCGCTCGCAGCGACGGCGCGCGCCGCCGTCGCCGCGCGCGACCTGCCCGCCGCCCGCACCGCTCGCGACGAGCTCGAAGCGTTGGTCGCCGAGCTCGAGCTCGCGTACCGCCTCGAGATCGTCGCCCGCCCGAACGAGACGACCGGCGTCTGGCGCATCCCCGACGCGAACGAGTCGGCCCGCAACTACTACCTGATCGTCGAGGCCGTCGACGCGGACGGCCGCGTGCTCGCGCGGCCGATCCGGAGCGAGGAGACCGGCACGACGAGCGTCGTCCGGCGCTGGGGTCTGCGCGTCGACGAGGCGACGTTCGAGCGCGTCGTCGCCGACAAGCTCGACGACGGGATCGTTCAGGACTACGTGTTCGGCGAGAAGCCCGCGGGGGTGCTCGAGCCGCGGTACCGCTTCCCGACCACGGGCGGAGCGATCACGTCGTGGTGAGGGGATGCCCATGAGCAGCGGACGCCAGGTGCTCGGCCTGGTCCAACGGTCGCTCGCCGAGGCCCAGTCGCGCACGGCGGAGCTCGACGCGCGCTTGGGCGAGGCGCAGGCGCGGCTCGTGAAGCTCGACGCCGAGCGCGCCGGCCAGCTCCAGGCGCTGGCGCGGTGGCGGGTGGCGCAGTTGGCGGCCCCCGAGGGCTTGGTCGCGCGCCTCGTCGATGCCGAGACGCAGGCTCGGGCCCTGCTCGATCGCCGCGATGCGGAGGCGACCGCCCTCCAGGCGCGGCTGTCGGCCGCCGCCGCCGCCGCGGCCGAGCTCGCCGGCGAGCGAACGGCCGCGGAGGACGCCCTCGAGGTTGCCGCCGACGCCCTCGATGCGGCCGAGGCGGCGACCCAGGAGCGGCTCGCGGCCGATCCCGCCTTCGTCGCCCAACGCGACGCGGTGCGCGATGCGGAGCGCGTCGCCGTCCACGCCGACGAGAAGGCGACCGCGGCCGAAGCCGAGCTCGACGCCAAGGGGCGCGCGTACCGCGAGGACCCGCTGTTCGACTACCTGTGGCGGCGCGGCTACGGCACGCCCGCGTACCGAGCCGGACCGCTCGTCCGGTGGCTCGACGGCAAGGTGGCTCGGTTGGTGCGCTACGCCGATGCGCGCCCCAACTACGCGCGCCTGCTGGACCTACCGGTCCAGCTGCGGGCGCACGCTGACCGCGTCGGCGCCGAGGCCGACGCCACCCTCGCCGACCTGCGCCGCCTCGAGGAAGAGGCCCGTGCGGCCGACGGGATCCCCGCCCTGGACGACGCACGCGATCGCGCCGAGGCGCGCTTGGTCGAGATCGACCGTCGGATCGAAGCGGCCGCGGCCGAGCGCCGTGCGGCGCTCGAAGCGTACGAGGCGCTCGTCGCGGGCGAGGACCGCCACACGCGCGAGGCGGTCGCCTTCCTCGCCTCGGAGTTCGGTCGCGAGGACCTGCAGGCGCTGCGGCGGGCGGCGTTGGCCACCCCGATGCCCGAAGACGACGCGATCGTCGCGCGCCTGCTCGACCTGGAGCGGGAACGGGACGCCGCGGCGTCCGCCGCGCGCGAGCTCAGGGAGGTGGCCGCCCGCGATCGAGCGCGCGCCAGCGATCTCGAGGAGCTCCGGCGCCGCTTCACGGGCAAGGGCTTCGACCGCCCGGGCACCAGCTTCGCCGACCCGACCCTCATCGGCACCTTGCTCGTTCAGCTCCTGAACGGCGCCGTGACGCGCGACGCGCTCTGGCGGATCCTGGAGCAGCAGCGCCGGTACACGCCCCCGCGCAGCGACCCGACCTTCGGCTCGGGTGGCTTCGGCCGCGGAAGCCCATGGGGTGGGGGCCGGTCGTCCTCCGGAGGGGGCTTCGGCGGTACCAGGCGCGCCGGAGGTGGCGGCTTCAAACCCTCCGGCGGCGGCTTCAAGCCCGGCGGCAGCATCGGTGGCGGCGGCTTCCGAACGGGGGGATCCGTGCGCGGCAAGGGGGGCTTCCGGACCGGGGGCAAGTTCTGAGCCCCGAGGACTCGGCGCGAACGGCCGCCGGGCGCTGGGTCGGTTCGTTCAGTCGGCGTCGTCGGCGACGTCGTGGATCCAGGACAGCGCCCGCATCGTCACCGGGAAGCCCGCCGTGGTGGCCGCCAGGAACGCCACGTGGCGGAGGTCGGCCACCCCGATGCCGGCCTCGAGGGCCTGGCGTGCGTGGCTGTGGGTCGCACCTTCGGAGGCCGTGGCGATGGCGAGCGCGAGCTTGACCAGCCGTCGCTCCCGATCGCTCAGGGGGCCGGCCTCGTGGGCGAGGGACGCGAAGCGCTCGTAGGCGGCGATCAGCTCGGGTTGGTCGTCTTGCAGTCGGAGGAACGGGGCGGGTTTGGTCATGGCGGCCTGCTTTCTGCCTCTCGGCGCGATCTGCACGCTCCAGCCTAGGTCATGCGGCGCGACCGCGCCGCAGGCAAGCGTCCGACGCCGCGGCTCGGTGGGCGCCGGGGTCGAGCGCGGCGATAGGGGGCGACCACCGCGGCGGCGAGCAGGGCGGCCGCGGCGAAGGCGGCGACGATCGGCCAGGTCGCCCAGCGCAGGAGCGTGGCCGCCAGCCACGCAGCGAACGCCGCGAGCGCCGCGGGGTCGCGGTGGACCGCTTTGGCGAGGGCCACGAGGACGGGTTGGCGCGCGAGCAGCGCCCGACCGCCCCGGGCCGCCGCGAGCGCGATGCCGTCGGGGCCTTTCGCGAGCGCGGTGGCGTACAGGGCCGCGTCGTCGCCGAGGCGCACGGCGCCCTTGCCGGCCCAGCGCAGCGCGAGCAGGGGGTGCGGCGCCGCCTCCACGAAGCGCGCGAGCGCGGCGACGTCCTCGACGTCGTCGGCATGGCGCAGGGCGCGGGCACCGCCGGCTGGGCCGAGCCGGCGGGCGAGGCGCCCCGCGTCGGAGAACATGTTCACGAGCGGAGTCCATGTGCCCCTGCGCACGAGCCGCAGCGTCGCACCGGCCAACGCGTCGCTGAGCGCGCCCGCGCGGCGGGCGGCCTTGAGCAGCGCGCCGCCCGCGTCCACGTGCGGCGCGAAGGTCGCCACCAGGCCGACGGCGGACAGCCCGATCAGCACCGGATCGGTCGCGTCGCCGCGCACCCAGGCCACCCCCTGACGGGTGAGGTCGCGGACGTCGCCGAAGACGACGAGGTCGCTGGCCACCGCGCACCCGACCGCCGCGACGTCGTCGCCCCGCCCGGTCCACACGCCCGCAGCGCACCGCGCGAAGGCGGCCTCGATCGCGTTCCAGCGCGCCCGCGCGCGCTCGGCCGCGCTGGCGCACGATCCCGCCTCGGCGAGCTCGAGCGCATCGGCGACGCGGTCCTCGGCGAGCGCCCACTCGGCCTCGATGCAGAAGGGGTGGTCGGGCAGCGCCTCGAGGAAGGGGCCGCGCGCCTCCAAGGCTGCCTTCCCGGCCAGCGCCCCCAGCGCCGCGAGCACCAGCGCCGATGCCAGCACCGCGCGTGCGATCCGCTTCACGCGCCCAGCCCCTGGGTCCGGTCGTGCGTGGCCTTCATCGGTCCATTGTGCCGCGGCGGAGCGGGCGGCGAGGGCCCACGCCTCCGAGGGCCGCCGCCACGAGATCGAGGTCGCCGTCCAGGAACGAAGGCTCGTGAGACGTTCGCAGCGTCCCAAAAATGCCCGCACGGGACGCCGGCCTTTGAGGCGCGTGGCCCGTAGGGAACGCTGGCAAGGATATGTAACGATGTTCTTCAGGTATCACGGCTGAACTCCCATGCCTGGGCGCCGTGCGTCGTGCCGTCCGCTCGGCGGCCGTACCTGGCGGGACACGCTCGGCGGTACCATCGCGCTCGACGATGAGCGAAGACGCGCCGCACCCCTTGAACCCCGCCCAGCTCGAGGCGACCTCGATCCTCGAGGGCGGCTTGCTCGTGGTGGCCGGCGCGGGCACGGGCAAGACGCGCGTGATCGAGGAGCGCACCGCTCGCCTGCTGGAGCGGGGGGTGCCGCCGGAGCAGGTGCTCCTGATGACCTTCACGCGCAAGGCGGCGGCCGAGATGCTCGAACGCGCCGCGGCGCGCCACCCGCTCGCGCGTCGGGTCGACGGCGGCACCTTCCACCACGTGGCGTACCGGATCGTGGCGCGGCAGTTCCGTGCCCTCGGGCTCGCGCGCCCGCCGACCGTGATCGACACCGACGACGCGGCGAACGCGGTCGCGGCGGTGGTGCAGCGCCTGGACCTGCAGCGCGACCGCCGCAACCGCTTGCCGCGCAAGGGGGCGCTGCAAGCCGCCTTCAGCCGGGCCACCAACCTGCGCGTGCCGCTGGCCGAGGTGGTGGCGCGCGACCTGCCGGACTTCGCCGAGCAGGTGGCGACGCTGCAGAAGGTCCGACGGGCCTGGGCGGCCTACAAGCTCGAACGTGGGTACGTCGATTACGACGACGTGCTCGTGATGGCGGCGAAGTTGCTCGAGATGCCCGACGTCCGCGCCCGGGTCGCCGCGGCGTGGAGCTACGTGCTGGTCGACGAGTACCAGGACGTCAACGCTTGGCAGGCGGATCTGGCGCTGCGGCTCGCGGAGCCGCACGGCAACCTGATGGTGGTGGGGGACCCCAAACAGAGCATCTACGCTTTCCGCGGCGCGCGCGTGGACAAGATCGTCGGCTTCGCCGACGAGGTCGCTGGCGCGCGGGTCGTGCACCTGACCGACAACTACCGCAGCACGCAGGCGATCCTCGACGTCGCGAACGCGGTGATGGCGCAGATGGAGGGCGCCCCCGGGCGCCCGCTCCGCGCCGCGCAGCGTCCGCAGGGCGAGCGGCCGGTGCTGCGGGTGGTCGAGGACGAGCGCGCGGTCGCCGACCTGGTCGCCGACGCGTTGCAGGACCGCCTCGGCGACCCCGGGGCCCTCGGCGGGCACGCGGTGCTGGTGCGCAACGCGTACCAGAGCGTGCCCTTGCAGGGCGAACTGCTGCGGCGCAAGATCCCGTTCGCCGTGTACGGCGGGCTGCGCTTCACCGAGGCGGCGCACGTCAAGGACGTCCTGGCGGCGCTGCGGGTGCTGCACAACGGCTTCGACGAGCTCGCCTGGCTGCGCCTGCTGCAGCTCTTGGAGGGGGTGGGGGAGACCACCGCGGCGCGCTGGTTCGCCGACTTCTCCGACCCGGACGCCCTCGCCGCCACGGGGGAGGACGGACCGTTGGCGCGCGCGGGCAAGCGGGTCGAGCACGTGGCGGCGCCCAAGCTGCGCCCGGCGCTCACCGGCCTCGTCGCCGCCCTCGCCCGGGCGCGCGACGCGGCTTCGGTCGCCGCGGCCTACGACCAGGTGGTCGCGTGGTACCTCCCGGTGCTCGCGCGTCGGTTCCCGCACGAGCCCCACCGGCCGCAGGACCTGACCTTCTTCCGGATCGTCGCCGAGCGCTACGCCGACCTGGCCTCGCTGCTCGCGGACTTGGCGCTCGACCCCGAGACCACGCGCCAGGCGGTCGCCGCCGGTGCGCCCGAGGCGGCCGAAGGGCTGCGTCCGGTCACGATCTCGACGATCCACTCCGCCAAGGGGCTGGAGTGGGACCAGGTCACGCTCGTCGGCGTCGACGACCGCACCCTGCCGAGCCCGTGGGCGGTGCGCCGGGCCGCCGAGAGCGACGGCGCGGCCGACGGCCGCGGTGAGGGCGAGCTCGAGGAGGAGAAGCGGCTGCTCTACGTGGCCGTGACGCGCGCGCGCGAACGCCTCGAGGTGGTGCATGCGCTGTTCGGACGCCAAGGACTGCAACGCCTGTCGCGCTTCCTCGAGGAGCCCGGCGTGCAGGCCACCTTCGAGGTGACGACCGCGCCGCGCGCGACCTTCGCCGACGAGCGGGGGCCGCGCATCGACCGTGGGGGGCTGCTCGCGGCCCTGGCGGGGGACGACGAAGCATGAAGGTTGGGCTACGAGCGCACGAGCGTTCCGTTCGTGCGCTCGTGCGCTAGCGTAGCTGCAGCGGCTTCAGGGCCGGACGATCCCGTGCGGCAGCCAGGCGCCGACCACCCAGTTCGGCGCGTCGACCACCTCGTGCACCCGCAGGTCGGCCGCCACGCTGCACAGGGCGTACGCCTCCACCGGGTCGAGGCGGGTGGTCGCCGTGAGGTGGTCGATCATCGCCGACACCGCGTCGCGCGCCGCCCCCATCAGGTCGGGACCGACGCCGGTGGTCACGAACGAGCCCGCGGTCGCCCGATCGCCCGGCGCCGCGCCGAAGGTCTCGAACGCCGGGAAGCGCAGCGTCAGGTCGCGCCGCACCCGGAAGCGCAGCGCGACGCGCATCCGCGATTCGATCGCCGTACCGCAGACCTCGCCGTCGCCCTGCGCGGCGTGGGTGTCGCCGACCGAGAAGCGGGCGCCTTCGACGCCGACGGGGAGGTAGAGCTTGGTGCCGGCCGTCAGGTGCTTGGTGTCCAGGTTCCCGCCCCATGCGTGCGGCGGCAGCGTCGCGTGGGGACCGGGCGTGGGCGGCGCCAAACCGATCGTGCCCGGGAAGGGGGCGACGGGCACGTCGATGCCGTCCACGAAGGCGGCGGAGGGCGCGCCCGGCGTCAGGTCCCAGTGCTTGAGCCACGGGTCCGGGAACTGATCGGCCAGGAGGCCGAAACCCGGGATGGTGGCCGTCCAACCCCAACGGGTCATGCCGAACTCGAGCACCTCGACCTCGAGCACGTCGCCCGGGCGTGCGCCGAGCACGTGCACGGGGCCGCTCACCGGGTTGACGCGGGCGAAGTCGATCGTCCCGAGGTCCGCGGCGGTCGAGCTCGGCCCCAGTTGGCCGCCCGAGGCGTCGGTGGTGTCGAACTCGACGGACGCCCCGTCCTCGATGGTCAGCGCCGGCGCGAGGTCGCGGTCCCACGCGTGGTGGTGTTGGTGTTCGTGGATCGTGTGCTGGCAGCGACCGAGGGCCATTGGCGTTCCTTCCGGGCGGAGGCCGACGGCCGCACCGCGCTGTGGGGTCCCGGCATCATGCCACGCGTCGCGAGGGCGTCCCGCCGTCGCGCTGGGTTCAGCCCGGGTCGCTCGCGAAGGTCGCGATCAGGTCGACGAGCGCGTGCGCGTCGCCGAAGGTGCTGGCCCAGCCGTACGAGACGCGCACGGCGCCCGACCCCTTGCCGCTCAGGCAGCCGCGGAAGGCGTCGATCGTCATCCGATCGTGGTGCGCGAAGCAGCCGGCGAGCTCTTCGCCCGAGATGCCGAGCGCCGCCTCGCCCGCGCCCGGGTTGCAGAAGCAGCCGGTCCGCAGCGAGATCCGCGCGGCGTTCGCGCGCCGCTCGACCTCGCGGTGGTCGACCAGCGCACCCGACGCGTCGTGCACGTTGAAGGCCATCGCGCTCCCGCGCCCGTCGCAGCCCGACGGGCCGTAGACGTGGACGACGGGCCGCCCGTTGGCGTGGCGCAACGCGAGCAGCTCCTCGAGGGTCCAGGCGGTCAGCGCCATCGCGCGCGCGTCGATCGCCGCTTGGCGCCCGCCCAGGCGCGCGAGGCCGTCCTCGATCGCCGCGAGCGCCAGGAAGTTCAGGGTGCCGTCCTCGAAGGCCTCGGCCCCCTCGTGCAGGTCGTGGCGCGGCTGCGCTACCGCCGCGTAGGCGATCGTGCCGCCGGCGAACCACGGGCGCCGCAGCGCGGCGAGCGCATCGCGGCGCGCGACGAGCGCACCGACGCCGGTGGGGAAGCCGAACATCTTGTAGAACGACAGCGAGACGAAGTCCGGGTGCACGGTGCCCAGATCGAGCGCATGGGTCGGTGCGAAGGCCGCCGCGTCGAGCAGCACCGACCATCCGCGCGCGCGGGCGCGCTCGACCCAAGCGAGCGAATGCAACACCCCCGAGAAGTTCGATTGCGCCGGGTAGGCGAAGAGCCTCGGCGCGTCGCTGCGGGCGGCCTCCAGGGCCCGCTGGAGCCCGTCGTCGTCGATGCGCAGCTCGGGGGGGCGCACCGGGGCGTAAACCACGTCGGCGCCGCGTGCGCGGGCGTACTCGCGGATGCCGTTGACCGAGTTGTGGTTGTCGTAGGTGAGCAGGTACGTCCCGCCGGGCCCGAAGGGGAACGACTCCGCGACGAGCTTCAGCGCGCCGCTGGCGTTGGGGGTGAAGACGACGACGTACTGCTGCGGGTCCGCCCGGACGTGCGCCAGCACGGCGCGGCGCGCGGACTCGACGAGCTCGGTCGCCGCGCGCGAGGTCGGGTTGGTCGAGTGCGGGTTTCCGAAGGTGCCCGCGATCAGCCGCTCCGCGTGGGCGCGCACGAGGGACTCGGGGTAGAGGCCCGCGCCGGTGTAGTCGAGGTAGACGTCGCCGTGGCGATCGAGCCGAGCGAAGTCGTCGCGGCGGTCCGCGTCGAGGTCCGGGGACGCGTAGGCCGGCCAACGGCGCGCGAAGGCGGCGAAGGCGTCGTCGAAGGTCCGCCGGTCGCGGCCGCTCGGGTCGTCGGCGTGCCGGCCGTCTCGGCCACGCAGGCTGGTGGTCATCGGTCCCTCCCGGTCTCGGGCGGATCGTACCGCTCGGAGCGGCTTGGCGAGCCCGGTCGCAGACGCCGTTCGCCGCGCGGCCCTACCCTCGGGGCATGACGTCGACGCTCGCGGAACCGACCCCCACGCTCACCTACGCCCGCGCCCGCCTGTACCTCGGCGCGTCCGCCGTCGGTACCCTCACCGTGCTGGCCGGCCTGGCGCTCCTGCTCGGCCTGCCGGAGCGTTGGTGGCCCACCGAGCCCGGCCCCTTCGTGCGCGACGTCCTCGCCTGGGCGGTCGCCGTCGCGGTCCACGCCGCCGTCCTCGCCCCGTTCGACCTCTTCGCCGGTTCGCTGATCCCGCGGGCGTACGGTCGCACCGCGGAGCCGCTCGGGGCGTTCCTGGGCCGCTGGGCGCGCGGTGCCGTGCTCCACGGCGTCGCGCTGACGGCCGTGGGCGCGCTGGTGATGGCGGCGGCCCGCGCCGCCGGCGGCTGGGGCGCGATCGCGGCCTTCGTCGCCCTGTCGCTCGCGCTCCTCGCTGGCCAGCCGTGGGTGGCCGCGGCCATCGCCGGTTGGCGGGTGCGTCGCCTGCCGGTTTCTACTGCGACCGCCCCGCTCGGGGACGGCGCCTTGGCGTACGACGCCCCGCAACCCCACGTCACGGGGGGCGCCTACGGTCTGCCGCTCCGGACGCGCTGGGTGGTGCCCGGTCGCTGGTCGAGCGAACCCGAGCGGGTCGCGCTCGAGGCCCAGTCGGTCCGCCGCGCCTGGATCGAGCGCTCCGGCGCGCGCGACCGCGGGGTGCTGTTGGCGCTCGTGTGGAACGCGCTTCCGCTCGTGCTCGTGCTGGCGGTGTGGGGGGCGCCGGTGGCGGCGTCCGACGTGGTGCGGTGGGCGCTCCTCGCCACCGTGTGGTCGTTCGTGGGGGTCCTCGTGCTCCCGACGCCCTCGCGCCGCGCGGTGCTCGACGCGGACGCGGCCGCGCGGGCGCACGGCGTCGACGCGGCCCGCCTGACGGCCGCGCTCGAGCGCCTCGACCTCGACCAGGACGACGAACCCGAGCGCTCGGCGGGGGTGGAGACGATCTTCCATCCGATCCCGGGGCTGCGTCGGCGCACGGCGCTGCTGGCGTCCGCCGACCCGCCGGCAGCCTCGGGAACGTCGACTTGGCACGCCGCCCGCGTCGCGCTGTACACCTCGTGGGCGAGCGCAGGATTCTTGGGGCGTGCGGTGCACTGCAACCTCGGTCGGCCCGAGGTGTGGGTCTTCCTACCGAGCGACTGACGCGGCGGTCAGGTCGAGGGCACACGGCCGCCGGGCAGCCGCGACGAGGCCACGGCCGCCGCGCCGGCGGCCAGCACGAGCAGCGCGAACAGGGCTCGGAAGGCGCTCTCGTCCGCCGCGGTCCCGAGGATCGCCGCCATCCCGGCTGCGCCGAGGATGCTGCCGAGGTAGCGCATGGTGGAGAACAGGCCGGCGGCTTGGCCGGCCTCGTCGGCCCGGGCGGCCTCCATCGCCGCCGCCTGGACCGGCGCGCCCGCGAGGCCGATGCCCATCCCGACCACCATCAGCGGTACGAGGTACGCCGGCCAGGTCCAGGTCGTCGACACGGCCACGAGCGGCGCTGCGCCGGCCAGGGCGATCAGCGTCCCGGCCAAGGCTGGCGCCCGGCGTCCGATGCGGTCGGCGAGCCAGCCGCCTACCGGACCGAAGACGAGCATCAGCACGGACATCCCGGACAGGAGCAGGCCGACCTCGCGCGCCCCCCACCCGACGAGCTGCGCCAAGAACACCGGAACCGCGAGCAGGATCGTGTACATCGTCAGGTTCGAGAAGAGGATCGACGCACCCGCGGGTAGGAAGCCGGGTCGGCCGAGGAGCCGAAGGTCGACGACGGGGGAGGCGACCCGCGCCACGTGGCGGCGCAGGCGCCAGCCTGCGGCGGTGGCCACGAGCGCCAGGGCCACGATCGCGGACCACGGAACGCCGGGCACGCGCCAGAGGGTCGCCGCGAGCGCGAAGCCCACGAGCGCGGTCAGCAACAGGCCGCTGCCGGCGAGGTCGAAGCGCCCGGCCCGCGTGGTCCGCTCGGGATCGCCGACGCGAGCGGCCAGTGCGATGGCCGGGACGAGCACGAGCAGGTTGAGGGCGAAGATCCAGCGCCACCCGAAGGCACCGGTCACGAGGCCGCCGAGGGGCGGACCGATGGCGGCCGCCACCCCGATCCCGGCGCCGATCAGACCGAAGGCGCGGCCGCGTGCGGCCGCAGGTACGAGGGTTCGGACCAGCGCGGTCGCGTTCGGGATCGCGCTGGCGCCGGTGACGGCCTGGGCCGTGCGCGCGGCGACCAGGACCTCGACCGACGGGGCGAGCGCGGCGGCGAGGCTCGCGAGGCCGAAGCCGCCGAGGCCCAGGAGCAGGAGCCGGCGGCGCCCGAAGCGGTCGCCCAGCGAGCCACCGAGGGGCTGCACGGCGGCCATCGCCACCAGGTACGACACCACGACCCAGCTCCCCCAGGTCAGCGACGCACCGAGGTCGGCGAGCACCTCGGGCAGCGCGACCACGATCATGGTCGAGTTGAGCGGCGCGAGCACGCCGGCGAAGATCGCGGCGGCGACGACCAGGCCGGCCGTCGAGGACGGCGTTCCTGCCCTCACGCCTCGGCGACGATCCGCACCGTGCCCCGATCGCCGTCGACCTCGAGCAGCATCCCGTCGCGGAGGCGGCGGGTGCCGACGCGCGTGCCGACGACGGCCGGGAGCCCGTACTCGCGCGCGACGACGGCGGTGTGGCTCAGGACGCCGCCGGTGTCGGTCACGAGGCCCGCGGCGATCCCGAACAGCGGGGTCCACGGTTGCGAGGTCGTGGTCGCGACGAGGATCTCGCCCGGCTTCAGGTGCCCGGCGTCGCGCAGGTCGCGCAGGACGCGAGCGCGTCCGCGCACCCGGCCGCGAGCTCCGGGGTTGCCGGTCACGACGTCGGGCTCGCGCGTCTCGGGCGGTGGTCGGCCGTGGAAGGTGTTGCCCGCGGTCGCCGCCGCACTGGGCGCCGCACCGACGGTCTCGGGGGGTTCGACGAGGGCGAAGCGCTGCAACTCGTCCCGGCGCTGTTCGACGAGCGCGCGGCGGTCGAGCACGGTGGAGGACGCCAGGGTGGCGCGGATCTCGTCGAAGGTGAGATGGAGGACGTCTTCGGCCGCTGCCAAGGAGCCGTGGTTCGCGAAGCGGCGACCGACCTCGAGCACGACCCGCCGGACCGCGGCGGTGGCGCCGTAATCGATGAGGAAGGCGTGGTCCTCCTCGATCCGACAGGCGAACCGGGCCGCCGAGAGATGCCGCTCGAACTCGGCGCGCACCGGAGCCGGGTAGCCGCGCAGTCGCTCGCGCGCCTCTGCGACGAGGCGCTCGCCCTCGGCCGCCACTTCGGCGCGCCGCGTGCGGGCGTCGTGTTCGGGACGGCTCAGCGCGTCCTGCAGCATGGTGATCACGGGCGTCGGGTCCTCGACGAGGGAGGGCGCGCCCAACCCGAGGTAGAGCGTGCGGCGCCCGAAGTCGGCCAGGTAGCCGTCGAGCGCCTCGCGCACGTCGGCGGCGTCGTCGCGGCCGGCCAGCGCCCCGAGGACCTCGGTGGCCGGGAGGGCGGCGATCTCCTCGCTCAGCCCCGGGACCGCCGCGACCGCGTCCCGCACGGCCCAGAGGGCCTCGCCGGCGCGGGTCGTCAGCGTCGACTGACCCTGCAGCAAGCCGACGGCGTCGAGCTCGCTGGCGTCGTCGTGCAGCTCGCCATGGAGCGTCAGGTAGGCTCCGCGCGCTCGACCCGCTGGGATGACGATCTCGAAGTGCACCTGCCAGATGCGCACCAGACGCTCGTACGTCTCGTCGAGGTGAGCGAGGAGCGCGGCGTCGTCGGCACCCCGCAAGTCGAACTCGTCCCAGAAGGCGAGGTGGGCTTCGATCTCGGGCCGCCAGCGCCACGCCCAGACGTTCTCGAACCCGGCGTCGATCTCGGCGAACGCGGCCGCTCCGCGCGCGCTCCAGACCGCGCGCTCGTCTTCGGGAAGCTCCATCGGCTGGTTCGTCGAGTAGAAGTGCGTCCAGAAGCGACGCGTCAGAGACCGGATCGGGATGCCGTACGTGCGGGCACCATGCGTGAGGCCCTCTTCGAACACCAAGCGCATGAAGTCGTGCTCGAGCACGGTGGTCGGACCGGGCACGTGCATCCGGTCGCGCGACCAGCACTTCGTCGCGTCGTCGTCCTCGGACCACGGTGGAGCCAGTCCGCCGAGCGGATCGTCGGGCGCTTCCACCGAGCCCGGCGTCGGGTCCGGCAGCGCGGTCACGGGTCGGCACTGCAGGAGGTGGAGCTCGCCGTCCGCGATCGCGAACTCGACGTCGACGGGCCAGCCTTGGCGGCGCTCGAGGTCGCGGGTCAGCGTCGCGATGGCGGCCAGGTCGTCGTCCGCGAGCGCCGGCCGCTCGCGCAGGAACTTCGGTACGGCCAGCTCGACGGTGCGCCCCTCGGTGAGGACGGTCATCTTGGCCTTCTCGCTGGGTCGGGTCTCGACGACCTGGAGGTCGGTCTTGTCGAGCGTCCAGCCGTCGGGCGTGACGTGCCCGGCGACGAGGCTCTCGCCCAGGCCCCAGGTGGCGTTGACGATCATGCGGTCGCGCCGACCGGAGACCGGGTCGACGCTGAAGGCGACCCCGGAAGCGTCGGCGACCACGAGGCGCTGCACGAGCACGGCGAGCGCCAGTCCGTCCTCCGGGAGCCCGTGGTCGCGCCGGTAGGCCAGGGCGACGTCGCTGCGGAGCGAAGCCCAGGTGCGCTCGATCGCCTCGAGCACGGCGTCGAGGCCGACGACCCCGAGGATCGTCTCGTGCTGGCCCGCGAAGGAGGCGGCGGGGCCGTCCTCGTCGAGCGCCGAGGAGCGGACGGCGACGGGCGGGGGTGGGGAGGCGTCCCCCACGAGCTGGGTGTAGGCGTCGACGATCGCCTGGCTGAGCTCCGGATCGATGCCGCCCGCCCGCTCGGCGCGGCGGTAGGCCTCGGCGCTCAGGCAGAAACCGGGCGGCACGGGGTGGGTCGCCGCGAGCGCGCTGAGGTGCGCGGCCTTGGGGCCGACGAGCGCCGGGTCGGCGGCGCGGGGGTCGCCCAGGGCCAGGACGAGGGAACTCAACGGACGCAAACGGCCAGGGTCATGGACGCCTCCGGGGTCGTGCGCTGGATTGGTGCGC
>JAABSI010000036.1 GCA_011390455.1 Trueperaceae bacterium
GGAGGTCCTCGCCCCACACGTTGCGCTCGATCTCGATGCGCGAATACACGCGGCCTGGCTGGCCGGCGAGGAACGCGAGCAGATCGAGCTCCCGAGGCGACAGCTTCACCTCGGTGCCCGCCCACCACACCTGCTTGCGCATCGCGTCCAACGTCAGCTCACCGACCGTCGTCGGGGCGCCGCCGTGGTGCTTGCGCAACTGCACGCCCACCCGAGCGACCAGTTCCTCGATGTGGAAGGGCTTCGCGAGGTAGTCGTCGGCGCCGGCGTTGAGCATCTCGACCTTGGTGGCGACGTCGTCGGCGGCCGTGAGGATCAGGATCGGCGTCGCGTCGGTGCGGCGCACGCGGCGGGCGATCTCGGCGCCCGACAGGTCGGGCAGGCCGAGGTCGAGGACGATCAAGTCGGGCTTGAGCTCGCGGATGCCGGCCAAGCCCCGCATCCCTCCGTCGAACGCATGGACCTCGTGTCCGGCCTCCTCGAGTTCGAGGGTGAGCAGGCGGGTGATGTCGAGGTCGTCCTCCACGATCACGATGCGGTGGGCCACGGCGATCACCTCCGGGTGACGAGGACGAGCGCGATCCCGCGCTCGAGGCGCAACCAGTCGCGCAACGACACCGGCTCGTCCGCTTCGGGGAAGCGCACCAGGATGTCGGCTCGATCGTCGGCGACGCGCCCGAAGATGGCGCGCGCGCCCGACAGCACCTCGGCCTTCTCGGCGTCGGTCGCATCGGGCGGGAAGACCAGCAGGCGCAACTCGGTGCCGGCGTCGAGCGCATGGTCGACGATCAGGTGGCCCCCCTCGGTCACGCGCCCGCTCGAGTACACCGTCAACAGGTCGGGCGACACCAGCCGCAGTTCGGTCCCCACCGGGAACGCCGGCAGCCCCGCGAGGGTCTGGGCGATCAAGAACCCGAAGAGCAGCTCCGAAGCCATGCACGCATGCTACCAGCGCCCCCCTTCGCCCTCCGGGGCGCAGCGCGCCCGGCCTTCAGGCTTCCTTCACGCGCCACGGGCCCTCGGCGCGGCGCCGCTCCGGATCGGGCGCACGAGCCCTGGCCCACGCACGGCAGCGCACGCGCTGCGCGAAGGCGGTACCATGTCGCGCAACCATGCGCCGACGCAGCCACCGCCTCCCCGTGTTCCGGACCCTCGCCCTCCTGGCGATCGCGTGGTCGGCGGCGATCGCGTTCGGGCAAGCCTTCTCCGCCGACCGCTACCTCGAGGAGTGCCTGCGCTTCGAGGCCGGGGGTGATCTGGGCACCGCACGGGGCAGCTGCCTGAACGCCCTGGAGATCGAGCCCGACCTCGTCGACGCCCAGCTGGCCTTGGCGCGGATCGAGTTCGGCCTCGGCGAACTGGCCAGCGCGGAGTCCCGCCTCATGCGGATCCGCGGGCGCGTGCCGGGCGCGGAACCGGCGGTGCTGCTCGCCGAGATCGCCTTCGCTTCGGAGCGCATCGACGAGGCCGCCGCCCAGACGGCCACCGCACGCTCGCTCCTGGAGCGTCAAGACGACCTCGGGCTGCGCGCGCGGGTGGCCTTCCTCGAGGGCCGCATCGCTGAGGCTCGAGGCGAGATCGACGCTGCGTTGGCCGCCTACGCCGAGGCGGTGGCGGCCGATGGACTCTCGGTGCGCTACCGCCTGGCGAGCGCCGAGCTCCGGTACCGGCTGGGCGACTTGGACGGTGCGCTCGCGGAGCTGCGCGGGTTCGAGGCGCTCTCGGGCGGGGCGTTGGACGCCGACGTCAAGTCGCTCATCGGCCGCACGCTCTGGGCGCAAGGCGCCTCGAACGAGGCCGCCGGTCAGATCGAGACGGCCCTCGCCCTGCGCACCCTGCGCGACTCGTCGGCCCAGGCCGCCGACCTCCGCGCGCTCTCGGTCCTGTACTTCGGCCAGGGCGACGTCGAGGGGGGCGGGCTCGCGCTGCGCGAGGCGCTGCGCCGCGGCAACCTCATCGAGCAGTTCGACGGCAACACGATGCTCTGGCTGCTGGTGCTGACGGTGCTCCTGGCCGTCCACCTGGTGGGCGAAGCGCGCCACGGCGGGCTGGTCTCGACCGCGGCCGAGGGGCCCAGACCCTGGTCGCTCGGGCAGGCGTACGGGATCCTGCTCACCAGCGTGCTCGTCGGCGCATCGGCCTCGATCGTCTACGGCGTGTTGGTGCACGACAACTTGCTCGTCCTGCTCACGCCCTACCAGCAGCACGAGGCGCGCTCCGTCTTCCTGATCGTCTTCGCCGTCACGATCGCCGGGCTCTCCTGGTGGCGCGTGCGGCGCAACGGCTGGGACGCCGGTGAGCGTCTGCTCGGACGCACCGACGGCGTGTTGAGCGGCGTGCTCGTGGGGGCGTTGCTGTACGGGGGCTTCCTCGCGTACCTGCTCTACGTGCCGCGAGGCGGCGCCGCCGGTCCCTTCTTCCTCGACCTGGCCTCGCTCACGCCGCTGCGCGTCGCCGCGCTCGCCGCGATCCCGCTCGCCGAGCCGTTCTTCCGGGGCGTCCTCCGGCCTGCCGCGACGCTGCGCTACGGCGGCCCCCTGACGGTGATCGTCGTCGGGCTGGCGTGGGCGCTGACCTTCGCGACGCCGCTGCTCGCGCTCGTACCGGCAGGCTTGGCGCTCGCCGAGATCGATCGCCGTCGGCCCAACGGTCTCGCCGCCGCCACCGCGCTCTGGGTCGCCTGGCTCGGGATCGCCGCGACGGTCGCGGTCTCGCCCTTCGTCCGCAGCCTCTTCCTCTGACGCCGGCATGCCGGCCCCCGACGACTGGCTCGCGCGTCCCCTGTGGGCTCTGGACGCCGGCGGGCGCGGCTTCGCGCCGATCACCTGGCGCGACGACCTAGGCTTGGCGGGGATGCTCTTCGCCGACCGGGCGGCGGCGGACCGGCACCTCGCGCGCGTGCGCGGCGCACGCGCTCGGGCCGCCGCGTCGCGGCGCCCCGACGTGCGGCTCATCGAGCTCGCCGAAGACGACCTGCGGGCCCGCGAGGAATGGCTGAACGCCGTCCTGCACGCCGGAGCCGCCCGCGTCGCGTTCGATCTCGACCCGGGCGACGCGACGCCCGCCACCTTCGAGCTCACCGGCGCCCTGCTCGCCGAGGTGCTCGGCCACAAGCGCGGGCTCGCCTGCTTCTGACCTACCGCGCGCGGCGTTCCCGCGCGGCCGCCTGCTCCACCCCCGCGGCCGCGCGCTGCGCCGCGCGCAGCGCGCTCAGCGGGTAGCTCCGGCCGCGCCACGCCACCGAGCCGCGGCGGAGCACGCGCACGGTCGAGCGCAGCAGCGCCACCACCAGCCACGAAGTGCTCAGCGGATGCCACACCCCGAGCCACGCCGGGTGGCCGGCCCGCCGGCCGTGGGCGGCGTACGCGCCCAGCACGCAGGCCACGATCCCCATCGCGACCGCGCGGGCCCAGGGCTCGGGCGCGACCAGGGCCGCGAACGGAAGCACGTGGGTCCCCACCAGGGCGCCGGCAGCGAGCACCGCGACCGACGGTCGGAAGCCGACCCCGACGAAGGCGTTCTTCTCGAGCCCGGCGAGCGCCGCGGCGAGCGTCGGGTACCAGGCGAGCGCCACCAGATCCGGAGCGAACGCGACCGCACTCAGCCCGCCGCTGGCCTTCACCGCCCGCGCCAGCGCCAGGTCGTCGTCCGGGCGCGCCCGGACCGCGGCGAGCCCACCGGCCCGCTCCAGAGCGGTCCGCCGGTACAGCCCGAAGGCGCCGATGCCCAACGTCCGCGGCGAGCCCGGGTCGCGCGCCTCCCACGGTCGTACGAGCACCGTGAACAACAGCGAGAAGGCGGCCAAGAACCCCCGCAGCGCCGGCCCGCGCGCCTCGAACCGCGGGATCAACGCGACGTGGTCGAGGCGCTCGCGCTCCGCCCAGCCGAGGGCGGCGCGCGCGGCGGCCGGGTGGAGGCGCACGTCCGCATCGGTCAGGAGCACCCAGGGCGCGCTCGTCGCCGCGACGCCGGTTGCCTGGGCGTGCACCTTGCCGAGCCAGTCCGGCGGCGGTTCCGCCCCCCGGAGCACCCGGGCGCGGACGTCGCCGGCGAAGGCCCGCTCCAGCACCTCGGCGGTGGCATCGCTCGAACGATCGTCCACGACCACCACCTCGAGCGCCGGATGGTCGAGCGCCAGCCAGGACCGGGCGGCCCGCTCCAGCGAGGCCGCGTCGGCCGCCGTGCCGGCCTCGTCGCGCGCCGCGACCACGACGGCGAGCGCCGGCAAGGCGCCGCCGGCTCGGTCGCCGGCCCCGAGCACCGGCACGCTCCGCAGCCGCGTCCACCAGTAGAGCGGCAGCGCCACCCAGAGGGCCGCCGCGACCAGCAGCGCGACGAACAGCGGAACGGAACCGAAGGCGGTCATCGCCCCGAGGCTACGTCGTCGGGGCCAAGCGCGACCGCGCGCCCTGGTACCGTGGGAAGCGACCATGGTGGTCCCCTCGAACCCCGACCTCGCCGCCCTCGCGCGCTGGGCGCTCGTCCCACGCGTGCTTCACGACGTGGTCGACCCCGACCCCGCCGTGGAGCTGCTCGAGCGCCCCCGCCCCCACCCGATCGTGCGCCGGTACCACGGCGCGGCGCGCAGCGCGCCGGACGGCGCCCTGACGCTCGTCGACGCCGCCGCCGTCACCGAACCGCACCCCGAACGGATCCCGGTGCTCGCGTCGGCCAAGATGGGCGAGCTGATGCCCGAGGTGCGCCGGCTCGTGGCCCTCGACGTCCCGGCGCTCGCCCTCGACCTCACCCACCTGGGCGACGTCGCCCCGTTCGGCTCGAACCCGTGGCGGCCCCGGACCCGCGAGGACCTCGCCGAGCTCGCTGCCGCGGCCGGACGCCCGGTGTGGCTGATCGGCGTGGCCTCGGCGGACGACGCGGCCGTCGCCGCCGAGGCCGGCCTCGACGCGATCGTCGTCGACGCGGCCGTCGGCCGGCATCTGGGCGGACCCGCGACTGCCGACGTCCTCCCCGAGGTCGTCGACGCGGTGGCGGGGATGCTGCGGGTGCTCGCCGGCGGGCACGTCGGCGGCGGCCTCGACGTGTTCCGGCTGCTCGCCCTGGGCGCCGACGCCGTGGTCGTGGCCGGCGACCGGCCCACGTCGGCGCTCGAGGAGGAGCTGCGCTACGCGCTCCGCCTCACCGGCTGCGCGACCCTGGCCGACGTCGGCTACGACGCCCTGTTCGAGCCGCTGTTCGGCGAACCGTGATCGCCTTCGTCGAGGGCCCGGTCGAGGAGGTCGCCGCCGACCGCCTCGTGGTGCGCGCCGGTGCGTTCGGCGTCGAGGTGCTCGCCACCCCGCGGACCCTCGCCACCGCCCGGGTGGGCGTGGTCGTGCGGCTCGCCACCCACCTCGTCGTGCGCGAGGACGGCTGGACCCTGTACGGCTTCGCCGACGCCGACGGCCGGGCGCTGTTCCGGCACCTGCTCGGCGTGGGCGGCGTCGGCCCCAAGCTCGCGCTCGGGATCCTCGCCGCGCTGACCCCCGCCCAGGTGGCGCTGGCGGTGGCCACGGGCGACGCCGCGCTCCTGGCCACCGCCCCGGGCGTCGGCAAACGCACTGCCGAGCGGCTGGTCGTGGAGCTCAAAGGCAAGCTCCCCGAGGCCCTCGAAGGCGGCGGCGCCCGCAGCGTGCCGGTGCCGTCGGGCGCGGCGGAAGACGCGGTCGCCGCGCTGGTGGCGCTCGGCTACCGCGAGGGCCAGGTGCGCGGCGTGGTGGCCGAACTGGCCGGTGCCGCGCCGGAGGTGGGGCCGGAGGTGTTGATCCGCAAGGCCCTCGCGCGCTTGCGCTGACGAGCGCGCAGTCGCGTTGCGGTTCGGCACAAACCGCCGAACCGCGCACGAAGGCGCCGAACCGCGCCCGCATCCGCCGAAACGCGCCCGAACCCGCCGAACCGCGCGCGAACGGCGCCGAACCGGGCGCACGCGCGCGCCGGCGGCTCAGGCCGCGAGGGCGCCCAGCGGGTCGATCGCGGGGAGGTCGAAGGCTTCCGCGACGCCGGCGTGGGTGAGCTGGCCGCGGAAGGTGTTGAGCCCGCGCGCCAGGACCCGGTCGGCGCGCATGGCGCCGAGCGGGTCGGCGGCGAGCGCCAAGGCGTAGCGCAGCGTTTGGTTCGAGAGCGCCCGGGTGCTCGTGTTCGGCACCGCGCCCGGCATGTTGGCGACGCCGTAGTGCACCACGCCGTCGACCACGTAGGTCGGGTGGTCGTGGGTGGTGGGGCGGATCGTCTCGATGCAGCCGCCCTGGTCGACGGCGACGTCCACGATCACCGCGCCGGGCTTCATCGTGCCGAGCATGTCGCGGGTGACGAGCTTGGGCGCGCGCGCGCCGGGCACCAGCACCCCGCCGATCAGCAGGTCGGCCTGAGCGATCGCCTCGGCGATCGCGCCGGGGTGGCTCGAGATGGTCTGGAGGCGCCCGCCGAAGACGTCGTCGAGGTAGATCAATCGCTGGTGGCTCACGTCCAGCACGCGCACCCGCGCGCCGAGACCGACCGCCATGCGCGCCGCGTTGGTGCCCACCACGCCACCACCGAGGATCGCCACGTCCGCCGCATCGACGCCCGGGACCCCGCCCAACAGCAAGCCCCGGCCGCCCAGGAAACGGCTGAGGTGGTGCGCGCCCACTTGGGTCGCCATCCGCCCGGCCACCTCGCTCATCGGGGTCAGGAGCGGAAGGCCGCCGCTGTCGAGCTGCACGGTCTCGTACGCCACCGCCGTCGTCCCGGCGGCCATCAGGGCGTCGGTGAGCGGTCGATCGGCCGCGAGGTGCAGGAACGTGAACAGCACCAGGTCGTCGCGCAGGTACCCGTACTCGGAGGGCGTGGGCTCCTTGACCTTGATCACCATCGACGCCGCCCAGGCTTCCGCGGCGGTGTCGACGATCGCGGCGCCCGCCGCGCGGTAGGCGTCGTCGTCGAAGCCGCTGCCCGCGCCGGCGGACTGCTCGACGAGCACCTGGTGCCCGGCCGCCACCAGGGACTGGACGGCGGCCGGCGGCGCCGAGACGCGGTACTCGTGGGTCTTGGTCTCTTTGGGGATGCCGATCTGCATGCGCGCGCTCCCGTCGCGGCGGGCCGCTCGCGCGCCCACCTCGAGTGTCGTGTCGGTTCCCCCAAGTGTAATGCCGCGCACGGTCCGGCGGCGGCCCTAGATCGCCCCCCGCCAGACGCGGACCGGCACGCAGCGACCCTCCACCGCGTCGGCCACCGCCACCAACGCCCCGTCCCCGTCGACGAGCGCGACGCGGCCGTCGAAGGCCGCCGGGTCGCGCCGGCCGTCGCGCACGCGGCGCACCGCCACGTCGTCGAGCGCGACGGTCGGGAGCCCGAGCAGGGCGACCGGATCGACGGGCGTCGCCTCCGCGAGGTCCTCGAGCGCCACCGCGTCCTCGATCCGCGCCATCCCGGCATGGGTGCGGCGCAGCGCCGCGAGGTGCGCCGGCACCCCGAGCGCCGCGCCCAGATCGCGGGCGAAGGCGCGCACGTAGGTGCCGCCGCGCACCCTCAGGGCGACGACCGCCGCCCGAGCGTCCGGGTCGAGCGGCGCCGGCATCGGCGCGGTGGAGGACGGGTCCACCCGCCACGCCGTTCCGTCCCAACGCCATCCGGACGGCAGGTCGGCCAGCCGGCCGAACGCCAGCGACCGCACGTCGCGGTAGCCCGCCGGCCGCGGCGGCAGGTCGAGCTCGTCGCCACGACGCGCGGCCTCGTACCCCTTCACCCCACCCCGCTTGACCGCGGAGTACGCCGGCGGCGCCTGCAGGACGACGTCCAGGAACGGCGGCAGCGCCGCCGCGACGGCGGCCTCGGTCACGTGGGCCGCGTCCGCGCGGGCGTCGATCGGCCCCTCCGCGTCCAGGGTGGGCGTGCCGACGCCGAAGGCGATCCACGCGAGGTACGCCTTGTCGGACCCGGTCAGGAAGGGCGAGAGCTTGGTCGCCTCCTCCGCCAGGACGACGAGCACCCCGGTCGCGAGCGGATCGAGCGTGCCGCCGTGCCCCACGCGCCGGGTGCCGAGCGCGCGGCGCGCGCGGGCGACGACGTCGTGCGACGTCAGGCCGAGCGGCTTGTCGACGACGAACGCGGGCATCAGCCGGCGGCGGCCGGTGGGGCGGCGGAGGGGGTCGGCATCCGCGCATCGTACCGGGCGTGGCGGGGCACCCGCCCCGCCGCCCCCACCCCGACGTCCCGTACGATGGCCGGATGATCAGCGTTCGAGGACTCACGAAACGCTTCGGCGACGTCGTCGCGGTCGACGCGGTGTCGTTCGAGGTGGCCGCCGGCGAGGTGTACGGGCTGCTCGGCCCCAACGGCGCCGGCAAGACCACCACCTTGCGCATGCTCGCGACCCTGCTCCGCCCCGACAGCGGCTCGGCCACCGTCGCCGGCCACGACGTCGCCCGCGACGCCGAGGCGGTGCGCGCCTCGATCGGCGTCGTCAACGGCGGCATGGGGCTCTACGACCGCCTGACCGGCCGCGAGGTGCTCGCCTACTTCGGGCGGCTCTACGGCCTCGAGCGCGCGACGATCGAAGCGCGCATCGAGCGCCTCGACGCCCTGCTCGACCTGCGCGGCGTCCTCGACAAGCGCACCGGCGACTACTCCACCGGCATGAAGCAGAAAATCGTCGTCGCCCGCGCGGTCCTGCACGACCCCCCGGTCCTGTTCTTCGACGAGGCCACCAGCGGCCTCGACGTGATGGCGCGCCGCGCGGTGCTCGACTTCTGCCGCGACTATCCGGGCGAAGAGCGCGCCGTCGTCTACTCCACCCACGTCATGAGCGAGGTGGAGGAGTTGTGCGATCGCGTCGGCATCCTGTTCCACGGTCGCATGGTCGCCGACGACACCGTCGCGGGCCTGTTGGCGGACGCGGAGGCGCCCGATCTGGAGCGCGCCTTCTTCGAGCTCGCCCGCCGCTCCGGCCTCGCCGCGGACGAGTTGCAGGGGGTGGCGGCGTGATGCGGCCCCGGTTCATCGGCCGCATCGCGGCCAAGGAGATCCTGTCGACGCTGCGCGACACACGCGCGATCGTCTCGAACCTGGTGATCCCGCTGGTGCTCCTTCCGGTGGTGATGCTCGGCTTGCCGCTGCTGCTCGGCGGGCTCTTCCAGCGCGAGACGAGCACCGTCACCGAGCTCGCGGTGCAGGGGCTCGACGCGCTCCCGGCCGAGCTCGTCGCCCTGGCCGAGGGGCAGAACGCGGTGCTGGTCGAGGTCGCCGACGCGCTCGAGGCGGTGCGCACCGACGCGTACTCGGCCGGCATGATCGTCGGCCCCGATTTCGCCGAGGCGATCGACGACGGGCGTCCGGCGGAGGTCACCATCGTCGCCAAGACCGGCAACCTCCGCGCCGAGCTCAACGCCGGCAAGCTGCGCGCCGCGGTCGACGGCTACACCCAGTCGCTGGTGGCCGAGCGGTTGCGCGAGGCGGGGCTCGATCCGGCGGTGCTGCGGCCCATCGAGGTCGCGACCGCCGACGCGTCCACCGATGCGGAGCGCAGCTCCGGCCAGCTCGCCTGGCTCATCCCCTTCTTCATCGCCATCTGGACGCTCACCGGCGGGCAGATGACGGCGATCGACGCCACCGCCGGCGAGAAGGAGCGCGGGACGCTCGAGGTGCTGCTCGTGGCGCCGGTGCGGCGCACCGAGGTGGTGTTCGGCAAATTCCTGGCGGTGATGACCTTCGGGCTCTCGGCGGCGGTGATGGCGATCCTCGGCTTCGTGCTCGGCGGCACGGTGCTGCGGCGCATCTTCCTGCCGCTCATCGGCGACGGCGGTGGCGAGATCGCCTCGATGATGGGTGGCAGCCTGACGATCACGCCGGCCACGATCGGCCTGCTGCTCGTCTCCGCGCTGCTGCTCGCCGCGGTCGTGGCGGCGCTGCTGATCACCGTGACGCTCTTCGCCCGCTCGTTCAAGGAGGCGCAGACCTACGTCGCGCCGATGTCGTTCCTGCTGCTCATCCCCGCGATCGCGCTGCAGTTCCGCGACCTGATCGGCGCGGGCGAGTCGGTCTACTGGATCCCGGTCTACAACGTCATGGTGCTCATGGACGACGTCGTGAAGGGGTCGGCGACGCTCGCCGCCATCGGCGTCACGTGGCTGGTCATGCTCGCGCTGATCGCGGTCCTGCTCGTCCTCGCCAACGCCTCGTTCCGGCGGGAGGACGTGCTGTTCCGAACGTGAGCGGCCGCGCGCCGCGGACGGCGCGGGCCTACGGCCCGGCGCCTGCGGCGCGGTGCGGTCGCTTCGCGACCGCCGCGCACCCTAATCTTCGGGATCGCCGCCGGTCGTCGACTGCCGGTACGGGGTATCGACCGCCGCGCCCTCGCCGGCGCGGCCGTAGAGCTCCGCCATCTCGCGCAGCTGCGGCGCCAACCAGTCCGGCAGGTCGTGCCAGGTGAAGCGCCAGCCCCAGTTGCCCGAAGCGGCCCCGGGCACGTTCATGCGCGCCTCGGGCCCCAGTCCGAGCAGGTCCTGGAGGGGGGCGATCGCGGTGTCCGCGACGGACGCCTGCGCCAGCCGCCACAGCTCCCAGGGCACGTTCGTGTCGTCGCGCGCCAGGTAGCGGCGCACCAGGTCGCGCTCCTTCTCGGGCGCTTGCGCGTACCAGCCGGCGGTGGTGTCGTTGTCGTGGGTGCCGGTGTAGACGACCGCGTTCGAGGCGTAGTTGTGCGGTAGGTACGGATCGCTGGCGTCGGCGGCGAAGGCGAACTGCAGCACCTTCATGCCGGGCAGGGCGTTGTCGTCGCGCAGCTTCTCGACCCCGGCGGTGATCACGCCCAGGTCCTCGGCGACGATCGGCAGCTCGCCGAGCGCGTCGCGCAGGGCGTCGAACAGCGGTTGCCCCGGCCCCTTCACCCAGCGCCCCTTGACGGCGGTCGGCTCGCTGGCCGGGATCTCCCAGAAGGCCTCGAAGCCGCGGAAGTGGTCGATCCGCAGCACGTCGACCAGCTCGAGCGTGCGCTGCACGCGCTGGATCCACCAGGCGAAGCCGGTGTCGGCGTGCCGCTTCCAGCGGTAGAGCGGGTTCCCCCAGCGCTGGCCGGTGGCGGAGAAGTAGTCCGGCGGCACCCCCGCGATCACGGTCGGCTGCCCCGTGTCGTCGAGGTGGAAGAGCTGCTGGTCGGCCCAGGTGTCGGCCGAATCGTAGGCGACGAAGATCGGCACGTCGCCCAGCACCGCGATGCCGAGCTCGGCGGCGCGGGCGCGCACCGTGCGCCAGTGCGCGTCGAACCAGTACTGCCACAGCGCGTGCCGCGCGATCGCGTCGTGGTGCTCGGCGCGCGCCTCCGCGATCGCCCCCGGCTCGCGGTCGCGCAGCGGGGCGGGCCACTCGGACCAGGGCCGCCCCTCCTGCGCCTCCTTGAGCGCCATGAACAGCGCGAAGTCGTCGAGCCACGGGGCCGCCTGCGTCCGGAAGGCCTCGAAGGCGGCGCGGTCCTCGGCGTCCGCCCGCTCGAACCAGCGGCGGGCCGCGAGCCCGAGCGCGTCGAGGCGGAACGAGATCACCGGCCCGAAGTCGATCCGGCCCGGATCGAACTCGCCCCCGGCGAGGTCGTCGTAGGTGAGCCAGCCTTCGTCGCGCAGGCGCTCGAGGCTGATCAGGAAGGGGCTGCCCGCGAACGAGCTGAAGCTCTGGTAGGGGCTGTCGCCGTAGCCGGTCGGACCGAGCGGCAAGACCTGCCAGACGCGTTGGCCGGCCGCGGCGAGCACGTCGAGCCAGCGCAGCGCGTGCGCGCCGAGCTCGCCCATGCCGTGCGGCCCGGGGAGCGACGTGGGGTGGAGCAGGACGCCGGAGCGGCGGGGGAAGGGCATCGCGTCAACCTTTCTCGAAGGGCTTCCCGATCGCCTTGGGGGCGACCGAGCGGCCGACGAAGCCGGCCAAGACGAGCATGGTCAGGATGAACGGCAGGCTCTGCACGACCGTGGGGGGCAACAGCTGACCCCCGCCGAGCTGGGTCTCGAGCGCCTGGAACGCACCGAACAGCAGCGTCGCGCCCAGCACCCCCAGCGGGTGCCACTTGCCGAAGATCAGCGCCGCCAGCGCGATGAAGCCGCGCCCGCCGGACATCTCGGCGATGAACTGGTTGAAGCCGCCGATCGAGAGGTACGCCCCGCCCACCGCCGCGAGCACGCCGGAGAGCATGACGCCCACGTAGCGCATGCGCGTGACCGAGATGCCGACGCTGTCGGCGGCGTGCGGGTGCTCGCCGACGGCGCGCAGCCGCAAACCGAACGGCGTGCGGAAGACCACGAACCACACGACGGGTACCAGCGCGAAGGCGATGAACACGAGCGGGCTGAAGGTGAACACGCCGTCGCCCCAGCGCGGCAACCGGTTGGCGATCGTCGCCGACGTCGTCGAGTTGCCGAACAGCCCGGTCAGGAGCACGGCGGGCAGGCCGATCGCCATGAGGTTGATCGCCACGCCCGAGATGATCTGATCGGCCTTGTAGCGGATCGAGATCAGCGCGTGCACGAGGCCGACCAGCGCGCCCATGACCATCGCGGCCAACAGCCCGATCCACGGCGCGTACCAGACGACCGCGCCAGGGTTCTCGCGCAGCACGGGGAGCTCGACGTAGTACGTCACGAGCGCGGCCGCGAGCGCGCCGAAGATCATGATCCCCTCGAGGGCGATGTTCACCACGCCGGCGCGCTCCGAGAAGAGCCCGCCCAGCGCCGCGAACAGGAGCGGCGTGGTGGCGCGGAGCGCCGAGGCGAACAGGGTCAGCAGGACGACGTTCTCCATCAGCGCGCGCCCCCCTCGTCCGCCGTGGGCGCGTGGACCGTGGTGGACGCGTCCGCAGGCAGCGACGTACCGACGTCGTGCGCCGCATCGGGCTCGGGCAGTTCGCCGAGCGCCTGAGCGCGCCGCACCGGGTTGGTCCAGCGCTCGGGCAAGAAGCCCTTGGCGGCGATGAACAGCACCACCAGCGCCAGCACCATCGACACCACGTCCCGGGTGAGGTCGCTGAAGGTGATGTTGAGGACCGATCCGCCGTTCTTGAGGACGCCGAACAGGAAGGCCGCGAGCACGATGCCCACCGGGTGGTTGTTGCCCAGGAGCGCCACCGCGATGCCGTCGAAGCCGTCGCCGGTCGGGATCGACTGGCGCAGCGCGTAGTCCTCGAGCGCGCCGCCCATCACGTAGTGCGTGGCGGTGAGGCCCGCGAGGGCGCCGGAGATCGACATCGCCAACACCGTGTTGCGCGCCAGGCTGGCGCCGCCGTACTCGGCCGCCTTGGGCGACAGGCCGGTGGCGCGCAGGTCGTAGCCGAAACGGGTGCGGAACAGGAACAACCAGACGAACACCGCCGCGGCGATCGCGATCAGGAAGGCCGGGTTGAGGTTGGTCGCGGGGATCTCGAGCGGCACTGCGCGCGCGCCGAGCGCGGCCAACAGTCCGTACCCGACGCCGCCGACGATGCCGGCGAAGGCCAGGCGACCGGCGAGGCCGCGGCGGCGGATGGGCGCCAGGAGCCCGCCGGCGAAGACCGCCGCGATCGCGAGACCGAGGCTCGCGAACAGCGCGACGTCCACCGGGACCGTGTTCGCGCCCGGCGTGGCGCGCAGGTCGATGCCGAACAGGGCCGGCAGGCGCGGCAGCCGGGCCGATTCCGAGATCTCGTACGACTTGGGCTCGGAGCCGGGGACCTTGAAGGGAAGCTGCAGCACCACGGGCCCGTCGCCCGGCCGCGGCTGCGCCACGACGACCGAGGCCGCCAGGACCGCCACCGCGACGACCGTCAGCGAGAGGCGAGGTGCACGCCCGAGCAGCCGTCGGGTGGGCGGCACGATCAGCGCCACGACGGAGGCGGCGATCGCGATCCCGACGACCTGGAGGACGCGGACCGCCGAGGCCGCGAAGGTGGGCGACGCCGAGAGCATGAAGAGCAGCAGCGAGGCGGCCACGAAGTTGAGCAGGATGGTGTTGATGACCTCGTTGGCGCCGAAACGCGCCTTGAGGATCCCTGGGATGGCGCCCCAGAAGGCACCGCCCAGCGCCGCGCCGAGCACCGCCAGCGGGAGCACCACGAGCGGCGGGCCCGGCACGTACAACCCGACGAACATCGCGAAGATCGAGCCGAGCACCATCTGACCGGGGGCGCCGATGTTGAACAGCCCCGCGCGGAAGCCGAAGCCGACCGCCAGCCCGGTGAAGATGAGCGGCGTCGCGAAGGAGAGCGCGTCCAAGAAGCCCTTGAGCGTGCCGAGGGAGCCCGAGAACAGCGTGAAGTAGGCGTGCCAGAGGGTGTCCAGCCGCCCGGCCAGCGCCATCATCGGCCCCGCCATGGCGAAGTCGCGCCCCACCGGCGTCGGCTGCAACGCCAGGATCACGACCGCCGCGACCACGAGGGCGAGCAGGATCGAGACGAGCGGGATCGCCACCCCGAGGACGATCCGGTCGATCGCCGCGCTCACGCGCGGCACGACGCGGAGCCCGAAGAAGACCGCGACCGCCCCCGCCACGTAGGTCAGGAACGCCGCCAACGAGAACGAGGAGCCGCCGTACGGCAAGCGCCGCACCACCACGCCGGCCTCGCGGGCGAGCGCGACGCTCCGGTCGACCGGCCGGTCGAAGGCTTGGTCGGCCAACTCCTGCAACCGCACCGCGTCCTGACTGGCGCTCGGGTTCGCGATCGGCCTCGCCAAGGCGTCCTGGAAGGCGACGGCGCGGCGCGCCTCGACGGCGGTGGCGAACGCGCCGAGGCCCCACGAGGTCGCGCCGATCGCGAGCACGCCGGTCGCGAGCCAGACGACCGAGCGGGCTCGGCCGCGCAGCGCGGCCCCCCCCGCCATGCCCGTGAGCGCCAGCGCGCTCAGGACCAATACCGCGCCTTGGTTGGGCACGGTCACCGGCTCGGTGCGATCGGTGAAGTCGA
Organism: Trueperaceae bacterium; assembly: GCA_011390455.1. The sequence continues at coordinate 14,888 of JAABSI010000036.1, forward strand.
TGGTGCGGTTGGGCAGGAGGAGGACGGCGGCTCGTGCGCCGGTCTCGCGGTTGAAGGTCGCCCACGGAGCGGCCCACAGCGAGAGGAGCGCCAACACGGCGAGGGCCGCGACGGCCAGGCGTTCGTTCATCGCGCCATCCTACGACGCTGCGAAGCTGCGCCACTCGGCCATCAGCGCGTCGAGGCGAGGGCGCGCACGGTCCGCCTCGGCGACGCGGCGGTCCGGGTCGGCGGCGAGCAGGTCGAGCACCAGATCGTCCGCGGGGGCGAGGGCCCGATCGAGCACGGACGGGCGCGGGAGCGCGTCCGGACCGACCGGCGCCTCGCCGGTCAGCGCCGTGTGCAGCAGCACCCCGGCGGCGTACAGGTCGGCCGCGAAGGTCGCCGGCGCCCCGCGCGCCTGCTCCGGGCTCAGGTAGGCGAGCGTGCCCGCCGCCCGGGGGGCCCGGTCGCGCTCGTCGATGCGCAGCGCGAGGTCGAAGTCGATGAGGCGGGCCCGGCCGCTGCGGTCGACGAGCACGTTCTCGGGCTTGACGTCGCGATGCACCACGCCGCGCAGCCGCAGATAAGCGAGGGCGTCGAGCAGGTCGCCGAAGGCGGTGAGGTAGGCGAGCCGATCCGCGACGCTGGCGCCGCGGGCGATCAACCGCCGCCCGGCGACGAAGGGGAGCAGCAGGCCCGGCCGACCGTCGAGGTCCAGACGGGCGTCGACGTGCCCCACGCGCGGGTGGTCGAGCCCGTGGGCCACGCGGAACTCGTGGTCGGCGCGGTCGTCGCGCCCCGCGGGAAGCAGCTTGAGGGCGCGCACCGCGGTGCCGTCGGACACGAGGTACACGCGCGCGAGCGCGCCGCGGCCGACCTCGCGGAGCACCATTTCGCCCGTGTCCAGCACGCGCCCGATCACGTCCACGCGCTCATCGTACCGGCGGGGCCGCCGCTCAGCGCGGCACCAGCACGCGCGCCCGCCGCAGCGCCGCCAGCGCCCATCGCTCGCGCGCGAGCGCATCCGGCTCGGGCGGCACCCGCAACAACACGTGGGCCACGCCCGCCTGCGCCAGCGCGGCGCGCGTCCGCCGCACGAAGGCCTGGACGGCGATGCGGTAGGCGCGCACCTCGGCCTCGTCGACCGCGCGGCGCTCGCCGGTCTCGACGTCGCGCACCTCGAAGCGGCCCACGGGGGGATCGATCTCGTCGTCGGCGACCACCTGCAGGAACGCCGCGTCCAGGCCGCGGGCGCGCAGCGCGACGAGGGCACCGCGCCACGGCGCCGGGTCGAACAGGTCGGAGACGACCACGGCGAGCGCCGCACCGCGCACCCGCGGGAGCCCGAGCGCGAAGCGGCGGACCCCCTCGACCGGTCCGGGCGCCGCTTCGGCGCCCGTGGCGAGGGCCGCCGGTTCGGGCGCGGCCGCCTCGAGCAACCCCCAGGCGCGCGCCAGCCCGATCCGCCCCTGCGCCGCCGGGCTGCTCGCTCCGCCCGTCGTGTGCACGCGGGTGACGGCGTCGCGATGCCCCGCGTAGGTCACGATCTCGGCGATGGTGCGGGCGTGGGCGGCCTTGTCGCCCAGCCCCATGCTCGCGCTCACGTCGAGGACCACGTGGACGTCGATCGTCCGCTCGGCCTGGTAGAGCCGCGTGACGAGCCGCTTCGAGCGAGCGTACGCGCGCCAATCGACCGCGCGCAGCTCGTCGCCCGGCTGGTACGGCCGGAAGTCGTGGAACTCGACCGAGCTCCCCGCCTCGCGTGCGCTGCGTTCGCCGCTCGCGGCGCTCAGCTCGCGCGCGGCGAGGGCGTACCGGTCGAGCGCGCGGCGCGTGGCGGCGCTGATCACGGCGCGGGCCCCGCGGCCCTAGCGGCCGCGACCGCGGCCGTCGACCGTCGTCAGCGCTTCCTGGACCACCTGATCGGGGTCCATGCCCTCGACCTCGGCCTCGAACGAGAGCAGCAGGCGATGGCGCAGCGCCGGCAGCGCCGCGCGCCGCAGGTCCTCGAGCTCCACGTGCGGCCGCCCGGCCGCCAGCGCGAAGCCCTTCGCGGCCAGCACCATCGCCTGAGCGCCGCGCGGGCTGGCGCCCAAGCGGACCAGCGGATGGACGTGGGTCGCCTCGACGAGCTCCACCACCCATTCGAGGGCGCTCGACGCCACCGGCACGTTGCGCAGCAGCTCCTGCATCGCGAGGAACTCGCTCCGAGCGACCACGTCGCGCGGCGGCTCGTCCTCCACGCCCGTGGTGGCGACCAGCACCTGGCGCAGGGTCGCGGCGTCCGGGCGCGGCACGTCGAGCTTGAAGAGGAACCGGTCCAGCTGCGCCTCGGGCAGCGGATAGGTCCCCTCCATCTCGATCGGGTTCTGGGTGGCGAGCACCACGAACGGGTCCGGGAGCTCGTGCCGGACGCCACCGACCGTGACCGCACGCTCCTGCATGGCCTCGAGCAGCGCCGACTGCGTCTTGGGGGTGGCGCGGTTGATCTCGTCGGCGAGGAGCACGTGGTGGAAGACGGGGCCGGGCTGGAACTCGAAGCGGCGCTCGCGCGCCTCCTCGACGAAGACGGTGCTGCCGGTCACGTCCGCCGGCATCAGGTCGGGCGTGAACTGCACGCGGCCGAAGGTGAGCTCGGTGGCGTCGGCGAAGGCGCGCACCAGGCGGGTCTTGCCCAGACCGGGCGCGCCCTCGATGAGCACGTGCCCGCGGGCGAGCGCCGCCACGAGCAGGTCCTCGACCAGCACGCGCTGACCGAGCACCACCCGCGCGATGGCGTCGCGCAGGCGCGCGAACGGTTCGGCGAAGCGGCGGACGGGATCGTCGGACATCGGAGCTCCTCGGGTCCACGCGCGCGCGGAGCGCCTCGGCGACGCGTCGGCGACGCTCGAACCGTGGACGGGGCCAGCGTACACTGGGCTCCATGAACGCCGCGTCGGCCGCATCGGCCGCCCCGCAGCCCGTGTTGGCGCAAGGGCGGGTGACGCTGCGCCCGCTCGCCGACGCCGGGCCGGCCGCTTGGCGCCGCATCCACGCCCACTTCCGCGACCCCGAGATCGCCTTCTTGAACGGCACGCCCCCGAGCCGCATGCCGATGTGGTTGCTGCGGCGGGTGCTGCGCAGCGACGCCCGCCGCCCCGACCGGCGCACGTACGGCATCTACGACGAACGCGGCGACTACGTGGGCACCATCGAGCTGTACGACCTGCGCGGCCACGAGGCGACGCTCGGCATCATCATCGGCGAGCGCAGCCATTGGGGGCGCGGCTACGGCCCCGAGGCGATCGAAGCGCTGCTCGACCACGCCTTCGCCGACCTCGGGTTGGAGCGGGTGCGCTTGCACACCTTCGCCGACAACCCCAGGGCGCAGGCCGCGTTCAAGAAGGTCGGGTTCGAGGAGCATCGGCGCGTCCCGGCGCGCCAAGGGCGCGTGGACGTGCAGATGGCGCTCGAACGCGCCGCCTGGGCGGCGCGCACGCGCGCGCCCGCGCCGCGCGACCCCCGAGGAGGTACGCCGTGACCCGCTCGATCCCACCCGCCCGACCGCTCGACGGACGCCTGGCGATCGTCACCGGCGCCAGCCGCGGCATCGGCCGCGCGACGGTCCGCTCCCTCGCGGAGCTCGGCGCGCGCGTCGTCGCGGGCGCCCGCACCACGGACGAGCTCGCGGAGCTGGCCGCCGAGCACGCGCACGTGGACGCGCTGCCGCTCGACGTCGCCGACCCGGGCTCGGTGCACGCCTTCGCGGACGCCGTCCACCGCGACCACGGCCTCGTCGACGTCCTGGTCGCGAACGCCGGGATCGGGGTCTTCGGCCCCATCGAGACGACGACGCAGGAGGACTGGGACCGCGTCTTCGACGTGAACGTGCGCGGGACCTTCTTGGTGGTGCAGGCCTTCCTCGCCGACCTGCGCGCCCGCAAGGGCCACGCGGTCCTCGTGACGAGCGACGTCAGCGCCCGCACCTTCGCCGGCGGCGCGCTCTACACCGCCTCGAAGCACGCGCAGCGCGCCTTCGGCCGGGCGCTCCAAATGGAGGTCGAGGCCGACGGCGTGCGCGTCACCGAGATCCGCCCCGGCGTCGTGGCGACGGCCTTCGCCGACGGCACCGAACGCCCCGCCGAGTACGGTGCGCTCGAGAGCGCCGACGTCGCCGAGGCGATCGCCTTCGCGGTCACCCGCCCGGCGCGGGTGCGCCTCGACGAGCTGCTGGTCCACCCGATGGGGCAGAAGACGGAGTACTAGGCCTGGGGGACCCGCGCGTCGGCGTCGTCGATCTCGCCGAGGTCCGAAACGTCGACCTCCGGCTCGAAGTAGGCCTTGACCGCCGCCGCCGCCACCGGCCCCACGCCCGGGATCGCGGCGAGCTCGGCGACGCTCGACTCGCGCAGCTGGTCGATCGAGGAGAAGCGCGCGAGCAGCGCGTCGCGCCGCTTGGGCCCCACCCCGGGGACGTCGTCGAGCAGGCTGCGGGTCATCGCCTGGCCTCGGCGTTGGCGGTTGTAGCCCACCGCCGTCCGGTGCGCCTCGTCGCGCGCGTGGATGAGCAGCTTCAGCGCCGGATGGGCGTTGGGGAGCAGCACCTCGCGGCCGTCCTGGGTGACGATCGTCTCGACGCGCTTGGCCAGGCCCACCAGCGGCACGTCGACCCCGGCCTCGCGCAGGGCCCGTTGCGCGGCGGAGAGCTGCCCCTTGCCGCCGTCGATCAGCAGCAGATCGGGCGGGGCGAGCTGATCGGCGAGGCGCCCGGTGAAGCGGCGGTACACGGCTTGGTGCATCGAGGCGAAGTCGTCGGGCTTGTCGAGGCCGCGGATGCGCAGCCGGCGGTACTCGCTCTTCTTGGCGCGCCCCCCTTCGAAGACCACGAGGCTGGCCACCGTGTGGGTGCCCATCAGGTTCGAGATGTCGAAGCCCTCCATCCGCCAGGGTGGGGTCTCGAGGCCCAGCACGGTCTGCAGCTCCTTGACGCCCGGCGCCTCGCCGCGCTTCTCCAGGAGCGCGAGCTCGGCCTCGAGACCGGTGCGGGCGTTGCGCTCGGCCATCTCGAGCAGCGCCACCTTGTCGCCGCGCCGGGGCACCCGCACCTCGACCTTGCGCCGCGCCCGCAGCGCCAGGAAGGCCTCCCAGGTGGGGGCGTGCAGGTCGCTCGCGGGCACGAGCACCAACGGGGGCACGTGGGTGGCCATCCCGTAGTACTCGGCCATGAACGGCTCGAGCACCTCGGCGACGCTCGCGTTCGCGGCGCCGGTCAGGTAGCGCTTGTCGCGCCCGACGACGCGGCCCCGCCGCATCTGGAACAGCTGCACCATGGCGGCGTCGCCCGCCTGCGCCACGCCGAGGAAGTCGAGGTCCTCGCCCGCGGAGGACTGCACCGTCGACTCGTAGCCGGTGAGCCGCTTGAGCGCCTCGAGGCGATCGCGGTAGGTGCGGGCGAGCTCGAAGTCCGTGCGCGACGCCGCGGCCTTCATGTCGCTCTCGAGCAGACCGATGGTCTCCTCCACCCGGCCCTCCAGGAAGGCGCGCACCTGGGCGACCGTGGCGGCGTAGGCGACGGGGTCGGCCGCGCCGATGCACGGTGCCGGGCAGCGCCCCATGTGGTGGCGCAGGCACGGTTTCTTGCGCTTCACCATCGGGGAACCGCTGTTCTGGCGCAGCGGGAAGACCGCCGCCACCAGCTCCTGGACGCGCCGCACCACGCTCGGGTTGGGGTACGGCCCGAAGTACTGGGCGCCGTCCTTGACGACCCGGCGCGTGAACTCGAGCATCGGGAAGGGCTCGTTGGTGAGCTTGAGGAAGGGGTAGGACTTGTCGTCCTTGAGCAGCACGTTGTAGTGCGGCTTGTAGCGCTTGATCAGGTTCGCCTCGAGGATCAGCGCCTCGACCTCGTTCGTCGTGACGATGTACTCGAGCCGCTCGGCGTCGCGCGTGATCAGGTGCGCCTTGGCGCCCGACGTCGCCCCGAAGTACGACCGTACGCGCGAGCGCAGGTCGATCGCCTTGCCCACGTAGATCACCCGGTCGTCGGCCGCGTGCCACAGGTAGCAGCCGGGCTGGCGCGGGAGGACGGGGAGGTCGTCGGGGGTCACCCGCGCAGCCTACCGGGGCCGGCGCGGCAAGCGCGTCGGGCATGGTCGCAGCCTGCCGCAGGCGTAGGGGCGCTTAGCGCCCCACGCCGTCCGCGGCGCGGTCGCGAAGCGACCGCAACCTTCCGCAGGCTTCGGGGGCGAAGCCCCCACGCCGTCCGCGGCGCGGTCGCGAAGCGACCGCAACCTTCCGCAGGCTTCGGGGGCGAAGCCCCCAAGCCGTCCGCGGAAGGCTTACTCGACCTGCTCCCGCTGCGAGTACGCGAACGTCAAGACCGACTTGACGCCGTCCTCCCCGATCGTCGGAAAGTAGGGCGGCGCGAGGCCGGCCGCGGTACGGCGGTCGTAGGTGAAGGCGCGGCTGTAGCCCGTGCTCATCGATCCCGTCCGGCTGTTGAAGGTGCCGAAGGCGCCGTAGTAGTACTCGATGACGCCGCCGATCAGGTTCACGCTTCCGCGGGCGGCGCCGAAGTCGTAGTTCTCGACGCCGACGATCCCGCGCGAACTCATGAGCACGCCGTGGATGGTCACGTCGTCGGGCGCGTTGTCGGCGTTCGACCAGTTGTTGTGGCCGATGAGCACGTCGCCCTCCTGGCTGTAGACACCCAGGATGTTCTGCGCCCCAAGGTCGTCGCAGGTGGCCGGCGTGACCACCGAGCCCGTGCGGGTCGGCGCGCCGGAGCACGGCGGCTGCTCGTACGTCAGGTCGCCCGTGATGTAGATGTCGTCCTCGGCCGCGACCGTGATCTGGGCGAAGGACGCGAGCGCCGGCGAGGCCGTCTCGGGCCCCCAGCCGGCGCGGCCGGGGCCGGTGAAGCGCTCCACGTCGCCGGTGGTGTGGATGACGCCGTTGAACGTGGTGCCGGTGGCCTGCCAATCGTAGCTGTAGGCGGCCACGACGTTGCCGTTGCGGCGCGTCACGCGGCGCTGGTCGAGCGCGCCGTCGGCCGCGTAGCGGTAGGTGTCGCAGACCTCCACGTCCACGTTCGCGGTGCCCCACCGACCGCTGATGCGCACGCGATCGGCGTAGCACGCCTCGATCGTCTGGTGGGTCGCCGCGACGCTGCCGTCGGCGGGGACGGGATCGCCGGCGGCGTCGACGGCGGCGAGCACCAGCGAGTCCAGGTCGCGGTCGAAGGCGATGCCGCTCGCCTGCGCGGCGTTCTCCTGGTCTTGCGCGTTGCTCGGAAGCGGGACGAAGGTGGCGCTCCAGTCGACGCCGCCGGCGAGCTCGGGCGCGTGGGTCCCGAAGGCGTTGCTGTACGACGGGCTGGTGGGGGACGGCATCTGCGCCACCGACTCGAAGCCCTCGCCGTAGAACTCGGCGCCGTCGGTGCCGGCGCCCGAGCTGCACGAGGCCAGGCCCGGGTTGGCGCACCCGGCGCTCGTGACCGCACCGCCGAACCACGGGTTGCGGTAGAAGCGGAAGTACTGGTTGGTGTGGACCGGGCCGTCGAAGAGCGTGTTCTCGGTGAACCAGATCTCGCTGGCGTTCCCCGGGCCGGAGCGGTGGACGTTGGTGAAGAGCGCGTACTGGGCGAAGCTCGCGCGACCGACGGTGAACTGGTACTCGCCGGAGGTCACGACGTTGCGCCGGTAGGGCCCGACCGCGCCCTCGGCCACGATGACGAAGGGAAGCGCGAAGGTCTGGTCGTTGGCGCTGCCCGACCCGTCGCGCGGCAGCCCCGAGACGAAGCGCCCCGGCGGGAGCGTCACCCCGCCCGGCAGCGCGTCGCCGCACGAGGGGCCGGCCACGTGGATGCGCAACGACAACGCGCCGCCGCCGTCGAGCCCGGGCACGGTCGCGCCGCACAACAGGTCGTCGATCTCGTCTTGGAGCAGTGCCGCGACGGAGCCGACGTCGGTGGTCAGGGCCCGGACGACGCTGGCGGGCTCCGGTGCGTCGCCGGTGCCGATGCCGTACGACCAGCGCGCCGAGGTCGACGACGTGGTCTGCACGATGGCGTCGAGCGCGTCGCGGACCGGACCCTGCAGGACCGCACCCCCGAGGTTGGCCGCGCCTCGGGCCAGCAGCAGCGTCTGGACGATGCCCGAGTCGTCGCCGGAATGCTGGATCTCGCCGAGCGTGCGGGCGAACATGAGCGCGGCGATGCCGCCCACGACGACCAGGATGGCGAGCGCGGTCAGGAGGGCCACGCCGCGGCGCGAACGGTTCGGGATCACGGGCAACTCACCACCGATCGAAGGTTCACGGTGCCGGCGTCCGGCATCCGCACGTGCGCGACGTAGCTGCGTTCCACCGTGCGGCCGCCGGCGCCCTCCTCGGCGGTCACGGTCAGCTGGATGCCCGACAGCACGTGCACGACGCCCCCGACGTCGGCGATCCGCAGCGGGCCGCCGCCGTCGTCGAAGGGGGTGGCGCGCACGACGGTGGTGCCGTCCTCGGCCTCGTAGGCGTAGGCGAACGCCACGTCCGACAGTCCGAAGGCCACCACTCGTTCGGCGCCCGCCCCGACCTGGCGCAGCAGCTCGCCCGCGTCGGCGTCGAAGCGGTACCCGACCGACGCCACCGAGAACAGCCGCACGGGCGGCACGTACGCGATCGTGTTGTTGCAGCCGGCGTGCACGACGTTCCACTGCTGCCGCGCCACGGGGCCGACGCCGGTGACGTTGGTGACGGTGAAGACGATGGCGTCGCCGGTCTGGTTCACCATCATCGCCTCGGTGTCCTCGAGCCCCAGGGCGGCCGCGTTCGGGGCCACCGCGAAGATGTCGACGTTCGCCGAGTTGGGGAAGCTGTTGCCGCCGGACGGGAGCACCTCGTACCCCTGGCCACGATCCGCGAGGGTGAAGGAGAGCCCGGTGGCGCCGCTGGCGACCGGGGTGTCGGTCAAGCCACCGAAGACGGCCGAGCGCAGGTCCTGGGCGACGACCTGCGTGACGCGCCGCAGCTTCGCCTGGAGCGAGGTGCTCGTCTCGTTGAGCGCCTGCAGGCGCAGGGCCTGGACGATGCCGGACCCGGCGAGGGCGGCGACGACGGTGAAGATCGCGAGCGCGATCAGCACCTCGATCAGCGAGAAGCCGGCGGTTCGTTTCATCGTCCGCTCCATCAGTTGATCCCCGGCAGCAGCGGCGGGGTGCCACCCGCCGACGGCGGCGGGCCCAGGGTGGTGCCGGCGACGCAGGTCTCGCCCGTGGCGGCTTGCGTGCAGACGGTGATGCGGTACTGGACCGCGGAGGCCCCGGCGAAGGCCACGGTCGCGACCTGGACGACCTCGGCGCGGTACGCCGCGGCGTCCGCCCCGCCGGCGCCCGGCAGTTCCGGGAAGGCGTCGTCGAACGCGCCGTAGGCCCACGCGATCGGCGTGCCCGCCGGCGCGAGGACCGCCGCGGAGCCTCCGGCGACCTGTCGGCCCAGGAACTCGAGGTACTGCGTCGTCTGCGTCCGGGTGCCGGCGCGGCTGGTCTGCTGCAGGCTGCCCACGAGGGCGGTCGAGAGCAGCGTGAAGGCCACCGCGATGATCGCCAGCGCGACCAGGACCTCGATGATCGTCAGGCCACGGCGCCCCGTCATCGGACCCGCACCTCGCCGATGAGCGAGACCTCGAGCTCGTAGGTGTCGCCCGCAGCGGTGATCCGCACGGGGTCGGGGAGCGCGTCGAGCGAGGACTCGAGGACCGAGCCGGGTGGGGTGAAGACGAGGACCTGCCCGTCGTCGAGATCGACGGTGGCGCCGGGGTCGAGCTCGAAGGTGCGCAGGACCTCGCCGTCGGCGAGGCGCCGAACGACCAGTACGTCTCCGTCCCGCACGAGCTCGGTGCGGAACCCGCGCGCGGCCGCCATCGTGGCGCCCTGCCACACCGCCTGCTGGAACGTGTGGACGACCGAGCGCTCCGCGCTCCGCTGGAGGATCCCGCGGCCCGCGATCGCCACCAACGTGAAGGCGATCGCGAGCACCGCGAGCACGACGAGCAGCTCGAGGAGGCTGAAGCCGCTTCGGGACGTTCTTCGGTTGTGGGGCACTAACGCCATGGTCACCTACCCGCGGTTAGGTTAGGGACCCGCACCTTACGGGAACCTTACAGAATCCTTACACGAGGGGGCGCGTCGCGTCGCGTCCGTCGCCACGACGCGTCGTCGACGCGGCGGGCGCGAAGCGACCGCAACGCCGCGCAGCCGTGGGGGCGAAGCCCCCCGGCGTCCGCGCGGCGCGCTTAGGCGTCGAGCAGCATCGCCTCCGGCGCCTGCAGCAGGTCGATCAGCTGGTTGGTGAAGCGCGCGGCGTCCGCACCGTCCACCAAGCGGTGGTCGAAGGCGAGGCTGAGGTAGAGCATCGGCCGCGCCGCGATGGTGTCGTCGGGGAGCACCACCGGCCGCTTCCGGATGGCATGGACGCCGAGGATGGCGGCCTCGGGGACGTTGATGATCGGGAAGCTGAAGAGACCGCCGACGCTGCCGATGTTGGTGATCGAGAAGCTGCCGCCGCGCACGTCGTCCGGTGCGAGCGTGGCGGTGCGGGCCTTCTCGGCGAGACCCTGGAGCTCTTCGGCCACGTCGATCAACGGCTTGCGGTCGACGTCGCGCACCACCGGCACCACCAGGCCGACGTCGGTCGAGACCGCCATGCCCAGGTTGACGTACTCGCGGAGCACGACCTCCTGCGTGACGTCGTCGAGCGCGCTCGCGAGCGACGGGAAGTGCGGCAGCACCTGGCCGACCGCCTTCATGATCAGCGGCAGGTACGACAGCCGCACCCCGCGCGCCTCGGCGCGCGGCTTCAGGCGCTCGCGCAGGCGCACGAGTTCCGTGACGTCGGCCTCGTCGACGTGGAGCGTGCGCACGCTGTGCAGGTGCGAGGCGACCATGTGGTTCGCGATCGCGCGCCGCATGCCGCGCAGCGGCACCCGCCGCTCGCGGTCCTCGAACCCCTTGGGGGTGGAGGGCCGGATGGAGGCCGGCAGGCCCGACGCGGCCGGCGCGACGCGCCCTTCGTGACCGCGGACGTCGTCGACGCGGACGCGGCCCGAGGGGCCGGAGCCCAGGACCTGCTCGATGGGCACGCCGAGCTCGCGAGCGAGCCGGCGCGCCGCCGGGACCGCCACGACGCGTCCGAAGGCGCCGCGGGGCGACGAGCTGGTCGCCGGCGCGATCCGACGCCCACCGGCACCGGTGCGCTTCACGGCCGGGAGCGCGTCGTCCGCGCCGCCGTCCCGCGCGCGGAAGAGGCTGCGCTCGTCGCCGTCGTCGCCGTCGTCGCCGCGATCGTCGCCGTCGTCGGCGTCGGCGTCCTCGGGCTTGGGCTTGGGCGCGCTGGCCGCCGCAGGCGCGGCCGCCTCGGCCGGCGCCGCCCCGGCTCCCCGCTCGACGCGCGCGAGCACCGCGCCGACCGGCACCACGGCCCCCTCGGCGACGGCGAGCTCCACCACCCGCCCGGCGAAGGGCGCGGGGAGCTCGACGGTCACCTTGTCGGTCATCACCTCGACGAACGGCTGGTCGGCGACGACGACGTCGCCCACCTGCACGAGCCACTGGACGATCTCGCCCTCGACGACCGACTCGGCGAGTTCGGGCAGTTTGACGTCTTCGGGCACGGGTCCTCCAGGGCGCGCCGCGGGTCGGCGCGCGGACGGGTCGTTCGGGTCAGTAGTCGAGCACGCGCTGCACGGCGTGCAGGATGCGGTCGGGGCCGGGCAGGTAGGTCCGGTCCTGGGCGTACGGATACGGGGTGTCGAAGCCGGTGACGCGCACCGGGGGCGCCTCGAGCAGATCGAGCGCCTCCTCGGCGATCGTCGCCGCCACCTCGCTGGCGAACGAGCCGGTCCGCGGCGCCTCGCTGATCACGACGACGCGCCCGACGCGCGCGACCCGCTCGAGCACCAGGTCCTCGTCCCACGGAAGCAGCGACCGCAGGTCGACGACGTCGGCGGAGATCCCTTGGTCCGCCAGGGCGTCGGCGGCCTTGAGCGTCTCGAACATGCTGGCGCCGTAGCTGATCAACACGACGTCGTCGCCCTGGCGCCGCACGACGCCCTGGCCGATCGGCACCACGAAGTCGGGGTCGTCGGGAACGTCTTCCTTGATCGCGCGGTAGAGCCGCTTGGGCTCCATGAAGACGACCGGGTCGTCGCCGCGCACGGCGCTCGTGAGGAGCCCTTTCACGTCGGTGGGGGTCGACGGGTACACGACCTGCAATCCCGGCGTGTGGACGAAATGGATCTCGGGGTTCTGCGAGTGGTGGTGGCCACCGGCGACGCCGCCCCCCGAGGGCATCCGCACCACCATGGGCGCCGTGAAGCCGCCACCGGAGCGGTACCGCAGCTTCGCCGCCTGCGACACCAGCTGGTCGAAGCCCGGGAACACGTAGTCGGCGAACTGGATCTCGGCCACCGGGCGCAAGCCGTGCACCGCCATACCGACCGCGGCCCCCAGGATCGCGGCCTCGGCGAGCGGCGTGTCGATCACCCGGTCGGGCCCGAAGCGGTCGAAGAGGCCCTCGGTCGCCAGGAACACGCCGCCGCGCTTGCCGACGTCCTCGCCGAGCACGACGACGCGCTCGTCGCGCGCCATCTCGTCGGCGAGGGTGCGCGCGACCGTCTGCACGATGGTCTGGGTCGCCATCAGCTGGAGGCGTCCCCCAGGTCGCGCTCGCGCGCGAACGCGGCGCGCTGCTTG